>NZ_CP136865.1:3222495-3544745 GCF_045689245.1 Congregibacter brevis | reverse complement strand
GCAGGTGGCATGCTCGCCGAAGGGGCACGGCAACTTCGCGCAGGTAATCGGCCTAGCAAGCGAGATCTGCTTTTGACGCCGGGAAACGCTCGACGGGTTACCAAGCAGCTATCGGAGATGCGTGGCGCCGCGATGAAGCTGGGACAAATTCTGTCTATGGATTCCGGAGAGTTACTGCCGAAGGAACTCACAGATATTCTGGCGAGTTTGCGCTCCGATGGAACAAGCATGCCTGACTCACAGCTGGAAGGAGCCATGAGCGAGGCCTATGGCAGTGAATGGGAGAGCGAGTTTCAAATCTTTGATCGCTATCCCATTGCCGCTGCATCGATTGGGCAGGTACACAGGGCCGTCGCTCATGACGGCAAGGAGCTTGCGCTAAAGATTCAGTATCCGGGGGTAAGCAAAAGTATCGCGAGTGATGTAGATAACATCGCTACGGTTCTTCGTATCTCTGGACTGCTGCCCGAAGAGGCCGACATCCAGCCTCTACTGGACGACGCAAAACGACAGCTTAAAGATGAAGCTAACTATTTAAAAGAAGCGGAGTTTCTTCGCCGATTTAATGAAGTCCTGGGAGATGATGAGCGCTTCGTCTTGCCCGAGCTCGTGCCCGAGCTGACCCGTAAGAATGTTCTTGCGATGAGCTATGTGTCCGGCGGCCCCATTGATGCTATCGCGAGGCGTTCACAGGAAGAGCGAGATCGGGTGGTGTCTGCATTGGTAGAGCTGCTTCTCACCGAGCTTTTTGAGTTGCGAATGGTGCAAACAGATCCCAACTTTGCCAATTATCAGTACCGTTGGTCTAGTGGCGAAATCGTATTGCTGGACTTTGGGGCTACCAGAGATTTCAAAGCACGCTTCGTTAGCAATTATCGCAAGCTCGCGGTCGCCGCAGTGCATGGCGACAGAGATGCGATGACCGTTGCGGCCGAGAAAGTAGGTTACTCCATGGGCGATGAAGACTCACGCTACCGCGAACTTGTCTTGGAGCTGTTGTTACTGGCACTGGAGCCGCTTCGAGAAGATGTTCTTTATGATTTTGGTAGCTCCACGATGCCGGAACGCTTGGCAGCTCTCGGCAAAAGCGCAACGGAGTACGCCGACTTTTGGCACGCCCCTCCAACAGACGTTGTTTACTTTCATCGCAAGCTTGGTGGTATTTTTATGCTTGCCGCCCGCATGAATGCGCGAGTGAATGTGAACGAACTGATGCAGCGTTGGCTTTGATTCGATCGTGAGTAAACAAACGCTGCGATTGGTTCTCGGTGACCAGCTATCGCTGGCCAACCCCGTACTTGTAAATGCAGATCCCGAGCGGGATTGCATTCTGTTGGCCGAAGTTGCTGAAGAGGCCGGCTATGTAAAACACAACCGACACAAGATCGTGCTGATATTCAGCGCAATGCGTCACTTTGCGGAAGCCTTGCGCGAGCGGGGTTTTGACGTCGTTTATCGATCCTTTGATGAGGGCGTGGCGTCACTCTTCGAAGCGGTAGAAGGAGCTCTCGCGGATTCTGGGGCGGAAGCCCTCTTGGTCACTGCGCCCGGCGAGTATCGTCTTTTGGTCGAGATGCAGAGTTGGGGGGCAAAGCTGGATGGGTCGGTTGTCATTCAGGATGATGATCGCTTTCTATCTTCTGTCGAGGATTTCGAATCCTGGGCGGATGGGCGCAAACAGTTCCGTATGGAGTACTTTTATCGCGAGATGCGGCGTCGCTACAACTTACTCCTCGATTCTGACGGAGAGCCCGAAGGCGGAAAATGGAACTACGACGCTGACAATCGAAGTGGATGGCGTTCGCAGGTAGAGGTGCCCGAGAGACCCTCTGTTGCGATCGATACGATCACAGCTGATGTGATCGAACTTGTCGAAGATTACTTTCCAGACAACCCCGGGAAGCTGAGCGATTTTCGCTTGGCGGTGACCTCTGTCGACGCGCAGGCTCAGTTTGATTGGTTCTGTCATTATGCCCTCGAAAACTTTGGGACCTATCAGGATGCCCTCGCCGAAGAATCACCCTGGATGTTTCATGGGCTGATTTCCATGTATCTCAACATCGGTTTATTGGAACCACTAGCGGTGTGTAAGCAGGTTGAGAGTGCTTGGCGAGAGGGGCACTGTTCTCTTGCGGGAGCCGAAGGCTTTATCCGGCAGGTTCTTGGATGGCGCGAGTACGTCCGGGGGATTTACTGGCACGCTATGCCCGGGTACGCAGAACGTAATACCTTCGACGCCTCGCGTCCTTTACCCAGTTGGTTCTGGAGCGGTGATACGGATATGCGTTGCTTATCGCAGGCGTTAACTCAAAGCCTGGATCTTGGCTATGCGCACCATATTCAACGTCTAATGGTGATTGGCAACTTTGCACTCCTCACGGGGCTGGACGTGGGCGAAGTGTGCGACTGGTATCTAGCGGTCTATGTGGATGCCTTTGAATGGGTTGAGCTGCCGAACACGCTGGGTATGGCCTTACATGGAGATAAAGGCTTGATGGCCAGCAAGCCCTACGCCGCGTCAGGGAAATACATCCAGCGCCAGGGTAATCACTGCTCAGCTTGTCGTTACGACCCCAAACAGACCACCGGCGAGAATGCCTGTCCCTACAACAGCCTCTACTGGCACTTCATCGATCGCCATCAGGACTATCTCACTAAGAACTCCCGTATGGGTCTCATTGTGGGTGGTTGGAAGAAGCGCGCGTCTGACGACCGACAGGCCATAGTCGAGTGGGGCGATCGAATTTTGGCGACGATTCTGGACTAGGCGATCGACGAGACGCCTTTAGCACGCCGGCCTCGCTCGCTTGAACAACGTCGTGAGCAGTAAACGATCTCGTTCCAGTTGTTTTTCCAGCGTGCCCGCCAATGAAACGGTCGATCGCAGACCGGGCAGATCTTTTCAGGCTTTGGATTCTTTGATTGCCGTCGACCCTTGGATGGCTCTTTACTCTGTTTGCGTGCTCTCATGATCCTGATGGCGTGATGGGCCAGTCCGCGGCATCCGTCACGTACATGGGCTGTGTTGGTCGCTGACCATCCCATTTGGCCACGAAGACGCCCTCTGGATCGTAGGCTGCGGTTTGTTTCTCTATGTTGAACGCGCGGCCACCCCGTGGGTCGGCGCCAACGCCGGCAATATATTGCCAGTTTCCGTAGTTACTACCCACGTCATAGTCGATGAGATGTTTTTCGAAGAACGCAGCGCCGTAGCGCCAGTCGATGCCAAAATCATGTATCAGACAGCTTGCGGCAATTTGGCGTCCACGATTGCTCATCCATCCTGTAGCAACGAGCTGATGCATGAGTGCATTGACCAGGGGATGGTTTGTGTCGCCTGCGCACCAGCGTGCGAAATTCCGGGGTTCGAAAGTGCATCGCGATACCGCGCCCTGGTGTCCGCCATGACGAAAAAGCGCTACGCCATCTCGAATTGCTCGGTGGAAGAAATACTCGCGCCACAACAGTTCGAATACCATCCAGTAGGTAGATTCGTTGGCGCCAGCCTCTTCTTCGTGTTCTTGAACTGACGCAGCTACTTCCCGCGCAGAAAGGCAGCCGAGGGAAAGCCATGGAGATAGAGTGGAGCTTCCCTCCATCGGATCGAGGCAATTTCGCGTTTCCTTGTAGATCCGCAGGTCGCCGCTATCAATGAACTGTCGCAAGCGGCGCTGTCCGGCACTTCGTCCGCCGCGCAGGGGAAGACCCAGAGGCGCTTTGGTGCGTGCTTCGGGAATACGATGAAACGCCACCGCGGGTGGCTTCGGGAGTTGCGGTAAATCTCTGGTCGGCGCAACAGGGCTAAGATGCTTTTCTACTTTCCGTCGAAAGGGCGAAAAGCTGTCGGGGAGCTCCGGGCATACTTCAGCAATATCTGCTGGATTAAAGAGCGTGTTCCCCGAGTGTTCCAGCACGGGGATGTCTAGGCGATCTCGCAGCACCCTGATAGCGCGTGTTTCGTAACTTCCCGCGCACTTACTGGCATGTATCTCATCGATCGCGTAGTCCCTGATGAGGTCGGGTATGACCAGCTCTGGAGACCCTTGCAGCACAAGGAGCTTTTGTCCCAGGGGCTGAAGATCTTCATGGAGAGCAATTAAGCTCTCGGTAATAAAACGCTCTCGCTGCTCGCCCATCCCCTGCGTGTTGCACCAGGGGCGCTGGAGTGGCCACAAATAGACCAGCAGGAGCTCGTCTGCCTGGGCGGCGGCAACGAGTCCGGGGTGATCGTGTAGTCGCAAATCGTTGCGAAACCAGTAGATAGCGCGCATGCGTGGGTCACTTCAGAATACAGAACTTGATACGCAGCTTTGCGCTGCTTAGATGGCAATTGCAGCATCGCTGGGCTACGCTTCGCGCGCCGGGAATCGGGTTTACAGGCTTACCTGCCTGCCGGTAGTAAGTGTGGATAGTAGCGCCTCATCCCCTTCTTTCAGCCCCTATTACGGAGTTTCTATGTCAGATAACAGCATCCTTTTTCAGCCGTTCACTCTGGGCAAGCTTGAGCTTCCCAATCGCATTGTGATGGCGCCGATGACTCGTAGTATGTCACCCGGGAACGTACCTAACGACGATGTTGTGGAATATTATCGACGCCATGCTGCAGGTGGAACAGGATTGATTTTTACTGAAGGCACCTGTGTCAATCATATCGCCGCGAGCGGGTATCCAGATGTGCCTTACTTCTGGGGCGAAGAACGTCTTGCAGGATGGAAGAGGGTTGCTGAAGCCGTACACGCCGAAGGTGGAAAAATCGCACCCCAGCTGTGGCATGTCGGCGGTGTACGCCGCGCGGGTACGCCACCCGAAGGCGACGTGCCGGGATATGCACCATCGGGGATGGGAGTTCCCGGAAAAGTCCGATGCCATGTGATGACCCAAGAAGACATACGCGACGTTGTTAAGGCCTTTGCTGATGCTGCACGGGATGCTCAGGCATGCGGGTTTGATGCCATCGAACTGCACGGCGCTCATGGTTATCTGATCGACCAGTTTTTCTGGGAGGGCACAAACCAGCGGGACGATCACTATGCGGGGTCTTTGGATAACCGAGGACGTTTTGCCTGCGAAATTATTGCAGCCTGCCGCGCTGCTGTGGGGCCTGACTTCCCAATCGCGCTGCGTTGGTCTCAGTGGAAACAACAGGACTACAGCGCCCGCCTTGTGGAGACACCGGAAGCGCTGGAACAGTTTTTGACGCCGCTATCAGAAGCGGGTGTGGATATCTTTCATTGTTCCCAGCGTCGTTTTTGGGAGCCAGAGTTTGAAGGGTCAGATCTCAATCTTGCAGGCTGGACCAAGAAGATCACCGGTAAGCCCACAATTACGGTAGGCAGTGTTGGTTTGAACGCTGATTTTATTCCTACGCCGGGTGAGACGGGCTTTAGAGAGGCCGAGACAGCATCACTAGATAACCTGATCGCGCGGCTGGATGCTGATGAATTTGATCTGGTGGCGGTCGGACGAGCGATGCTTGCGAATCCAGACTGGGCGAACAAAGTTCGCGAGGGTGATAACGCGGGATTGGTGCCGTTTCGGAAAGAGATGTTAGGTTCTTTGCTCTAGGGACTGTTCACCCGCTCAAGGCTGTTCACTCGCTCAGGGCTGTTTACTCGCTCAAGGCTGTTTCGAGCTCCGCGATTCGAAGTTGTAGGTCTCGGTTTTTTACCCGCAATTCGTTTACCTGGGATCGATCGATGGACTGCGCGCCGGGGGATATGTCTCTCGGCACGTTTTCACCGGCAAGATCCACAACAGCTCCGAAAGTTGGCTGATTTACGCCCATTAACTCGGACTGACTCCAGGCGAGATAGCTGAAAGCTGCGCTGCCGATGAGAAGCAGCGCTGTGGCCAGGTGCTGCCACATTTTTCGGTGGCTCTGACTGGTCGAGTGCAGTACTGCCTGCTTGGGTGCGTGGCTGTCTATAGCGTTAAGGGTGGAGCTTTCGTTGACCACTGGCCGTGAGGCGACGGCCTCGATGAGTTGCTCACTAAGCCAAAGATTGTTTACACGTTGCTGCATACGGCTCCGCGACCATTGGCCTTGGCGTGATACAGGTGTGTATCGGCGCGTTGAAGCAAAGTGTTTTCAGTGTCTCCCGCTTGATAGCCGGCGATGCCAATGCTCACGTCAGGCCGCAGGGCATCATCAGCATCATCTAGCCCGAATTCCTCGTTCGTGATGCTCTTTAGGTTCTCACGAATTTGTTTGGCGGCTTCGTGCGCGCCTTCCGCGTCGGTGTGGGGTAGCAGGATTGTGAATTCATCACCGCCATAGCGAAACAGAAGGTCCGAGCCTCGCATGCTCTTTTTGAAGGCGTTGGCAATGGTTCTGAGGATATGGTCACCGCCAAGGTGCCCTAGTGTGTCGTTGATCTTCTTGAAATGATCGACGTCAATCATCATTAATGACAGGGGGCTGTTGTGACGTCGGGTTCGCGACATCTCGCGCTCGATCCAGGTCTTTAGCGACAGGCGGTTGCCAAAGCCGGTCAACGGGTCTTGTGTTACCAATGCTTCAAGGGTTTGATAATCGATGGCTGTGCGAAGGCAACGAGCGATAATGCCAAGGGCTTGCTCTATGGCCAGTAGCTCACTTTCACTAAAGCGCTCGCGACGACAGAGGGAGACTCTGCCTAAGTCCGTCTTGTCGAGGACGAGAGTGTAATTGGCGCTGTGATGACGTCGGTTACCAAGCCGGATGTTATCGACTTCACCCAAGGTCTCGTAGGTCATTCCTTCCGCGAGACCGAGATCAGCACACCAGCTGTAGAATATCGAGATGATTGATTCGACATTGTTGTTGCCGATCACGCGCTGCATTAGGAGTAATTGTTGTTCCGCGCCCTCATTCCAGCGGCCCGGCTGTTCGGCGATAGCCTCGCTCGTCGACACGGACGCTGCTGTACTCGTCGTCGGTAGCTGTTCGTTGTCGATCTTGCTGTGAAGAGGAATGACTTTCTTCATTGCTTTGGCCTCGTCGCCGCCGGATTAAAACCGTCGTTGTTTGCGTCAAGACTGTACTAGCAAGCAGTGTGCCAGTTATTTTTTTAGACTTTAGGCGCTTTTGGCGGGTTTTTTTGAGAATTTGGGGAAATTTTATTCAGTGGCACCGTTTGCGACAAGAATCTGTCGCATGATTGGCGTCAAAAATCCGATAAATCGGGACTGTTGTCAGATAACTGGCAGGGGGTAGATCTGAGGTCTTACCGTTTTCGGGTGGCAGTGTGGGTGGTGTGGAGCGAAGCTATGCTTTACCTAGGGTGCGTCCATCGCTTTGGTGCTCCCGTGATCCGCTGAGCGAATACAGATCGGCGCCGCCGTCCTCCTGGCGCAGCACATCCAGAGCACCTCGGGTGCGTTCCTGCAGGCGGAGGATGAGGCCTCCGTTGCGCCGATTGCTTTCCTGACACTGGGTGGCAATCTCGGCGAGTTCATCTCTAAGCTGCTCATCAGATTTGTCGCCCTTGCAGTGAGTGATGAGATCACTCAGCGAACTTTCGGCCCCCAATCCCAATCCACGCATCCATGCTAAGCGCTGTTGCTGCTGGGATTGATGCGCTGCCACAGCGTCGTTCTTCGCCGCGATCGCGGCCTCAAGTTCGTCAACAGCGTTACTGATGAGCGCCTGATACTCAGCCGATAGTGCTTCTTGGAGGGCTTTGAGAGTGCCCAATTCGGCTTGTAAAAGCGTGCGGAGGTTTGTGGAGTCGGCGCTCATGCGCGGCTTGATTCTCGTGATCTAACCGAGATCGGCTTCGCTTTGGAGCAGGCTGTCTACGATACGGGCAGGATCCACCTCGTAGCTGCCGTTACTGATGGCCTCGCGAATAGTGTCTACGCGTGCCTGATCGATGCCCGGCAATTCGCGTAACTGATTTTCCAGGGACAGCAGTTCCGACGCAGTACTAGTGATAGAGACGGACTCGCCGCTGGCGACGCTGGGTTGAGACTCGTTAGTCTTGGCGCCGTCCACAGCAGATCCACGACGACTTACCTGATCGGTGTCGCTGCGGGTCTGTCGAATATTGACGTTGCCTTCTACGGGGTTCATTGCCCTTCCATCCGGTTGCATTCCTCGATTTTGAAGAGGGACGCGATACACACGTTGCTTCTGGTCTATATAGCGACCGAAAGCGTCAAAAGTTTAGCACATCGAGCACTTTAAACTGCTGTACCTATCAGCGAGGCTTGAGAGCTCCATCACGGTATTCGCACGCTGCCGTCGGAGAGTACCAGCCCCTCAACGCGCTTACCTGACGTTAGGTTGGTCACCAGCAGGCGATCTCCTTGAGCGCCGCTGCCCATGGCCTTGCCTTGCATGCGTACTTCGATGCCTGAGCCCCCTGCAACAAGCGTCACCATCTGGCCCCGGGTCACGAGTTCCGGCAGGTCAACATGACCGTGGCGTAAGGTGGACCCGGCTGACAGTGGTCTTTTGAGCTCCATGCCGACCGCTAGCTCGGGATCGATGATTACATCGGCTGCCTGAGTCTTTATACGGCGGGTGACCATTTTCAGGTCGTCGGGGGCGAGGATAGTCCCTCGCGGCAGCGCTTTGGTGAGGACCGGTAGCTCCAGAGAGGCGCTAACTTCAGCGCGAAGATAGAGCGTCCAGGGTACGTTGCCGCTGCATCGTACGCCGTAGCTTACGGGGCCAAGTACACGACCATTGTGGGGGCGAACTATCTCGAGATCCCGATCGCACAGTGCTGGTCTAAGGCGCTGATCTAGCGGGCGTACGCGAACTTCAACCTGATCAAGTCCTTGCTCTGATGCCGCTTGTAACGCCGCAAATTCCACGACATTCAGAATGTCGTCGTGAGGTTGGGTTGCACCGGAGGTCGCAGCCGGAACCGCGCCTGAGAAAAACGCCGTGCAGAGTACGATGGCGCCGACCCGGCGCCTGAGCACCGGCCTGTCTATATGCTTTGCTACGCGTTTTCTGAGTACAACTGTCATTTATCTGACGCTTCCAGCCGTTAAATTGTGTCTGGAGCCTCTGCAGCAGATTTCATGCCACCACCAAAAAGAGAGGTGGCAATCGAGGACACTCAGTACCTACGGCAACGGCAATGCTTGCCGCCGAGGTGGCAAATTGCCGCTTCTTGCCTCATCAGAATAAACTTAAGTTATTGTATTTAATAGTAAAAAAGTTATGGCACGGTCTTTGAATGGATGTATGCAGAACACTTTATGGACGGTAGGAAAATGGCAGGACTAGACAGCGCTCTCGGCATATCTCCACAGGTTCTGGCGCTCAGGGCCCAAAAGACGGAATTGCTGTCGGCCAACATCGCTAACTCGGACACTCCCGGGTTCAAAGCCAGAGATATCGACTTTGCAGCGGCCATGCGTCAGGCGGGTGGGCAGCAGGAGGGTATGACTCGAACCCACGCAGCACACATGAGCGCCGCGGGCGATCCGGGAAGTGCCGAGCCGATGTATCGAGTGCCGTCACAGCCGAGCCTCGATGGGAACACTGTGGAGTCGCAACGAGAGCACGCTGCCTTCATGGACAACGCGATCCGTTATCAGGCGAGCCTCAATCTGCTGGATGGCCGCATTAATGCACTGCGCACAGCTATCCGCGGACAGGTTTAAGGAGTGACTGCTATGAGCAACGCACAATCAACGAGTACTGCACTCTCACCGAGTATCGAACTATGAGTCTGTTTAACGCCATTAGTGTCGCGGCCACATCACTGGATGCGCAAAGCACGCGTCTCAACACCATCTCCAGCAATCTCGCCAACGCCAATGCCGTAAGCAGTAGCGCTGAAGAAACCTACCGAGCTCAATACCCGGTGTTCGAGACCATGCTCAACGAATTGACAGCAGGAAACGGTATGGACGCGGTTTCTGGCGTCCGTGTTTCCGGTGTTATGCAATCTGACTTGCCCGCGGTCAAAGAATACGTGCCCTCGCACCCCATGGCTGACGACGAGGGCTTCATCTATCGCCCCGCTATTAACAGTGTGGAAGAGATGACCAACATGATGGAGGCCTCGCGCTCCTATCAGGACAACATCGAAGCGATGAATACCGCGAAGCAGCTCATTCTGCGAACGCTCACCCTTGGCCGATAACTGAATTCGGAGTAACGACGAAGCATGGATTCTCTAACATCAATCAACGAACTATTCCCGTCCTCCACGCCGCTCGGAAATGAGTCCGCAAACTCTATCGAGGACATGGATGCTCAGGACTTTCTCGAGCTGATGGTGGCCGAGCTCGAAAATCAGGATCCCACAAAGCCCAACGATAACGCAGACATGATGGGGCAGCTGGCGCAGTTTGGCACTGTGTCTGGGATTGATGAGTTGAATGCGAATTTCGCCGGTTTAAGTAGCGCCTTGACCGGAGGCCAGGGCTTGCAGGCGGCAGCCTTGGTAGGTCGTAGCGTAACCACAGAGAGCAATCTCGGTGAATTGGCGGAAGTGCCTAATGCCCAGGGCGAAATGGAATATGCGCTGGACGCCACGGTGGAGTTTGGATCCAGTAACGCTGGCGGTAGCTTCTTTGTACAAGACATGACGGGGCGCCTCGTTTACAGCGCTGCACTGCCTCCCTCTCAGGGTGGGCAGTTGCCGGTGCGCTGGGATGGTCGCAACGCTCAAGGCGAACTAGCGCCGCCGGGGACTTATCGTGTCTCTGCCGAGGCGATCGTGGGTGGACAAAGCACCGCAGTCTCGGTCTTCGCGCATCAGCGAGTGGAGTCGGTAGCCGTTGATGGTGCTCAAGGGGCCGTCACATTGAATCTCGGCAATGGCAGCAGCATTGCTCTCGAAGAAGTTAAACAGTTTCTCTAATAATCACTCTTGAAGGAGAGTTTGTATGGCGTTTAGTACAGCAATTTCAGGCATCAACGCGGCCAACGCTGACCTTGGTGTGATTAGTAACAACATCGCCAACGCGTCGACGACGGGCTTTAAGGCGTCTCGCGCCGAGTTTGCCGATGTGTATGCAACCAGCCTGCTAGGCGCTGGCTCGAATGCCATTGGTCAGGGTGTTGCCCTGGCGGGTGTGAGTCAGGAGTTTGGGCAAGGCACGATCACTTTTACCAACAATTCGCTTGATCTTGCCATCAACGGTAACGGCTTTTTCCAGCTGAGCGTTGAAGGGGCCATTGAGTACACGCGCGCCGGAAACTTTCAGGTGGATAACGAAGGGTTTCTGGTTTCCAACCAAAATTCCCGCTTGCAGGGTTTCCAAGTCGACGGTGGCGGAGATGTCACTGGTCAGCTTGGTGATATCCAGATTGATACATCATTGATCGATCCCAATCCCACCGCAGCGGTAGGTCTCACCAGTAACCTGGATTCCAGAGACGTGAGCCCAGGTACAGGGTTCGCGACTAACGGACCCTACGACGCTTTTGCGGTGCCTGCGACGTCACCCAATCCAGTGGACTTCAATGCGACTACCTCCACAACGATTTATGACAGCTTGGGTAATCCCCATGTGCTCAGCCTGTATTACGTAAAGACCACTAACCCGAATGAGTGGGAGGTGTATTCGCTGATTGATGGCCAAAGCCAGGATCCGGGTAGTGGCACTGTCGGCGACCCCGTCACATTGACCTTCACCTCCAATGGTCAGTTTGATCCCACATCAGCGACAGACATTAACGTGACGGGCTGGGCGCCCATCGACGCTACGGGTATTTCTAACGGTGCTTCTGCTCAGAACTTCGCCGTTAACCTGCAGCAGACAACGCAGTTTGGTACGGACTTTTCCGTATCCAGCGTTATTCAGGATGGTTTTGCGGCAGGACAGCTTCGTGGCTTGGAGATTGACGAGTCCGGGGTGGCTTTCGCCCGATACACCAATGGTGAGTCTCGTGCCTTGGGTCAGATTGCCTTGGCAAGCTTTAGTAACCAAAACGGCTTGCAGCCCATCGGCGACACTAATTGGGTCGAGACCTTTTCTTCGGGAGCACCCAACGTCTCCGGGCCGGGTACGTCAGGCTTAGGCGTTATTCAGTCTGCGGCACTTGAGGATTCAAATGTGGAAATCACGCAGGAGCTTGTGGATCTGATCATTGCCCAGCGTAACTTCCAAGCGAATGCGCAGGTGATTCAGGCAGCGGATGCAATCACTCAGACCGTGATCAACCTCCGGTAATAAGCCAAGGAGTCGGGACTAAAAGCGCATGGATCATTTTGTCTACATAGCCGCCGCGGGTGCAAAAGAGACGATGCTCGCGCAAGCGGCAAACGCCCACAATTTGGCGAACGCATCGACTACGGGTTTCAAGGCGGACCTCATCGAAGCGCAAACGGTTTACCTGCGCGGCGAGGGTATGGAAACCCGCGCCTACAATGTAATTGAAGATACCGGTGTGGACTTTGAGCAGGGTGTTCTTGAGCAGACAGGTCGTGATCTGGATTTAGCAATCAACGGCGATGGCTGGTTCGCGGTTCAGTCCCAGGCGACCAATGGTGGTGAGGGCTTAACCCGTCGCGGCGATTTTCGCATCGATGAGCTTGGGCAGATGGTCAATGGCGCAGGTGAAGCACTCATGGGCAACGATGGTCCCATTGCTCTGCCGCCTTTTAGCAGTCTGTCTATCGGTAGCGACGGCACAATTTCGATTATCCCCCTCGGTGAGTTGCCTAATGCCGTAGCTGTCCTTGATCGCATAAAAATGGTCAAGCCTTCAGCAGAGAATGTATCTAAAGGCGAAAACGGATTACTGCAAACCGCCAGCGGTTTACCGGCGCCTGCGGATGCTGATGTTCGCCTCGTGAGCGGCGCTTTGGAATCGAGCAATGTGAATCCAGTGTCAGCGATGGTTCGCATGATAGAGCTGTCTCGCCAGTTCGAACATTTCGTGAAACTAATGAAGGTGGCCGAGGATGTTGATACGTCCAGCGCCACCTTAATGCGCATGCAGTCCTAATTGCGTGTATAGGAGAAGATAAGTGAATCAGTCACTGTGGATTTCCAAGACAGGTTTAGACGCTCAGCAAACCAAGATGTCGACGATTGCCAACAACCTGGCGAACGTAGGGACAACCGGTTTTAAGCGTGGACGCGCCATTTTTGAAGATTTGATCTATCAGAACGTGCGACAGGTAGGCTCGCAATCTTCCCAGGACACCTTGCTGCCATCAGGTTTGCAGATCGGTACGGGAACACGCGTCGTGGCTACGGAAAAGCTGTTCACGCAAGGTAATCTCACTAAGACCGATGGTGCACTGGATATCGCTATTCAGGGCAGGGGCTTCTTCGAGATTCTTCTGCCCGATGGTAACCAGGCATTTACCCGTGACGGGTCATTCCAGATTAATGATCAGGGCATTGTGGTGAGCTCAGCGGGTTATCAGCTGCAACCGCCGATCACGATCCCTCAGGATGCGTTGTCGGTGACCATCGCAAACGATGGCACGGTTTCGGTGCAGCAGCCCGGCAACCCTGCATCTACGCAGGTCGGCGTTGTGCAGCTCACGGACTTTATCAATCCGGCAGGTCTGCAGGCGCGTGGCGAAAACCTGTACCTGGAGTCCGGAGCCAGTGGCGCTCCGCAGCCGGGCAACCCCGGTTTGAATGGCTTGGGCACCTTGTCCCAGGGCTATGTAGAAAGTTCGAACGTGAATGTCGTAGAGGAGCTGGTCAACATGATTGAGACTCAGCGTGCCTACGAAATGAACTCCCGGGCGATTTCTACTGCGGATCAGATGCTTCAGTACATCTCTAATAATCTGTAGGTGTGATTCATGCTTAACGCACGCATATGTTTGTGTCTTGCGCCGATGGTTCTGGTGGGCTGCGCGGGTGTGGAAAGTGACTCGCCACCGGAGTACGTCAAGATTGAGCCTATTGAGTATCCGGAGGTGACCGTATCGTCGGCGCCGACTACGGGCAGCCTTTACGCCGCTAATCGCAGCATGTTTTTGTTCGAGGATGTGCGTGCCCACGAGATCGGCGACATCGTGAGTGTCGTGCTGGTTGAGTCCACCTCGGCCACAAAGAGCGCTGACACAGACGTAAACAAAGACGGCAGCGTGAGCATTGTTGACCCCACAATCTTTGGCGCTCCAGTCACTATTAATGATGGGCGCTACAACCTCGGGTCAGAGTTGTCCTCTTCGAGTTCTTTTGAAGGCGATGGCTCCAGTAACCAAAGCAACCGACTTGATGGCTCTATCGCCGTGCAGGTATCTCGGGTTCTGCCAAATGGAAATCTGCAGATACAGGGCGAAAAGTGGATCAAGATCAATCAAGGGGATGAGTACATCCGGCTGCGCGGCATTGTTCGTCCAGAGGACCTCAGTCCGACCAACACCATCCCATCTACTCTTGTTGCTGATGCGCGGATCTCCTACGGCGGTACCGGTATTCTCAATGAAAGCAACACCCCAGGTTGGCTGACGCGCTTCTTTATGAGCCCGTTGATGCCTTTCTGAGGCTGAAGGAACCCGTTATGCAAATGTTCAAGCGCCTCCAGGCACTGCTACCAGCGTTACTGACGCTGCTTGTTTTTACAGCACCGGTACAGGCCGAGCGTATAAAAGATATTGCGGGCATTGCCGGCGTCAGGCCTAACCAGCTGGTCGGGTACGGCTTGGTTGTCGGTCTGGATGGTAGTGGTGACCAGGTGATTCAGGCGCCGTTCACAATCCAGAGTTTGAAGAGCATGTTGGCTCAGTTGGGCGTCAACGTACCCGCCAACGTAAATCCCCAGTTGAAAAACATTGCGACGGTGATGGTCACCGCCGAGCTCCCTGCGTTTTCAAAACCCGGTCAAACCATCGATGTCACCGTATCCTCTTTAGCCAACGCCAAAAGCTTGCGCGGCGGCCAGTTGCTGATGACGCCGCTTAAGGGCCCCGATGGTCAAACCTATGCCCTTGCTCAAGGCTCAATGATTGTGAGCGGCTTTGGTGCCGAAGGTTCTGATGGTTCCAGCGTCACCGTTAACGTCCCCAGTGCGGGTCGCATACCCAACGGCGCGATTGTAGAGCGCGGCGTGCCCACGCCTTTCGGCACCGAGCCCGTGATGGTGATGAATCTCAATACTCCGGACTTCACCACTGCGCAGCGCGTGGCCACCAGCATCAACGAAAGTATGGGGCCCGGAGTCGCTCGTCCTATGGATGCGGTATCTATTGAAGTTCAGGCCCCCCGAGATCCTGCGGACAAAGTGGCATTCGTATCATTGCTTGAAAATCTGTCTGTTGATCCAGCTGCCGCAGCCGCCAAGGTTGTGGTGAACTCGCGTAACGGCACCATCGTGATTGGTGATCGGGTGCGTGTTGAGAGAGCAGCGGTCGCTCACGGTAATCTGACAGTCACGATCTCGGAAAACCTCAACGTCAGTCAGCCCGGCGCCTTTGCAAGTGGCGGGCAAACGGCAATTACGCCTGATTCCGAGGTGAGCCTGGCAGAGGAGAGCGCCAGAATGTTCCTTCTTGAGCCCGGCATCACTCTGCAGGAGCTGGTCACAGCCGTGAACAAAGTCGGTGCGGCGCCCGGTGATCTCATCGCGATTCTTGAAGCCCTGCAGCAAGCCGGCGCTTTGCGCGCCCAGCTGATCGTTATTTAGACCATGCAATCTCAAGCTGTTTACAACGACTTCAATGCCTTGGCGAATTTGCGCTCTGATGCCCGTCAGAACGCCGATGGCACCCTCGAAGACGTCGCAAAACAGTTTGAGTCCCTCTTTGTGCAAATGATGCTGAAGTCCATGCGCGATGCGACGACGCAGGGTGGCTTGTTTGATAGCGATCAGATGGAGAGCTATCAACAGATGCATGACCAGCAGTTGTCGCTGGACCTTGCATCGCGCGGAGGTATTGGTCTGGCTGATGTGCTTGTACAGCAGCTTCGCTCAGATCGTGCCGCAGCTGAGGCGGGGGCGGCGGACGGTGTGGTTGACCTGAGGATGCCTGGGCTTAGCGCAGCAAACGCGGCGGCGTTTAACGTGCAGCCTTATCTGGAATTTCGAGTGCCTTCTTTGCAAAGTGCACCGACGGTAGCTGAGGCCGCGCCGCTATCAAATGCGCAGCCTTGGACGCCATCTACTCCTCAGGAGTTTGCAGAGCATTTACGACCCCTGGCTGTTGATGCCGCAAACGAGTTGGGTGTGAGCGCCGAAGTATTGCTGGCACAGGCTGCCCTGGAGACAGGCTGGGGCAAGCACGTAAGTAGTTCAGTAAACGGCAGTAGTAACAACTTGTTCAATATCAAGGCTGGCTCGGATTGGGAAGGACCAACGGTAACCGTCCAAACGCTGGAGTATCGTGAGGGCGTGGCGGTTCGTGAGACTGCACAGTTTCGGGCCTACGCGTCGCCGGCAGAGTCCTTTGCGGATTATGTTTCGCTTATAAAAGAAAGCCCCCGGTACAGCGCCGCCAAAGATCTGGCTGCTGAACCGGAGCAGTACCTTAAAGAGTTGCAGCAAGCGGGATATGCCACAGATCCGGCCTACGCCGAAAAAATTCTGGCGATTTTGCGTCGGGGTGACCTAAACGGGACGACGGCTGCGCTAAAGAATCCTGCGGATTTGCCGCTAAAGAGCTGACAAGCGCCCCTAATCGGGAGCGCGAGGATGGATAAAGTTTGGCAGACGTACTTAACATTGGCACTTCGGCTTTATTGTCCCTGCAGCGTGCGATTGGCACTACAGGAAACAATATTGCCAACGTAAACACCGAGGGCTATAGCCGTCAGCGGGTGGAGTTCGCTGCGCTTCCGCCTCAGCTGACCGGTGCCGGTTTTGTCGGCACGGGGGTCACCATTGCGGCGATTACCCGCGCTTTTGACCAGTTTTTAGCCGACGATGTGATTGATCGTAGCTCGAGTGCTGCGGGAGCAAGCACTCTGGCGGATCTTTCTGGTCGGGTTGATGACATTCTGGCCAACCCCGATACCGGCTTGGGGCCTGCGATCGATGATTTTTTTGCCGCCTTGCAAGACGTAGCAACCAACCCGGGCTCTTTACCCGAGCGCCAGGTCCTGATCGGTGAGGCCGAGGGTCTAGCCCAGCGTTTCCAGTACCTAAATGACCAGTTCGCAAGCCTCGATCAGGAAGCGAATGTCCGCATCGATACCTCGGTGCAGCAAATCAACGCCTTGGCTGAAGGTATCGCAGACCTAAACGATCGCATCGTAAGCGAGACCGTACGCTCTGGAGGGCAGTCTCCCAATGACTTGCTGGACTCCCGGGATCAATTGATCGCCCGTTTATCGGAGCAGATCGGTGTTACTACGGTGGCGCAGAGTGATGGCGCGGTAAACGTATTGATCGGCAGCGGTCAGGCTTTGGTCGTCGGCAGCAGCTCAACCCAGCTCGAGACATTCACCGACCCTTTTGATGTGCGACGCTTGAACGTGGGTATCTCGGGTCTTGCCGTGCAGTCAGATATCGGCCGGTTTCTGAGTGGCGGCGAGTTGGGTGCAGTGCTGGAGTTTCGCGGCGATATTCTGGACGGAGCGACTACGGATCTGGGTTTGATTGCCACGGGGCTGGCAGCAACCTTCAACGACCAGCAAGCCTTGGGGCTCGATTTAAATGGCAATTTTGGTGGCAACTTCTTCCGGCCGCTAGAGCCCACTACAGTCCCCAATATCAGCAACACCGGTAACGGCGTCGCGACGGCTTCGATTACCGATCCCGTGAACCTAACGGGAGACGAATACCGACTCCGCTTTGACGGCACGAACTACACCCTGACCAACACTACGACTAACGCGAGCAGCACAGGGCCCGGTCCAGCGTTTTCTATTGATGGTGTTGATATCAGCATATCCGGTACGCCAGTGGCGGGTGACGAATTCTTGATTGCGCCGGTGGCTCAGGGCGCCAACCTGTTTGACGTCGCGATTTCTGACCCTTTGGCCTTTGCCGCGGCAAGTCCTGTGCGTACCAGCACGTCTTTGGGTAATGCGGGATCTGGCGTCATTGACGATGCGGCAGTGTCCAGCGTTGCTAACCTGCCCTTGGGCAGCAACATTGTGCTGACCTTTAACCCCGATGCCTTGGGTGCGGGTGTTCCGGGTTTTGATGTCACGGGAATTGCAGGTGGCCCCATCGCTTACGACCCCGGCACTGACGCAAACGGCGTTGAAGCAACGCTTGGTGATATCAGTTTTACCCTCAGCGGCATTCCGGTGAATGGCGATAGCTTCACTATTGAGAACAACGTTGACGGCTCTGGAGACAACCGCAACGCTCTTGCGCTGGCAGAACTGCAGAATGAGCGCACGCTGAATGGCGGAACGGCGACCTACCAGGATGCGTATGCCGCGCTTCTAGCCGATGTAGCAGTGAGCACTCGTCAGGCCAGTAATGCAGCGGCCACAGAGTCTGCCTTGCTGGATCAATCTCGCGCCGCGTTGAGCAGCTCCCAGGGTGTGAACCTTGATGAAGAGGCCGCGAACCTAATCCGCTACCAACAGGCCTATCAAGCGGCAGCTCGTGTGATTGCTGTCGCCGACGAAGTTTTCCAAACACTGCTCAACGCGACCGGTCGTTAGGCTTGGCTTAGTTAGAAATAGGAAAGAATAATCAGGTACTCACGAAATGGTTGACCGTCTTTCTACATTGCAGATCTTTCAGTCGGGTATCTCCACGATTCTCGAGCGTCAGGCTGATCTTGCGAGGACGCAGCAAGAGCTATCTACCGGCCGTAGGATACTGTCTCCCTCGGATGATCCTGCGGGCGCCGTTAAGGTTCTGGATATCGAAGAGGATCTTCGTCAGATCGACCAGTATCAACGCAATGCCTCCACGGCCGAAGGGCAACTGGCTTTTGAAGATACTACGTTAAGCTCTGTCACTGATGTGTTGCAGCGGGTACGAGAGTTAAGCTTGCAGGCGAATAATGCAACCATCGGCGCGGAAGGGCGCGCGGCCATTGCGGTAGAGCTCGATAGCCGCCTTGAGGAGTTGGTGTCGCTAGCCAACACTCGTGATGCCAACGACGAGTACATATTTGCAGGGTTTCAGGCGGAGTCAGAACCCTTTAGCCAAAGCGGCGGCCAGGTTACCTACAACGGCGACGATGGCCAGCGCTTCATTGATATTTCGTCTGGTTCTCAGGTGGCTGTTCGCGATTCGGGGTCACGTGTGTTCCTGGCAGTGCCCGCAGGTAACGGTACCTTTGACTTTTCGGTAAGCGGTAACGCGGGAACAGCTGTTGTTTCCAACGCGAGCGCGGACGGTACGTTTGTTCGTGATAGCTATAGCGTTAACTTTATTCAGGCACTCCCTACCGATCCTATTACCTACGAAGTGGTCGATAGTGGCGCCAACGTAGTAGCCACAGGCAACTATGAGTCTGGCGATGCGATCAGCTTTAATGGCGCTACCATTACCGTGGGTGGTGAACCGGTTAACGGCGACAGTATTAGTATTGATAGCACGGCATCGCAGTCGGTTTTTCAGACGGTGCGAGAAATTGCCGACGCATTGCGAAACGCATCGGAAACGCCGGCCAACAATGCAGAGGTCAACAACACCATTGCTAGTGGCCTGCTTAACCTGGATCAAGCACTGGGCAATGTGCTGAGCGTCCAGGCAGACGTAGGTTCGCGACTCAATCGCATTGATAGCCAACAGGCGATTAACGAAGACTTCAATCTTCAGCTGGAAACGAGCCTATCCGAAGTGCAGGACGTAGACTTTGCAGAGGCAATCAGTCGCCTGAACCTGCAGCAGGTGGCATTGCAGGCTGCTCAGCAGACCTTTGTGACCACCCAGCGTCTGTCGCTCTTCGATTACTTTTAACAGTCTTTCCGAGGCTTGTAGCGATTTTTTGGGTCATAGTTGCCTCCGTCGCTTATCTCTTTCTTTTCTTTCATCTCCCTCGCCTCTCTTTTGGTACTTTGATCTGACCGCGTAAATCTCATCTAGACGCCGTTAGCTGGATGTTTTTTGAACAATTTGGGTTTTTTGCGCTAGATAAAGAAAAATTTCCTAGGTTTCACTTTTCGCACTGAATGTTCGAGTGCTTCCTATCCCATTGTTTTATATGGCCTAATCTCGATTTTTCGGCTCGTTAGAGTGACTCTGGAAGAAATTTCGCAAAAAAACATCACGAAACATCAAAAAAACCCTAAAGCTCTTCAAAGACCGTCCGCTAACGTTGTTGATGGCTGATTTGGTGTGTCGAGGTTTTCGTTTCACCAAGGCCAGCAGTGAAACTGACTAATCCTGTGTGAGCGCTAATGCCGCACGCTAACTGAAGCAGAAGGGGACGCATCCATGCCTCAGATTATTAATACAAACATTCCATCGCTGACATCTCAGCGGAACCTCAATACTTCGCAGAACGATGTGGCAACTTCGCTACAGCGCCTGTCGTCTGGTCTGCGCATCAACAGCGCGCGAGACGACGCTGCGGGCCTTGCGATTTCTGAGCGATTCACGACTCAGATCCGTGGTTTGAACCAGGCGGCACGTAACGCAAGCGATGGTATCTCTCTTGCGCAGACTGCTGAAGGCGCGCTTTCTGAGGTGACTAACAACCTCCAGCGTATTCGTGAGCTGGCGGTTCAGTCAGTTAACGCTACTAACTCTGATAGCGACCGTGCAGCGCTTGATTTGGAAGTACAGCAGCGTTTGTCAGAAATCGATCGTATTGCTCAACAGACTTCATTCAACGGCCGAAACGTTCTTGATGGTTCTTTCGGTAGCGCACTGTTCCAGGTAGGTGCAAACGTTGGTGAGACGATTGGTCTCAACTTAACCACTAGTGCGCGAACCGGTGATGTTGGTGCGGTTGCCACAGCAACCTCGGTTAACCTAGCTACCAACTTCGCTGGCGGCGGCTCGGCAGCTACGTTCTCATTTGATGCAGCCGCTGCGAGTGCTTTGGTCGATGACTTTAGTACGGTGGCAGCAGCGACCGGCACAAGCACTATTGCTGTGGATGCGGCCGCTACCGCGTCGGGCAGTTCATTCACGCTCACAAGCTCTTCAGGCGACACCACTACATTTACGTTTGCCGGCTCTAGCGGTGCTACTCCCGCTGTAACCGTCTCCGACGCCGACACTGTGTCTATTGTCTACGACAGTGATACTCCCCTAACTGCAGCTACCACTGGCGATCAGATCCAAGCGGCTATTGAGGCTTACAAGCTTGATGCTACGGGCGATACCCGTTTCGACACAATAACTGCGACTGATGACAATGCTGGCAATGTTACCTTGACGTACAGTGACGCGGGTGCGCCAAGCACTCTCGGCTACAGCTTCGCGTCTACAGGCTTTGCTACAACGGTTGTTCAGGACGCTACCGGTAGCGACGCGGATACATCTCCTAATGCAAGCTTCACGATTTCGGATCCAGGCGGTAACGATTTTGTTGTTACCTTGGACTCAAACATTACCGACGCAGCAGGTGTTCGCGCGGCGATTACTACAGCACTCGGCGCAAGCACAGAACTGACTGTCGGGGGCACAGGTGACACTGTGTTGCTAACTGATGATGCGAACGTTGCAGGATCGTTTTCTATATCTGCCGATGGTGGTTTGTTTGACGCAATAACTCAGACAAGCGTGGCGGGCGCCGCAGATGGTGTGTCGGTCACGGTTGCGGATCTAACCATTCAATTCGGTGATAGCGACGCCATTACAGTTGCAAACGGTACCTACGCGTCATCTCAGGCCTTCACGGATGCGGTCAACTCCGCGCTGGGCAGTAATGGTACGGCCTCTCTTGATGGTGACGTATTGAGTATTGTTTCAGGCGAGGCAGTCACAATAGGTGGCGCAGACGCAGCGACAGTTTTCTCTGCGACAAGTTTTGCTACTGCAGGAAGTCTGAGTACCGCGAGCGTAACGACGGTAGCCAACTCAAATGCAGCTATTCAGTCGATCGACGCAACTCTGTCAACGATCTCTGATTTGCGAAGCACCTTCGGCGCGATCCAAAACCGCTTCGAATCAACGATTGCTAACCTGGCGACGACAACTGAAAACCTGAGCGCCTCACGCTCACGTATTCAGGATGCGGACTTTGCCGCGGAAACTGCTGCACTGACCCGTGCGCAGATTCTGCAGCAGGCGGGTATTTCGATCCTTGCTCAGGCCAACGCTCAGCCACAGAACGTGCTGGCGCTGCTGCAGTAACGGTGAAACGACCATCACTGGCGTCTCTGCAAGTGAGGCGGGCGAAAGCCCCCCTCACTTTTTCGCCTTTTGCGGCAGATGATTCCACACGGTCAGGAGGTAGATGACTATGACTAATCCAGTTAACAGTACTTCGCCTGCGAACACGCAAACCACAGCAACACAGGTTGCGCGACAAGAGTCGCAGGAAAGCGTCAACGTTGGGCGGCAATCGGCTGCCGCAAGCGGCAGCTCAGCGCCAGCGCCCGTTGTACAGGAGGCGCCTCGGCAGTCAGCTCAGGCCCTGTCAGAAGCAACACGCGATATCTCTGAGTATATACAGAGCGTCTCAAGATCTTTGAACATTTCTGTAGATGGAGACCTGGGAACTACGGTAATTCAGGTGGTAGACGCAGAAACAGACGAGTTGGTGCGGCAAATACCGGCTGAAGAGATTCTTCAGATAGCACGTTTTCTGTCCGACCAGCAGGCAAGCGCTGAAGCGTCGGACTCTATTCGTGGCCTGCTCATAGACCAGAACGGCTAAAACGTCGAATAAGCTGCAAGGCCACGCTGCGTGGCATCGATATTGCAGTTTCGAGAGCAACTGGTGAGTCTGGTGTCGCTAAGGCTCGGCGCTGAAGAGGTGAGTGTAGAGTGTCGTATAGACACCCGGCGTGCACTAAACTAACGACGGGGTAGAGCACTCGGCGGCCATCCGACACATAATACGGTAAGTAATCATGGTAGCGGCAACCGGCATAGGGTCGGGATTAGACATCGAAGGCTTAGTCACCCAGCTAGTGGCTGCAGAGCGTGGTCCTACTGAGACTCGTCTAGTTGCGCGCGAGGCGCAGCTGACCAGTCAGCTATCCGCGTTTGGCACGCTCCAAGGTTCCCTTAGTTCACTCCAAAGTTCAGTAGACGCGCTCGCTGATACTGCTACTTTCAGCCAACGATCAGCGAGCAGTAGCAATTCTGATGCTCTAGGTGTTTCGGCAGGCGCAGGCGCCGCGGCGGGCAGTTTCAGCGTGTCTATCGATAGTCTGGCGCAATCGCAGTCTTTAGCCTCGGGTAGTTTCTCCAGTCTCACCGATGTGGTGGGCGAGGGCGAGTTGACCCTGCGGTTTGGTACTGCAGATATTACGGGCGCAGATCCCGGGCCTGAAAGCTTCAATAGCTTCAGTGTCAACGCAGATAGAGCTAGCGCCACGATAACCATCGATTCCAGCAACAACACTTTGCAGGGCGTGCGTGACGCCATTAATGCAGCGGATGCGGGTGTGTCCGCTGCGATTGTGAACGATGGCGAAGGCTTTCGCTTGCTGCTGAGCAGTACTGATACGGGCGCAGATAACAGCATAGAAATTCAGGTCAGCGACACGGGCGACAGTAACAATACCGATGCAGAAGGACTCTCGCGCCTCGCGTTCAATACCGACGCGAACAACTTGTCTCAAACTGTTGCCGCACAGGATGCCAGTTTTAGTATTAACGGCCTTGCGCTCACCAGTGCGAGTAACAATGCAGATGACGTGATTGACGGGGTGAGTCTTACTCTGCAGGCAACGACTGAGGCACCGGTCACGGTCACGGTGAGGGACAATGAGTCCGCCGTGCGAACGGCCATCGAGAGTTTCGTATCGGCGTTCAATAACTTCACCAATGTTTCTTCGAACCTGACTGCTTACGACGCAGAGACTGATCGAGCAGGCGCGTTGCAGGGTGATTTCGCCACGCGCTCAATCATCACTCAGGTTCGTAGCGCGTTGACGGGTTCCTCGAACGGTTTTGAAGGTCCTTTCAGTACATTGGCTGAACTCGGAATAACCACCCAGGCAAACGGCAATCTCGCAATCGATGAGGGCCGTTTGGGCGCTGCGTTACGCGACAACTTTGATAGTGTGGCTGGCGTGTTCGCTCAAGTCGGACAGCCCAACGACAGTAGTGTTGTGTTTGATGGTGCTGGTAGTTCGACGCAGGTGGGCAACTTCAGTGTTGAGGTTACTCAGCTGGCTACTCGCGGCAGTATCGCAGGCGCTGCCATTGTTGCGCCCACGGCCTTAGCCCCGCTGACTATTGATGGTTCTAACGATACCTTACGCCTCACGATCGATGGCGTTTCCACTGATCTCGTTAGTCTGACCCAGGGCGACTTCGATAGTGGTGATGCTTTGGCGGCAGAGCTGCAGTCTCGCATTAACGGTGACGATAATCTTTTAGAGGCGGGTATTGCGGTTAGTGTGACCTTCGATGCGTCAAACCGGCTCCAGATTCAATCAAGCCGTTTTGGCTCCGAGAGTAGCGTCGTCATTGACAGCGTTGCAGCAAACACGACCGGAACGCTCGGCTTGTCCGCGGGTTCTGGTACCAATGGCGTTGATGTGGCCGGCACCATTGGCGGCGTGGCAGCTACGGGCTCGGGTCAAAGCTTGGTAGGGGCGACGGGTTCTGCAAGCGAAGGCATTCGATTGTCGATCATCGGTGGGACTACTGGTTCACGCGGCTCCGTCAACATCTCAAGCGGTGTCGCGGTCAGTTTAAGCGATGTCATCGACCGTTTTCTGGACAGTAATGGCTTGATCGATCTACGCACGGATACCCTCGAGGCCGACGTGGCGCGTATTGAGGAAGATCGCGAGGCCCTTGAAGCTCGTTTAGAAGCCATCGAGGCGCGCTTCAGGAATCAGTTCAACGCTCTCGATATTTTACTGGCAAACTTACAGAGCACTAGCGAGTTCTTAACCACCCAGCTTGCTGGAATTCCGCTACCGGGACAGAACAACAACTAGCGTTAAACGCTATGGAGAGCAGATAGATGAATGGTATGACCGCAATCAGTGCCTATCGCAAAGTCGATGCTCAGAGTGGCATGACCGACGCTAGTCCTCATCAGCTCATTACTATGCTGATGGATGGCGCTTTAAGCCGCATCGCTGGTGCTAAAGGCGCGATGACTCGGGGAGACGTAGCCGCGCAGGGTGAGATGCTGGGTAAGGCTATCAGCATCATCGATAACATGCGGGCGAGTCTGGACATCGAGCGCGGTGGCGAGGTTGCCACGCGACTGCGCGATCTTTACGACTATATGGAATCACGCTTGGTCGAGGCTGCTTCTTCTAAAGATGAAGCCTTGCTTGACGAGGTCTCGGGACTGATGCGCGAGATCAAGAGCGGTTGGGAAGCGATTCCCGAAGAGTATCGAGGCTAACAGGTTCTGTGAACGCGACCCTCACAAGCGCACTCGACGCCAAGGAATCAGGGCAATACCAGCGATTGGCCGGCGTGCTCAATATGACGCGGGATATGCTGGACTGTGCCGGCGCCGGTGAGTGGGATCGCGTGGCTGAACTTGAGCGAGAACGTCGCGATGATCTACAGCAGTGTTTTTCGCAGCCCGTCGATGCGGAACATGGTGAGCTCGTGTCAGAAGCTCTTGCGGTGATGCTTCACCTCAATGATGAGCTCATGGGACTGCTCGCTAATGCCCGCGACGCGGTGCTAGAGCAGGGCGTCAATCAGGCGCGCACGCGATCGGCTCTTGGTAGCTATCAGGATGTTCAATCCTCTAGCTAGTTTTCTAGCCGACCGCTGTTGCCAGGCTCGGTATTTGCTCCCCCCTCAGACCCTTCTTATGCTAGCTTGGAATCTATTGAGTCTGGGCCGTAAAGGTGCGCCTGCGTATGAGTGAGACACCCGCAAAGTCTGAAGGTGGTTTAGCCTATAGCGACAATATCTCCATCGCATGGAGAAAAGTTAATCACGAGCTCGATCAAAAGCATTTGGCTATGGTCAACGCCTCTAACGAGGAGTTTTTGCGGGCGGTTTCGGTGATTGGCGACGCGGGCGGGCAAAAGGATCAGCAAGAAGCTTCTTCGGGTGTGGTCGCGCAAGAAGTCGCGCGTCTGGATCTGAAAGTCAATTTGCTTTTGGATCTCGTCGGGACTCTTATCTACCACCAACTTGATATTCCCGACACCAGTCCGGTGCGCGTATCCGCTGCAGGTGTCGCCTGGAAAGGAGATGTACCGGAGCCAGGTACAACGGTATATCTGGAACTCTACATTCAGCGTGGGCTGCCCAAGCCACTTTGCTGCTATGGCGAAGTGGTATCGACTGCCGAAGAGCACGCCGCGGGCACAGGCAAAGTCCGCTTTACCGGGCTAACCGGGGCGGCGAAGTCGTGGCTCGAAAAGTTGATCTTCAGGCATCATCGCCGGGAAGTGGCCTTTAAGCGATCTTCAGGCGAATAGACGCTGGCTTTAACGGCTTTGTGTGCAGCTCTTACTTGGCAACCCATCTAGCCATTTCGCCCGTGATCTAGGCTCTATTCGCTAGCCAGATGTAGTCGTGTGAGTATCAATCCGTCAAAAAGTTGACTTACGCCGCTAATACTCTGAAACTCCATGCGTTTTTGTTGTGTCGCGTCAGTAATTCACTGTAGCGGTAAAACAGTTGGCCATGACAGTGAATATGTGCGCATCCACGCGTAAACAAGGGGATTAAGCGTGAGTGAAGACGGGTCGGCGATTCTTGAAGCGAGTCGCACATTGGCGCGGGAACTCGTTGGCAGCAGTGCTCAAATTGAAGGGATACGCCGCCTCATTGCTCAGGTAGCGCCGGCGGAGGCTTCCGTTTTGATACTGGGCGAATCGGGCACGGGCAAAGAAGTGGTTGCTCGTGGAATTCACCAACTATCCGATCGCGTGAAGGGCCCGTTTGTGCCGGTCAATTGCGGTGCCATTCCCGGTGAGCTCCTGGAGTCTGAACTCTTCGGTCACGAGAAAGGCGCGTTCACTGGTGCAATAAGCAGCCGCCAGGGACGCTTCGAGATGGCCGCTGGCGGCACCCTCTTCCTCGATGAAATCGGGGACATGCCTCTCCAAATGCAGGTCAAGCTGCTGCGCGTTCTGCAAGAACGGTGTTTCGAGCGTGTAGGAAGTAATAAGACTCAGGATTGCGACGTACGCGTGATCGCCGCGACGCACCAGAATCTCGAGGATCGTGTCGAGGCTGGTGATTTCCGTATGGACTTGTTTTATAGGCTTAATGTATTTCCTATCGACATTCCGCCCCTGCGGGAGCGTGTCGAAGATGTCCCCGCTCTCGTGAGACGCTTTGTGGATCTGATGGAGCGTGACAGTCGCGGCTCGGTGACTCTGGGTGACGACGCCATGGCATGCCTCAAGCGCTATGGCTGGCCGGGTAACGTGCGTGAGCTCTCTAACCTCGTCGAACGTCTGGCGATTCTCCATCCGGAGCAAGAAGTGACCGCGGCGCATCTGCCTGACAAATTTGTTGCCAACCGCAGCGCGAGCGAAACTACAGAAGTCGCTGATATTTTTCTTCGAGGTGATCAGTCTGGGGCGACAGGTGCTACGGCGGGCGGCGCCCCCGAGGTTTCGATCGTTTCCCCAGAATCGACGGGTCGCCTGGACTCGCGAAATACGACGTTGGACGAAGCGCCAGCAGTACTGGCCGAAGAAGGGATGGATCTAAAGACACATCTTGCAGATCTTGAGCGCTCGCTGATGGTACAAGCCCTGGAACAAAACGACTGGGTCGTTGCCCGAGCAGCAAAAATGCTCAACCTGCAGAGGACTACCTTGGTCGAGAAGATGCGTAAGTACGAGATCATTCGTCCCGATGAGGCGCCATAGTCTTGACGCTTCCCCCTTTTGGGTTCCATAAGCATCTGAATTATATAGATAAAATAATAGGCATAGCCTTTGCATAGACCTGTTCCGAGATACCACAACTCAATGGACAGGTATGACGCAGATCTCCACATCAGATGTGGTCGAGCGCCCCGAGAGTGTTCCGCTGGATGAGAACTCCCTAGCTTCGCTCACCGAGGTCTCCCGAGAACTCGATAGCAGTTATCGCACGATGCAGGAACAGGTTTTGCGCCTGCGCACGGAGCTAGCCATCAGTCGCGGCGCACGCCTTCGCGAACTGGCGGAAAAAGAGCGTCTGTTAAATCGTCTTGCGTCTCTTCTGGCTGTACTCCCAGGCGGAGTGATGATTCTTGATCCCGAGCAAACCATTCGCGATGCCAATCCGGCGGCGCTCGATATGCTAGGTGAGCCTTTACTCGGAGAGACCTGGCCTCAAGTGGCCAAACGCAACCCCGAGCTAGATGAGCGGCAGCCCGGGCAACGGCATTTATCTATCAACAGTCGCGCGCTGGATGACGACAGCGAGGACGGAGAGCGAGTCGTTCTGATAACCGACACGACGGAACTCCATGACCTGCAGTTACAGCTGGGCCGGAGGGAACGGCTTGCGGCGCTGGGCGAGATGGCCGCTCGACTCGCACATCAAATTCGAACGCCACTGTCTTCTGCGACCTTATATCTCTCCCAGTTGGGTAGTCATGATCTTCCCCATGTTCAGCGCGATAAGATTAGCGAGCGGTTAGGGGATCGCCTTCAGCACATGGAAGCGCTGATTGAATCCATGCTCAGTTTCGTACGTGGTGAAAATCCTCATATGCAGCCCTTGTTACTGCGGGATGTCATGACCACCCTTGAGACGGCGGTGCGCGAGACTCTGCCACCCACAGTCCATCTAACGGTCACACCCATCGACGACACGCTCGCCTTAAGCGGCGCGAGGGACGATTTGGTTGGGGCTTTGGCAAATCTGGTCAACAACGCCGTGGATGTAGGTGGCGAGTCTGTACGTGTCGACATTTGGGCGGGGGCTACCAGTCACGACTCTTTGCAGATATGCGTGCGAGACAACGGACCCGGTATTCCGTCTGACGTGATGCCTCGACTTTTCGATCCCTTCTTTACGACGCGAACGCAGGGTACCGGCCTGGGTTTGGCGGTCGTGGCCAAAACGGTCAGTCATCACGGCGGAGAAGTGCGGGCCCGCAATCGCGCTCAGGGCGGTGCTGAATTTCTAATTGATCTTCCCCTGCTGGCTACCGAGGAATCCTGCGGTGGTTCTGAGGTAGTCAGCAACCTTGTTAGTGAGGCCAACGAAGAGTCGGATGGCCTTGGTGTTCATTCTCACAGCGGTAGCAAAGGCGAGAGGCCTAGTTCATGAATCAGGCAGCACGAGTACTTATCGTTGAAGACGACGATACGCTTCGCGACGCACTGTGCGACACCATTGAATTTGGTGGTTACCGAGCTGTTGCGGCCGGTAACGGGCGTGAAGCGTTGTCACGCATGGAGAGCGAAAGCTTCGACATGGTGATTAGCGATGTTCAAATGGATGAGATGGATGGCCACGGTTTGCTCCGCGAGGTGCGCAACCGTAAACCAGAGATGCCGTTCGTGATGATGACAGCTCATGGCTCCGTACGTGATGCCGTGTCTGCAATGCGCGACGGTGCTACAGACTACTTGTTGAAACCCTTCGAAGCTCAGGTACTGCTGGATATGGTGGCGCGTATGCAGCCTACAGCTGAGGCTGGTTTGCCGATAGTCGCAGAAGATCCCAGTAGTCAGCAGCTCTGTGCCCTCGCTCAGCGGCTTGCTCCCAGCGATGCGACGGTTTTGATTAGTGGCGAGTCGGGCTGCGGTAAAGAGGTGCTTGCCCGTTTCATCCACAACGAATCAAATCGTGCGGAAAAACCGTTCCTTGCAATCAATTGCGCTGCCATTCCCGAGAACATGCTGGAGTCCATGCTATTCGGTTACGAGAAAGGTGCGTACACAGGTGCTCATCAATCGCGGCCCGGTAAGTTTGAGCAGGCCAATGGCGGATCGCTGCTGTTGGACGAAATCTCCGAGATGGACCTGGGTTTGCAGGCCAAGCTGCTGCGAGTTTTACAGGAACGCGAGGTAGAGCGTTTAGGTGGGACCAAACTGATTCCTCTGGATGTACGGGTTATTGCGACTACTAACCGGCAACTGGAAGACGAGGTGCGTGAAGGCACCTTCAGAGAAGATCTGTACTACCGACTCAACGTGTTGCCGCTCCACCTTCCTCCCCTGAGAGAGCGTCGAGGAGACATTCTCCCTCTGGCAAAGTTGTTTTTGAATCGATACGCCACCGTGCCCGGCGCCTACTTTGACGAGTCGGCAGAGTCAGCATTAGTGAAGCAAGCCTGGCGGGGCAATGTTCGGGAGTTGGAAAACTGTGTGCAGCGGGCCGTCATTCTTGCTCGCAGCAACGTGCTCAGCGAGTGCGACATTGTCTTAGCGGATCAGTTCGAAGTGAGTGCTGATGCCCCAGCGCCCGCCGCTACAGCGCGGCCGGCATTAGAGGGCGATTTAAAGCTCCGAGAGCAGGAGTTGATTCTGCAGGCCTTGGATGCCACCGGCGGTAGCCGTAAAGAAACAGCGGAGAAGCTCGGGATCAGTCCCAGAACACTGCGATACAAATTGGCGCGGATGCGTGAGCAAGGTATTAGCTTGCCGGCGTCTGCATAGGTAGAGCGGTAGTTACGTAGTGATGAGTAGTGATGATTAACAGAGAGAGCGAGTTATGAGCGATATTGCGATCAATCAGGTTATTGCCCAGATGCGTACCATGGCAGCTGCTGCGGGGTCTGAGTCAGCGAGTCCGGAGCAGGTCACCGGGGCGAACTTCTCCAGTCTCATGCAGGATTCCATCGAGCAGGTGAACGCTTCCATGATGGAAGCGAAAGCTCTGGCTACGTCCTTTGAGTCGGGTGACCCCCAAACCTCGGTGACCGAGGTAATGATCGCATCTCAGCGCGCTGGTTTGGAATTTCAGGCAATGACCGAGGTACGCAACAAGCTCCTCAGCGCCTATCAGGAAATCATGAGCATGCAAGTTTGACGCTTCTTTTTAAGAAACGTCCAAACCTTTGAATTAGTGAGAACGTAGAGACATGGCCGAAGCTATCGATAACAATTTGTTCGCCCGCTTTAGTGGGTTTTCGCGGCAGCCGGCGACCCGCCAGTTAGCTTTGCTCGTAGGTCTCGCCGCGAGTATCGCGATGGCCATGGGTCTGGTGCAGTGGGTGGTGGAACCTAACTACAAGCCTCTTTACGGCACCATGGCACCGGAAGATACCAATGACGTCATCGCTTCGCTCGAGGCCAACGGTATGGACTATCGTATGGATCAGCGAAGCGGCATGGTTGCCGTGCCGGCGGGCGATGTTCATCGTGCTCGCTTACTGCTTGCCAGCGATGGATACCCACGGGGCGAAGGGGTCGGTTTTGAGAGTCTCTATCGTGAACAGGAAATCGGGCTGTCCAGCTTTATGGAGCAGGCTCGCTATCATCGTGCCCTTGAATCTGAGCTCGCACGTACCATAGGCGCCATGGACAGTGTGCGTGGCGCGAGGGTGCATTTGGCGATGGCCAAGCAATCGGCATTTCTCAGGCAGCGGGAGCAGCCAGCCGCGTCGGTGATGCTCAATCTGTATGCCGGTCGGGCGCTGAATGAGCGTCAGCTTGCCGGTATCGTGCACCTGGTCGCTTCAAGTGTTCCCAACCTTGATTCGGAGCAGGTGTCCGTTGTGGATCAGCAGGGCAAGCTGTTGTCCGGTCAGGGAACCGACGATGAGTTTGGTTTTACCCAGGATCAGTTCCGTTTCACGCGGCAACTTGAATCAGACCTGAGTGGTCGGATTGTGGATATTCTAGAGCCCATCCTCGGTGCCAATGCCGTACGTGCCCAAGTGGCTGCTGACCTGGACTTTACGCGGGTTGAGCGCACTCTCGAAACTTATGCTCCAGAGACTCATGTACGCAGTGAGCAAACGTCTGAAGAAACAACGAATCAGCGCTACGCTGGAGGCGTGCCGGGTACCTTGTCCAACGAACCTCCTATCGATACCACAGTTACAGCGGTTCAGGGTCAGCCTACGGCCAACGGGGTGGTGCAGACTAACTTGCCACTCGGCGGTGTTCTCCCGCCAGAGCGTACAAGCACTCGATCAACGATCAATTATGAGATGGACAAGACCATCAGTCATGTTCGCGAGACGCCAGGAGCGCTTCAGAAGCTGTCTATCGCGGTAGTGCTGGATTACATTGAATCCACAGCGGATGATGGCACGACCAGTCGCGTGCCCATGCCGCAGGAGCGCATAGACGAGGTCACATCTCTGGTACGAGAGGCCGTTGGCTTTGATGCGACGCGCGGAGACACGGTGAGCGTAATTAGCGCCTCCTTTGTAGAAGCCCCAGCGATTGAAGATGCAGTGATAGAGACATCGCTGATGGAGCAGGACTGGATCTGGCAGCTCGCGAAAGGGTTGTTGGTGCTTGTTGTGCTCTTAACACTTGTGTTTGTCGTCGTCCGTCCGCTCGTGAAGTTCGCGGCCGTGCCTGTGCCCATGATGCAGGCCCCGCAGAATCTCCAGGGGCCAGGGCAGCAGCAAGTGGCGGCCCTTGGGGGCGGAGCTATGGCGGATGATCAGGTAACCTTAGGCGGTCAGGGGCAGGTAGGTTTGCCTGGCGCAGCGGGAGCTGCTGGCGGCGCTGGGGGGTACCAGCAGCAATTGCAGATGGCGCGATCGGTGGCCGCAGGGGAGCCGGATCGAGCCGCTCAAGTCGTAAGAGGTTGGGTAGCAGACGATGGCTGAAGCAGGTCCAAAGCTTAGCGGTGCACAACGCGCCGCGATATTTTTGCTCGGCGTGGGGGAGGAATCCGCCGCGTCGATCATGCGTCATATGGAGCCCCGAGAAGTTCAACGCGTGGGCGAAGCGATGACGTCCCTCGTCGGAGTGTCTGATGATCAATTGACCGAGGTGCTGGGAGAGTTCAACACCAAGGCAGGTTCTATCAACCCATTGGGATTGGGCGCCTCGGACTTTGCCAAGCGCGTTATGGTGCAAGCCCTAGGTGAAGACAAAGCCAACAGCATGCTCGCTAAAGTCATGCCGGGAAAAGCGAAGACTCGCGGGATCGAAGCACTTAAGTGGATGGATCCAGCAAGTGTCGCGGCGATTATCAGCGAAGAGCATCCACAGATTATGGCTATCGTGCTCGCGTCGCTGGACGAAGAGCAGGCAGCTGATGTGCTGTCGGAGCTGCCTAAAGAGCTGCACTCCGATTTGATGCTGCGTATCGCCAAGCTCGAAATGATAGATCCCGCTGCGATGGAAGAACTGGATAAAGTTCTGGAAAAGCAGCTTGGGAGAGCGTCCAAGACGCCACCGCGTGCGGTCAATGGCCTAACCAGCGCTGCAGCGATCATGAACAATGTGGACGCGGATATGGAAGTGTCCGTGATGGAAGCCTTGCGCGAGAGCGACGCTGACACCACAGACAAGATTGCCGAGCTCATGTTTGTCTTTGACGATTTGATGGACTTAGACGATCGCGGTATGCAGCGTCTTATTCGGGAAATTTCAGTAGATACATTGGTAGTCGCGCTCAAAGGCGTGGACGATCAGTTGCAGGAGAAGTTCTTTGGCAACATGTCGTCAAGAGCGGCCGACATGCTCCGAGAGGATCTCGACGCAAAAGGGCCGATGAAGCTCACCGAAGTGGAAAGCGCCCAGAAAGAAATTCTCGCCAGCGCCAAACAGCTTGCGGACGAAGGTGAACTCATGATCGGTAAGGGCGGTGATGATTTTGTCTGATCCTCAAGAGGCCCAAGCAAGTTGGGCGCCGTCGGTTCCCGACGCTTTCCCGCAACAGGTTTCCAAAACGCGAGCTGTAGCGAGTGCTGCACAGCAATCAGAAACCCGTGATATCGAAGCGGAGCGAAAGAAGGGCTACGACGCTGGCTTCGCTGAAGGGCTGGCCGCAGGCAACGCCAAAGCCAGCGGGCAGGTGGCCCAGCTACAGGCTCTTCTCGATGCCATGGCTGCGCCTTTTCAGGAGAGTGAAGCGGTTCTGTTGCGAGAGCTCTTGTCCCTCACCGAGAGAATAGCGAGGGCGGTCATACGTCGTGAGCTGGATTCGGGGGCTGATATTGAACGGGTGTTGGCGGATGCGCTATCGGCGTTAGGTTCTGTATCCATGCCGGTGACCTTGACGCTTAATCCTCTGGATGCAGCCTTGTGCCGGGATCAGGGAATGCTGCCCAACGAACGTTTTGTGGTGCAGGAAAACCCGAGCCTGGCTCGAGGCGGGCTGCAGTTGGCCGCCGGTCATAGCTTTGTTGATGCCAGCGTTGAGACACGTATTGAGTCCGCATTGGCTGAGTTGCGCGGTGAAGCAGGATTGCCGGAGGACGATATTTTAGAATCAGACCTACCCGTTGGCGCTGGCAGCGCTGATACGGGCGGACAAGCTTAAGCACGTGAGCAGCGCGCAGAATATACGCGACGCGCAAATGCAACGTTTGGGTCAGCGCCTCGCAACACTGAGCAGTCATGTTGACGCACCCGATCTTCAATGCGAGGGGCGGCTCATGCGCATGGTGGGTATGAAGCTGGAAGCCGAGGGCTGCGATGGAGCTATCGGCGAACGCTGTCGAGTCATAAGCGATAGCGCCGTAGTCGACACTGAAATTGTCGGTTTTGCTGATGGCCGCCTGGTGCTCATGCCCGAGGGTGACGTGTCCGGACTGCAGCTCGGCGCCAGAGTCGTGCCTTTGGGCGCGCGCGCGATTGTCGCGGTGGATGAGCAATTGTTTGGCCGGGTTATCGACGGTGCTGGGCACTTTCTTGATGATGGCCCGGCTCCCCATTGCAGTCACAGCGTGGCACTTCGTGCCAAACCACTGAATCCTTTGGAGCGCCGGCCTATCCGAGAGCCGCTTGATGTGGGTGTGCGCGCAATCAATGGTCTTCTTACGATGGGGAAGGGACAGCGTCTGGGTTTGTTCGCCGGTAGTGGTGTTGGGAAGAGTACGCTGCTGGGCATGATGACGAGACACACGGAAGCTGACGTTATTGTGGTTGGTCTCGTGGGTGAGCGAGGCCGCGAAGTTCGGGAGTTCATCGAAGACATTTTGGGACCCGAAGGTCTTGCGAGAGCGATTGTGGTTGCGACTCCGGCGGATTATCCACCGCTAATGCGTGTGCATGGCGCCTGGAGAGCGACGGCCATCGCGGAGCATTTTCGCGATCAGGGTCGCGATGTTTTACTGCTAATGGATTCGTTGACACGCTTTGCTCAGGCGCAGCGGGAAATCGGGTTGGCGGTGGGGGAGCCTCCCGTATCCAAGGGCTATCCGCCCTCGGTGTTTTCGCTACTACCTAATCTTGTCGAGCGTGCAGGAAACGGCCGAGTCGGATCCATCACCGCGGTGTATACGGTGTTGGTCGAGGGGGATGACCATAACGATCCGATAGCCGACGCAGCTCGCGCTATTTTGGATGGACACATAGTCTTGTCTCGCAGCGTAGCAGACTCGGGATTGTTTCCAGCCATTGACCTTGAGGCGTCCGTTAGTCGCGCCATGCCCGGCATTACCGACGAGAACCAACAAGAGTTAGCGCGGGCCCTTAAAGAGCTATACTCGGTCTATCGGCAAAATAAGGATCTTATTTCCATCGGAGCCTATGAGCATGGCAGCGACCCCAAGATTGACCAGGCGCTGCGCGCCCATGAGCCTTTGAGGCAACTTGTGCGACAAGCGGAGCAACAAAAAGTCTCCATGACACAAAGCGTTAATGACCTTGTGAACACCGCTCGTTATCTGAGTGGTTCCGTCCAAGCTAACTCCAATGCTATGGCCTCCTGATGGAGTTGGATAAACTCGACAAGGTAGCACTAGTTGCCAAGACCGAAGAGAATCGCGCCGCGGGAACTCTCCAGCGTAGCCAGCAGGCTCACGATCAGTCCTCTGCCAAGCTGTCTCAGCTGGAGCAGTTCAAGCAAGAATATGAGCTGCGTCTCCAGGCGATGGCCAGCTCGGGTATGGATGCTCGGCAGTTAGTGGACTACCGACGCTTTCTTCACAATCTCAACGACGCCATCAGTCTTCAGGGCCAGGAAAACAGTCGTACTCAGGTTGAGCTGGAGTCCAATAGAGAAAACCTGGTTGATAGGACCCTGCGACGTTCAAGCGTTGATGAGCTCATTAGTCGGGGACGTTTGGACTTGCTTCGCGCGGGCGATAAAGAAGAGCAAAAACACAGCGACGAAGTGAGTCTGCAGCGATTTGACGGGAACGGCTGATTTGGCACAGCGCTTGCTGTTACACGGGTAATAGTGATCTTGTACTGAAAGAGGCCGTCATGGCAGAGAGTTTGAATTCGCCATTGTTAAGTGTTGCATCGCTGGAGTCCTCCGGCGCAAAAATCGCAAAAAACACCAATTCTGAGGCTAACTTCGGCCAAAGCGACGACTTCTCTCGTGTTTTGGATAAGCAGCAGGGTCGCAGCCGAAAGCCAGATCAGCCCGCCGAGGCGTCTTATCAGACGCGAAATAACGGTAGCTCGGTGGATAAAAGCTCCGGCAATGGCTTGCCGCAGGAAGGGAATCAGGCTGCCGACGTGGCAAACCTTGATGAGGCATCTACCGGGCAATCTGCGGACGGATCTGACGCTGCCGGAACTGATAGCGATGCAGACAGCGGTGCAGCAGCTGCGCAGGCGGGCGAGGGAAGTGCCGCGGATGAGTCGTCGTTGACGGACGCTGACGGCGCTGCGCTGCTGCGAGATCTGTTACCGAAGAATCCGGTGGAGGCTCCCAAAGCTTCTAATTCATCTAGCGGATTAGTCAGCGATGCTTCCAGTAAACTTGAGAGCTCCTCTTTAACGCTGCTTAGTCCAGCAAAGGGATCATCTAGCTTAACTTCGAACGTGCCGTCGGCTTCGGACAGTTCAGCGAATGAGACTGTTACGGGCAAGACCTCCCCCGATGCTCAAAACCTCGCTGCTCTGACGGTAGAGGGATCAAAGGCGATTAAGGCTTCGGCGCTATCGACTCAGGCAGGCACTGCTGTACCCACTGCTGAAGTAGGGATCAGTCAAAGCGGTCTGCAGAGCTCTGACGTATCACAGCTTCAGAAATTACCCAGCGGTCTTGATACAGCGCAGACATCAGGAGCATCTGCAGCAGAAGGGCAAAAGCTTAGTTCCGTTCAAACTGACGCCAGCGCATTAAAGGCGACAACCGCCGACTGGCTCCGCGCCAATATGGACTCTCAGTCAGCGAACCAGCGAGCAGTTGATGTTCAGCTGGACGGCGCAAACGAGCTGGCGCGTACTACCGCTTCGATGCCCAGAGGTGATGCAGTGGCTGCCGCCCCAGCTGCGGCGTCGCCAGTAGTGGGTATGGCTCCCAGCGCGGCTGCTGCCAGCCCCAGTGCGGCCGCCGCCGCTACCATGCCTGAGTATTCTCTTGCTCGAGCGCCGGATGACGCGGAGTTTCCGGGAGAGCTTACTGCACGTATGAAAACTCTGGTGCGCGATGGGGTGCGTGAGGCGCGATTGCAGCTCCACCCTGCGGAGCTTGGACGACTTCAGGTTACCGTGACCACCGAGGGTGACCAGACCAAGGTGGCCTTCACGGCAGAAACCAGCGCCGCGCGAGATGCGATCGAGCAATCGCTACCCAGGCTTCGGGAGATGCTCGAGCAGAGTGGTCTGCAACTAGCGAACGCCGACGTGGGCGAGCAGGGGCTGCAAGGCGAAGCCGGGCAAGGTCAGGCTAACGCCATTGCGGATTCAGAAGGCACAACGGAGCTTGATGAATCAGATTCTTCTCTGTTGGTCGCGTCTACGGGGAACAGCTCGCGGATTGATACCTACATTTAGGTAGTCATTTAGGTAGTCATTTAGGTAGTCGTTTAGACAGTCATCTAGATAGCCATCTAGAGAGTTATCGCCCATCTTATTGATCGCCGCGCAACGCGGCGGTCTCCTGGAATTGTTTTTATCCGGACGTATTCGTTCTACCATCCTTCCCGGGTGATTGATTAGGGGCTAGCGCCCACGTTTGTATGCTGACGCATTCGAATAAAGATGCGTCAAAATACTGGCGATCACCATTCAACAGAATCTATAACATATTGTTTTTAATGTGGAAATTTCCACTGGTATGGCAATTGCTCTGTCCTTCTCGTGTATGTGTGCACGGTGGGACGCGCAAGCCGATGACACGGGAGAAGGCTAATGGCCGGTAAAGACAACTTGAATCTGGGCGGCGACGCGGTCGAGGTCGAAGAAAAATCAGGCGGCAAGGGCAAATTAATCATCATTCTTGTGGCAGTCGTAGTGCTGTTGGGTGGTGGCGCTGGTGCATTTTTCTTTTTGTCTGGCGGTGACAGTGCCGAAGGTGAGGAAGCCGTTGAAGAGGTCGTCGAAGAGGCGCCCAAGGTCCCCCTGTATTTGGATATGGAAAAGCTGTTGGTCAATCTGGAGCACGGTGGTCGTACGCGGTACGTACAAGCCGAAATGCAGTTGATGGCTTACAAGCAAGAGGCCGTTGACCAGGCGACGAGAGATATGCCGGCTATTCGAGATGCCTTGATTACCTTGTTTAGTCAGCAGGACTTTGCGGCACTGAAGACGATCGAAGGAAAAGACAAGTTGCGTGCCGATGCCTTAATCGCGGTGAACAAGTCCCTGGGACTGGCTCCTGCCGACGGGATCCAGAAAATTTACTTCGAGAACTTTGTGTTGCAATGATCATGGAGCGGGAATGGCCAGTGATGACGTCTTAACAGAAGGTGAGATCGATGCGCTCATGGAAAGCGTTGACGAGAACACCTCGGCAGATGACTCTGCTGACGATGGCCAGTTCCGCCGCTTTGATTTCTCGGCGCGGGAGCAATCGCTCCTGCGCGAATTTGTTGCCCTGGGTCCGCTCATCGAACGTCATGCGGATATGCTGGGCACAGCCCTCGAAAATAGTTTCTCCATTGATTTTCTGGTTCGCGCAGAGACACCAGAACTAGTCACCGTTGCGGATGCCATTGCATCCCTTGAACCCAGTGTTGCTGTTACTACAACAAGCCTTTCGCCCCTTGCGGGTCCGGTTTTTTGTATCTCGCCATCTGGTCTTTTGTCCTTTGCCGTTAACGCCTACTTTGGCGGGGGCGGAGCGCCCCAGGAAAACACAAGGACGAGTCTAACGCCCACAGAACTTCGACTGGCGGAGCGAATTGCTGAGTTTCAGATCGCCAGTATCGTCGAATCCTGGCGCGAGAAACTGCCGCTGGAAGCAGGTGAGCTGGGAACGATGGGAGTGCCTGATCGTCTCGAGATGCTCCCTTCGTCCGATATCTTGCTGAGTCTGGTTTTTTCTCTCAGCGTTGGTGAGTTTTCCAGCAGTGTCAATTTGCTCCTTCCTTTCGCGTCTTTGGAGCCCTACCGCGCTCGTTTTGCACCACCGCGTAAAAAAGATGAGCCCAGCGATGGTCAAAGCTGGGAGCCCTTCTTTCGTCGCGAGTTGCCAGGCATCGAGCTGGATCTCGCGGGGGTACTCGCCACTCAATCGATCGCTTTGTCGGATTTACTCGAGTTGGAGGCCGGTGCCGTGATTCCGCTGAAGTCCACGGAAGAAGTGATCCTGAAGATTGAAAACGTGACTCTTGCAGAAGGGCGCTATGGAAGTTTCGACGGCAAGAAAGCCGTTCAAGTACAAACACTCGCCAGTTCGTTGCTGCCGGCAACCAACTAGGTTTTGGAGAAGATTATGAGTGACGAACAAACAAACGACGCAGTAGCCGCAGAGCCTCCCGAAGAGCTCCAGGGCGGTGCGGCCCCGACGGCCAGCGTCGGCGGAAAAATTGATCTCGACCTCCTTATGGACGTGCAAGTTACTTTGTCCGTAGAGATCGGTCGCGCACGCTTACCCATAAAGGATTTGCTGGCACTGAATCAAGGATCCATCGTCAGCCTCGATCGCGGAGTCAGTGAGCATTTGGATCTCATGGTCAACGGTACGCTCATTGCGCGCGGTGAGGTGGTGGAATCCTCTGGGCAGTTTGGTCTGAGACTCATAGACGTTGTGAGCCCATCGGAGCGTCTAAAAAAGCTCAAATGAATATTCTTCGCTCCAAGCTTTTTGCTCCTCTCGCATTGTCGCTGTCTTCCAACGCCCATGCGCAGGTGCCTGCGTCGGACGCCGCAGCGGGTGCGCCAACGGAACTGTTCAGTGCCGGATACCTGTTTCAGGTTTTAGGATCACTGGTGCTGGTGTTTGTCTGCTTGTTCGCCGTCGTTTACTTCCTGAAACGGTTCAACGGCGTCAGCGTCGGAAGTGCATCTGCTCTTCGCGTGATTGGCAGCGCAAGCGTTGGCCAGCGAGAAAAGGTCGTATTGATCGAAGTGGGTGGTGAGCAGCTTTTGATTGGTGTTGCTCCCGGCTCTGTCCGAACCCTCCATGTGCTGCCAGAGCCCCTGGTGGACACCAGTGCTCAAGAATCGGGCGCCCCGGATTTTGCGGCCGTGCTCCGTGCGGCTAACCCCTTGGGAAGCCGCTCATGAACTCACCCTTCATGAAGGTATCATTTATCAACGCGTTCAAAAGAAAGGCTTCGGGCGGCTTTGCTCTAGCAGTATTGCTTTTGTTCCTGCCAGAGCTTTCCTGGGCGCAGACGGGTATTCCGTTGGTTTCGGTGCAGCCTAGCGCAGCAGGTGGCAGTGATTACTCTATGAGCCTGCAGATCTTGCTGCTCATGACTTTGCTGACTTTGATTCCTGCGGCATTGATCACCATGACCTCGTTTACACGCATCCTGATTGTGCTGGCAATTTTGCGCCAGGCCTTGGGTACCGCACAGACGCCGTCGAACCAGATCATTTTGGGCTTATCGCTGTTTTTGAGTTTGTTCATCATGGCGCCGGTATTTGAGATTGCCTGGGCTACGGCACTGCAGCCCTACATGAACGAAACCGTCGGATTTACTGAAGCGTTGGACGCGGCAAAGATTCCCTTTCGCGAATTCATGTTCGGACAGACTCGCGAAACAGACTTAATGTTGTTCGCTGAGCTTGGTGGCTATCAGCCGTTTGCGACGCAAGATGACGTTCCCATGGTGGTACTCCTGCCGTCATTTCTTACCAGCGAGCTAAAAACGGCTTTCCAGATTGGCTTTCTGATGTTCGTGCCATTCCTGATTATTGATCTGGTGGTCGCCGCGGTGTTGATGTCCATGGGCATGATGATGCTCTCTCCAATGCTGATCTCCCTGCCATTCAAGCTCATGCTGTTTGTGCTTATCGATGGGTGGTCGCTTATCGCCGCTACCCTCGTAACCAGCTTCACGGTGTAGGAGCAGGCTATGGGACCCGAAGCAGTACTCGCCGTAGGACAGGACGCTTTGTGGCTAGCGGTACTTCTTGCTGGCCCGCTGCTATTGTCGGCACTCGCGGTGGGTTTGCTCATCGGTATCTTTCAGGCCGCTACGCAGATTCAGGAAATGACCCTGAGTTTCATTCCTAAGCTGTTGGCTTTGGTAGTCGCATTGTTTGTTGCGGGCCCCTGGATGTTGCAGGTGGTCGTGACATTCTCGAGACGCCTGTTTATGGAAATCCCATCCCTGCTGGGGTGAATCCTATGGTGTTCACACCTGATGAACTGATCCTGCTGTTCCACACTTACTTGTGGCCCTTCTTGCGTGTGTCGGCAATGCTGCTCGCCGCGCCAATCTTTAGTTACGCGTCCATCACCATCAGAGTTCGAATTTTGTTAGGGGTGACCGTTGCTGCATTGGTGGCTCCATTGTTACCCGCCACGCCGGTAGTCGAGCCATTGTCCGCGGTGGGATTGGTGCTCGCGGTGCGCGAAGTTGCCATTGGTCTGGTGATGGGCTTTGTTATGCAGCTGGTATTTGCGGCGGTAGTTGTCGCTGGACACAGTGTGGCCATGAGTATGGGTCTCGGTTTCGCAATGTCCATTGATCCACAAAACGGTGTGCAGGTGCCGGTAGTGAGCCAGCTCAATGTCGTACTGGCAACATTGTTGTTTCTGGCGATTGATGGCCACCTCATGTTGATCAGCGCCGTCGTCGAAAGCTTTGCGCTGATTCCTGTGGGAAGCGGGTTTTCTCCTCTGGGAATGTTCGCAAATGTCGCAGCACTGGGCAGTCAACTGTTTGCCAGTGCGTTGCTACTGGCGCTGCCCACGTTAACCGCCATTTTGATGATTAACGTCGCCTTTGGCGTTATCACCCGGGCCGCTCCTCAGCTGAATATTTTTGCTGTGGGTTTTCCCGTCACGATTGTTGCCGGTTTCGTTTTCATGTTGCTGGCGCTCCCCATGTTCCTGTCTACCCTCCAGCGTTTTTTGAGTCTTGGACTCGAACAAACGCTGTTGGTGCTGGGCTGACAGGGGGAGCGCGCTATGGCTGAAGAACAGACCGGACAAGAACGTACAGAACCGCCTACAGAGCGCCGCAAAGAAGAGGCGCGAAAAAAGGGCCAGGTACCCCGATCCCGAGAGCTCAACACCATGCTCTCGCTGCTTATTACCGGCGTCGGCCTGTGGATTTTGGGTGGCGGTCTCATCGACGGTCTTTTTGCGGTGACCACCAATGGCTTTAGTGTTGATCGCGCGGCAGCTTTTGATGCAGAACAGCTGCCGGTGCACTTCATGCACATGGCAGTTTCTGCTTTGCTCACCTTGGCGCCGTTGTTTGCCGTAACCGTTGTTGCAGCACTCGCGGGTCCACTCATCATGGGTGGCTGGTCTTTCAGTCTTCAAGCCATGGCTTTTAAGCTTGAAAAACTGGATCCCGTAAAAGGCCTCGGCAGGGTGTTTTCCGTAAAGGGACTGCTGGAGCTGGTAAAAGCTCTATTGAAGTTCCTTATGCTCATGACCGTCGCCTATTTTCTGATTATGGCTTTTGAGCACGAGATTCTGACGCTCAGTGCTTTAACGCCCGGAGAGGCCAGCAGTCGCGTTGTTGTGATGCTGGTTACTTCACTGATTATTCTGAGCGCCGCCATGGTGCTTATCGTGATGTTTGATGTGCCTTTCGAACTCTGGAACTTCAACAAGCAGCTGCGCATGACACGCCAGGAAGTTCGCGACGAGATGAAAGAGACCGACGGTCGTCCGGAAGTGAAACAGCGCATTCGTGCCCTGCAGCGTGAGGTCTCCCAGCGGCGCATGATGGAAGACGTGCCTACGGCCGATGTTGTCATCACAAACCCGACCCATTACTCCGTTGCTTTGTCCTACGCCGACAGTGGTGGCGCGCCGAAGGTCGTGGCTAAAGGTCGTGACTTGATTGCACTGCAGATTCGAAGCATCGCCAACGAGCACGACGTTCCCCTTTATGAAGCGCCGCCTCTTGCACGGGCCTTGTACGGCAGTACCGAAATTGGCGACGAAATCCCCAATGACTTGTACCTGGCCGTTGCACGCGTACTGGCCTATTTGTTCCAGCTACGACGCTCCAGACCGACGGACTACGTGCCCCGTCCTCTGGATTTAGAAGTACCCGACAATTACGAGCACCTGATGGATAAGGAGCCTAATGATGGCGACGACTAATACGCTACCGGGTGCGGCCCAGGGCCCCATGGGTCTGATGTCCGGCATCGGCACGCCGCTGGTGATGATGCTGCTCTTGTCGATGATCGTATTGCCGTTGCCGCCGGTGATTCTGGATGTACTCTTCACCTTCAATATAGCGCTGGCAATTATTGTTCTCCTCGCCGCTGTTTACGCCGGTCGGCCCCTTGAGTTTGCGGTTTTCCCCACGGTTCTGCTGATTTCTACTCTTCTACGTTTGGGGCTCAATGTGGCGTCGACGCGAGTGGTGTTGCTTGAGGGACATACCGGTACCGGCGCGGCCGGTAGTGTCATCGAGGCCTTCGGTGATTTTGTTGTAGGCGGCAGCTACGCCGTGGGACTGGTGCTCTTCACCATTCTCGTTGTCATCAACTTCGTCGTGGTGACCAAGGGTGCTGGGCGAATCTCTGAGGTCACGGCGCGTTTTACCTTGGATGCCATGCCCGGTAAACAGATGGCAATTGATGCTGACTTGAATGCCGGACTGATTACACAGGACGAAGCTTTGCGCCGACGTGAAGAAGTGGGCAGCGAGGCTGACTTCTACGGGGCGATGGATGGCGCGAGTAAGTTTGTCCGCGGCGATGCGGTCGCTGGTATTTTGATTCTGTTTATCAATATTCTTGGCGGTTTTGCGATCGGTACCTTGCAGCATGACCTGACCGCCGCTCAAGCCGCGGAAAACTACGTGTTGTTAACGATTGGTGATGGGTTGGTCGCGCAAATACCGTCGATGCTCCTGTCGACGGCCGCGGCGATCATCGTGACTCGGATGTCCGGAACCGCCGACATGGGTGCAGAGGTGGTTTCGCAGCTGACAGACAACCCGCGGATTCTCTTTGTGGCGGCATCGATCATCGGCATCATCGGCCTTGTTCCTGGCATGCCTAATACTGTTTTTCTGGGTATCGCAGGTGTTCTAGGGGCCATAGGCTATCTAAAAGCACAGCCAGCGCCTGAGGCGACATTGGAACCCGAAGTTACGGACGAGCCGAAGCCTGCCGAGGCTAAGGACCTGAGCTGGGATGATGTCGCCCAGGTCGACGAGATTGGTTTAGAAGTGGGGTATCGGCTGATCTCGCTGGTCGACAAAAACCAGGGCGGCGATCTTCTCAGTCGTATTAAGGGTGTACGTAAAAAACTCTCGCAGGAACTGGGTTTCCTTGTGCATTCAGTGCACATTCGCGACAACCTGGACTTGTCGCCGAACAACTATCGAATAAGTCTGCATGATGTGATCGCCGGCGAGGGAGAGGTATTCCCTGGCCGGGAGCTGGCGATTAACCCCGGTCAAGTGTTTGGCGAACTCGACGGTGTTGCAACAAAAGATCCCACCTTTGGCTTGGATGCTGTGTGGATTGATGCATCCCAGCGCGATGAAGCTCAAACCATGGGATACACGGTGGTCGACAGCAGCACGGTGATAGCCACGCACCTGAGTCAGATTCTCAAGAATCAGGCGCACGAACTCATCGGCCAGGATGGAGTGCAGCAGCTCCTGGACAAGCTGTCGAAGTCATCGCCGAAGCTGGTTGAGAGTTTGGTGCCCGGTGTCATGAGCCTCTCGGAGGTTACCCGCGTGGTTCACAACCTCTTGGAGGAGGGGATTCCTGTTCGGGATATGCGGACCATCGCGGAAGCGCTGTCAGATCATGGTGGAAAGGGTCAGGATTCTGACGCTTTAACCGCCAGAGTTCGCATCGCTCTGGGACCTGCAATCTTTCAAACCGTCAACGGAACGGCGCGCGAAATGCCGGTTATGGTGCTTGATTCCCAGTTGGAACAGATATTGCTGTCTTCAGTAGAGGGGTCTCCCGGTGGGTTGGAGCCTTCGTTAATGGACGCGGTGATTCAGCAGGTTATTCAGGCTTCGGGCAAGCTGGAAACGGACGGCCATAATCCGGTGTTACTGGTAGCGAGCAATATTCGATTGTTCCTGTCGAGGCTGCTCAAGGGGCGCATGAGTAACTTCTACATACTGGCTTACGAAGAAGTCCCGCCGACTAAGTCCATTCGCGTTGTTGCCACGATTGGCAGCAACCCAGGGAACAGCCCTGGAAACAATCCGGGCGGGAGCCCGGGAACAGAACGTGGTCAGATGGGTGGCGCTGCCGCCGGCGCAGTTAGCGCTGCGGCCTGATGAGCGCCGCAGCCCTACACCAGCAGAGGTAAAGATAAATGAGAGTTGAACGCTACGTAGCAAGAGATAGCCGCAGTGCCATGGCACAAGTGCGCGCAGAACTCGGCGCTGATGCACTGATCCTTGCCAATCGCCGAGTGGCGGGACAGGTTGAAATCACGGCTGCTATCGATGTTGAGCACGCTGTCGCCAACGCAGTGCCTAAGCGAAGATCTGCCTCCGAGCCGGAGCGCAGACCTACGCCAGCCGCGAGTCCTACCAACGAGATTCAGCTGAAAGCGTTGGAGAATGAGTTGGAGCGTCTTCGCAATATTTTGGATAAGGAGCTGGGTGGAAGAAAATGGCAGGAGACAGGTAAAGGGCCCGCGCAGAAATCCGTATTGCGCCAGCGTTTGCTGCGCATGGGGTTATCGCGAACACTTGCTGGAGAACTCCTTGATCGCCTTCCACGCACGGAGCGCCTGGATGTAGCCTGGCGCCAAATTGTCACAACCCTTGGGGATCGACTTCAGATCTCAGAAGCTGAAACTATCCCGGGAGAGCTGACAGCGGTCTATGGCGGTACCGGTGTAGGTAAAACCAGCACGATTGCTCGCTTGGCAGGAGAGGATATCCAGCGCATAGGGTCTAACCGCGTGGGATTGGTAACGCTCGATAGTTACCGTGTAGGCGCGCAAGAACAGCTGGCAAGCTTTGCTGATGCTTTGGGTGTACCTTTGTTTGTCGCTGATGATCGGCAAAGTCTGTCTTTGGCATTGAAGAAGATGCAGGGACGTAAGATCTACATCGATACCGCGGGAATGAGTCAGCATGACGCTCGCCTGAGGCGGCAATACGAACTGGTTCGAGGCTTTGGCAAAACGGTCAGGCATGTCCTGGTGCTTGCTGCGTCTGCGCAAGCATCACAATGTCGAGCTTTGGCCGCAAACTTTGCGCCTCGGGCACTCAGCGGTGCTATCATTTCGAAGGTGGACGAGGCTCAGAGTCTCGGCGGTGTTTTGGATGTTGTTATCAGTGCTAGATTACCGCTGTTAGGTTTTAGCGACGGTCAACGGATTCCGGAAGACCTGCATTATGCAGACGGTCTTGAGCTTGTGCGTAGAGCCGTACAACTTGCGGATGTTGATCCGGCTGTGCCGGCTAGGCAGCTGCGTGTCGCTAGTTAGCGACCCGCACGAGAGCCGCCGGACCGAAAAAATAATGACCGCCAGTGTTCTCAACATAGAGTACGCAGAGTGTGCAGAGTACGCAGAGTGTGTAGAGTGTAGTAATGAACAGGAAACAGCAATGACAGGTGCAGCACCCGTAAATGTAATTGCTGTCACCAGTGGCAAGGGCGGGGTCGGTAAGACCAACGTCGCCGTCAATCTTGCGGTGAGTTTAGCGGAGAGCGGGCAAGAGGTTCTCCTTTTCGACGCCGATTTAGGTCTCGCTAACGTGGATATCGCCTTGGGCCTTAAGCCTGAATACGACATCCAGCACGTGATCAAAGGGGAGCGCACGCTGGACGAGATCCTCATAGACGGTCCGTCTGGTATTCGCGTTATTCCAGCTTCATCGGGTGTCGCTCGCATGGCGGCACTCTCGCCAACAGAGCAGGCGGGTCTCGTACGGGCGTTTAGTGAACTGGCCGTGCCTGTGGACACACTCATTGTGGATACCGGAGCCGGTATCGACAATACGGTTCTAACCTTTACCGCAGCATGTCAGGAATTGATCGTGGTGATTTGCGATGAGCCCACGTCCCTCACCGATGGCTATGCACTGGTTAAGGTGCTCAACCAGCACTGCAACGTAAAACGTTTTCAGATTCTGGCCAATATGGTGGATAACGATCTTCAGGGGCGTCAGCTCTTTGAGAAGCTCTGTAGCGTCACGGATCGATTCCTGGATGTACATCTGGGCTACCTTGGTGCTATCCCCAGAGATGATTATCTTCGGCGCGCTATTCGATCGCAGCAAGCTGTGGTCTCAGCCTACCCTCGGTCAGACTCCGCACAGGCCCTCCGGGCGATGAGTGATCGGGTGAAAGCGCTGCCGACTAGTCGTTCAGCGGGTGGACTGGGCTTTTTTGTAGAGCGTCTGATCGAATACCGCAGCGGCAGCGTCTGAGCTAAGAGTGAGTCGAGTGTGAGCCGAGCGTCGGCCTACGCAGAATCTGAGGCGCCTAGTGCAGATGCGATGGTGCGTGAGTTTCTGCCGCTCGTTAAAAAAATTGGTCTGCGTCTTGCCGCTAAGCTACCCGCTGAGATTGAGCTTGATGATCTAATGCAGGTTGGCTTAATTGGATTGCTCCGAGCCCGAGATAGCTACGATGCATCTCAAGGTGCGAGCTTCGCCACTTATGCGGGTATCCGCGTCAAAGGCGCTATGCTCGACGAGATACGTACCCACGACTGGTTGCCGCGCTCGGTGCAATCTCAGCTGCGTCAGGTGTCAGAGGCAATAGATCGAGCGGATATGCGCCTGGGGCGGCCATCGCAGGACGCCGACATTGCCGCAGAGCTTGAAATGCCTTTGGAGGAGTATCAGCAGCTGTCAGGCCAGCTCGCCTGCGCTAGGATGACACACATCGAGGATAGCGTTGAGGCAGAGACCGCCTTACTCAATACTGAGAACCCCTTTGAAGAAGTCAGATCCGAGGGTTTTCGAGAGGCGTTGGCAGAATCTGTGACACAGCTGCCAGAGAAAGAACGTTTGATGATGTCTTTGTATTACGCTGAGAACCTGAACTTGAAGGAGATTGGCGCGGTGTTGGGTGTATCTGAATCACGGGTTTCTCAACTGCATGGTCAAGCGCTGGCGCGATTGCGCGTCACGCTTTCACACTGGCGCGAATAGGGGGCCAGAAATTGGCAAAGAAACCAGCCAAGTCAGCTAAGAAGAAAGGTAAACCCGCAGGGGTAAGCTTCGATTTCTTGACCCTCATCGGCGTCACCATGGCGGTGGGTGCGATTCTGGGTGGTAACTGGCTCGAAGGCGGGCACATCTCGGCGCTCATGCAGCTGACCGCCTTTATGATTGTTATGGGCGGCACGCTCGGCGCGGTATTGGTCCAGACCAGACTTGGAGACTTTCTAGCAGCTTTACGGCGGCTTGGCTGGGTATTGCTGCCTCCCGCCTACAATCGCTCTGCGTTATTGACTAAAGCTATCGACTGGAGCAAGGCGGCACGTCGAGAGGGTCTTCTAGGTCTCGAGTCTGCGGTGGGTAAGGAACAGGATCCACTTACTCAGAAAGGTCTTCAGTTACTTGTCGACGGCTTAGAGCCCGAAGTGATTCGAACGATCATGGATGTCGAGATCGATAACGCGCTTGCGCAAGATGTTCGCGCTGCAAAGGTTTATGAAGCCATGGGCGGCTATTCTCCAACCATCGGCATCATCGGCGCTGTACTGGGGCTTATCGATGTCATGAACAATTTGTCGGATCCTACGCAGCTTGGAGCGGGAATCGCTGTCGCCTTCGTAGCCACGATCTACGGGGTTGGATTTGCAAACCTTTTCTATCTGCCCATTGCTAATAAGCTGCGGGCGATCTCCGGAGACCAGATGCAGTACTACGAAATGGTCGTCGATGGGATTGCGATGATTGCCGATGGTGATAACCCGCAGGCCATTCAGAGTAAGCTCGAAGGGTATCTCGACTAACCATGGCCAGACGCAAGCCGCCAGAGAGTATCGATAATCACGAACGCTGGCTGGTGTCCTATGCGGATTTTATTACGCTTCTATTTGCGTTCTTCGTGGTGATGTACTCGACCTCTGCGGTGAATGTCGGTGACTTTCGTGTTTTGTCGGACTCTATCGTGCAGGCCTTCGGGCTGCCGGGGGTGTCCTATGACCCAAGTCGGCCGGATGGCGACGGTACCTTGTCTTCGCGGCTTGGTATTCCCATGGCACGGGATATTGATGAGCCCTCTGGAATACCCCTAAAGTCTGCGGGAAATACAGATGAATTGACTGCGGCGGCTGGGGACGTGTCATCCGGCGAAGAAATCGCTGGGGTGGAAATGGCCCTGCAATCCTCGGTCGGGGACCTCATCGCTCCGGATCGATTCGCCGTGACGGGGAACGACAAGTGGCTCGAGATCAAAATTCCCGCGCGCATGTTGTTTCCCTCGGGCTCTCGCTCGCTCCTGGCAAGCTCTATACCGATGCTCCAACGCCTGGCTGACACGCTCATAGGTTTGCCTAACGAGGTGGTGGTGCAAGGGCATACTGATGATCAACCGATTCGCAACGGTCAGTTTCCTTCAAATTGGGAGCTGTCGACTTCGCGGGCAGCGGCTGTGGCGCGAGTATTTGAAGAGGAAGGAGTCGACCCTTCACGACTCAGCGCAGTGGGTTTTGGTCCGAATCGGCCCATTGCAGACAACGCCAGCGAGGAAGGGCAAGCGGAAAATCGCCGGGTCGTTGTTTTGGTGCGCAGCTCCCTGTTAACTCAGGTAGTAGGCGATGGCTGATCCGTCTGGACCTGGCCCCGTGACCGGCGTTTCGGGGACACCGCCTCTGCGAAGGCTTCGTCGTAGTGGCGAACGCAAGACGCGTCGGCGCCAGCAACGAGAATCAGAAAACGGTAACGGTAAAGACGAAACGCCAAAGGATCAGGGTAGCCGCAAGGGGCGATTTTTAGACGAGCGCTGTTAGGTTCCGTCTTCCTCGCCGGGATTATCTGATAGAAGCGCTCCCTGCTTTTGCACAACGTGCTGAATAAGCTGTTCCTGTGCTTGCAGGTCGTCATCAAAGTCAACGCGAATCCAGTAAGGCATGGTGGCTGAGTCAAGACGCTCCTCACTGCTCACAACGGTGCCAGCTATAGATAGAGTCACCTGCGACGGCTTCAGGATAATACTGAGCTGCAGTCTAGTTCCAGGCTCCAGAGTATGGCGTCCCTCAAAAGCGATGCCGCAACCGCTAAGATTGACCATGCTACTGTCGTAGGAATGCACGCCCTCCTCTTCATACTCGAGAGACTGCGCTGCGATCACTGATACCTTCCGATTGAGCAGGCCGAGAGCTTGGGCCACCATCGGGTGTTCGCGCCATACCGCATTAATGCTTTTGTTTAGTTCTCTATCCAGCTCGGCCAGGAGTGAGCCGGTGCTAATTTCGAGGCCACCGGTGTCTTCACTGGTTTGTTGTCCGTCTGGAGCGTCGGGAATAACTTCGTAACGCAAAAGGACCACATCGTTGATGCGATAGTACTTTCGTCTTTCTACGATATTGGCTTGCGGTTCAGTCATAGCTTTACTCTATTCCCAGAATATCCAGAGCGTCCGGGTTGATGTCACGGATACTCTTCAGTTCTGACTCTTCTGCGTCCTCGATGCCCTGCCTAATAACGATTTCTACACGTCGATTTGACGCGCGTCCCTCTACGGTGTCGTTAAAGGTGAAGGGGCGTGTGTCAGCGAATCCTACCACCATCATACGATCGTCTTTGAGTAGGCCTTCGCGTAGGAGTTCGTGCGTCACTGATAACGCGCGACTTGATGAAAGCCCCCAGTTGGATTCATAGCGTCCACCACGAAGAGGCGTGCTGTCCGTGTGACCCTCAATGGAGATGGTTCCTGGGATTTCCGTGAGCGCATCACGAATGCGTTCCATGACGGGTACAAAGTCTGTGTTGAGCGTCGCTGAACCAGAGGGGAAAGAGCCTTGCTCGCGAATTCGTACAGTAATTGTTCGCCCGTCTGACTCCACATCGACCTTGCCGGTTTGTACTTCGTCTTCGAGCATGTCCTGCAGCTTCTCCGCATCTGCGGATGTTTCAGCGAGCAGGGCGGTAATCTTTTGCTGAAGGAGTTCCTCGGCCTCGATATCTTCCATTTCACCTTCGCCGACGCGTAGGGATGGATCTGTTGTCTGGTCGGTAACTTGTTGGATTGTTTCGACGATGGAGTCATCTGTTTGACCGGGACTGAACTCTGTCGCAACCACGCTGGTACCCATAGGAATGCTGTCGAGCTCGAACTGATTCTGTACGCCAAAGGCGACCTTCATTGATCCCGCGATCTGTTTAAACTTTTCTACGTCCATTTCGGAGAAAGACAGCAGCAGGACAAAGAAGCACATAAGCAGTGACATCAGGTCTGCAAAGGTTGCCATCCATGCTGGTGTTCCCGGTGGCCCTTCGTCTTCACCCATCATTGCTTATTCCTCGGTACCGCGCTTTTCGGGCTCTAGGTAAGCTTTCAGCATTGACTCGATGATGCGCGGGTTTTGTCCTTCCTGAATAGCGAGGACCCCGTCGATGCACATTGAGCGAATCCGCAATTCGTCGGTTTTGCGCAGCGTGAGTTTGTCGGCGATGGGCATCGCTACCATGTTTGCCAGCATCGCACCGTAGAGAGTGGTGAGCAGTGCGACGGCCATGGCAGGTCCAATGGACTTGGGGTCTGACATGTTCGAGAGCATCTGTACCAGACCGATGAGGGTTCCGATCATGCCCATGGCGGGGGCCACGTCTGCCGTAGCGCTAAAAACCTTTGCTCCCCAGGTGTGACGCTCAATCGTTTGCTGCATGTCCTTACTTAAGACGGTGCTTACGACTTCACGGCTGTTGCCATCGATGAGCATCTTTACGCCCTCGTCCAGAAACTCGTTGTCGATTTCCTGATTCTCGAGGGCCAGCATGCCTTCCTTTCGTGCAATGTTCGCCAGTTCGACGATTTTCTCGATGAGCTCTTCGGGGTCAGAAGATTTGTTGACGAAAGCGGTGAGGGCGACCTTGAATGCGCCAAAAAACTGGCCCATGGAGAACTTGATCATGACCACCATCGTCGTACCACCTAGCACGATGAGAATGGATGGCACGTTGATAAACACCAGCGCCGAGCCGCCGGTCAGTATGGCGGCCAAGACAATACCTATTGCCCCGACCATACCAAGTAGTGTCGCCAGATCCATTTCAGTCCTCGGTAAAGATCGTTGTCAAAGTAGCCGCTAAAGTATACACAGGGTATGTAAAGATAGCGGCACTCTAGCAATTATCTAAAGCAACATGTTCCGCCGGTGCTTTGGCACGTGGTGAGCGGCATAGCCCTCCGCAATTCTATGTTTCGAGGTGGTGTTGGAAGAACTGCAACTGGCACTTACGACCGCTCGTGTTGATCAGCGTAATTTTGGCTTATGGATCAACAACTGGCAGATTGGTCAGACTCTCAATGCGTTGGTGACAAGCCAGCTGCCAACGGGAGAGCTGGTACTGCGCGTGGGCGGCCAACAAATCACTGCGACAGCCGATATTCCCATCCAGCAGGGTGCTCGCTTGCAGTTAGAGGTCGCCCAGTTACAGCCCGTCCCAACGCTGAAGGTGTTGAACCCCACCATTAGTCCGGCGGCCGCCAACGTGGGAGGTACTTTGCAGTTACTCCCCGGCAACGCATCAGGTATTGCCAGTCCGCCGATCGCAAACGTTGTTCAAGCCCTGCAAGCCAGCCAGATCGCGAATCCCTTACCACCGGTGGTAGCGGATTCGATTGCACAGCTTCTGAAGCAGGTGAGTCGCCCCGTGCAGTTGACGCAGCCCTCAGGTCTTGCGAACGCGGTGAGCGATTCGGGCTTGTTTCTTGAGAGTAACGTTCGGGCATCTGCCGACGGAAGGCCTCTTGCGCTTCAGGGAGACCTCAAAGCGGGATTGTTTCGTGCTTTAGCAAAGGTTGAGGCTGCCTTAGCTCGTATTGAGGCGTTAGGCATGCCTGCATCCGATGCAGAAGCGCTTATGGAGATGAAGCGGGAGCTTGAGGCGGGTCTTGGCCGCATAACGCTGCACCAGTTGAACTCTCAACATGCGGATACGCCCGGAGCTCGTCATTGGCAGCTGGAGATTCCAGTTCAGCTGGCTGATTCTGTACACAGCTTGCGTATAGAGATTGAGCGAGAGGGTGGAGACGGGACCCAATCGGATGACGATGACTCTGATGAGCAATGGAGCGTTAAGCTTCAGTTGGCTCCCGCGGCATTAGGCGCGCTGGAGATAGCTATGCAGTTTCAGGATGACGCAGTAACGCTGCGTGTTGCGGCGGCGGAGGCCTCTGTGAGAGGGCTCATCGATGCGGGAATGCCCACCTTGATCAACGCTCTCAATAGTCGCGGTATATCGGTCACGACAAGCCCCGCGGCCGAGTTGGTGCCTCAAAAGACTTCCTTAGACGACGCAACAAACGGGCCTGCCCTGGACCTCCGAGTTTGAGCGTTCACGATAAGCCAGCGCACTCTTCCGGCTCGCAATCCGCGGCACTCTCTTACAGCGGTGAGGGGGCGCCGGTATTGGTAGCTAAGGGTGAGAATGCAATTGCCGATCGGATAGTCGAGCTCGCCGCCCAGCACGATGTTCCCATCGTGCAGAACGAGCAGCTCACAGAGTTACTGTGCCAAATACCCCTCGGCGACGAAGTGCCTCCAGCGCTCTATGTGGCTGTCGCCGAAGTGCTCGCTTACGTTTACCGGCTGAACGCACAGGTGGACCGCCGCGTCTAAGCCCCCCGCGCATATCGCGTCTGACGCGGGGCTGTTGTATGCTCAGGCTCAGGACTTTGCTGATGTATGAATGCGGTTATGGATAAGGTTAAAGCACTGGAACAACTGTCTATTCGCCTGTCGCACATGGCCGATGGGGTGGACGAGGAAGTCGATGCACTGCTCGTGCAGATCCGCAAGCTGCTTAAAGGTGGCGGTGACGCCGGAAAAATTGAGAGCCTTTCGGGACGCCTGGCTCGTACCATGTTGGCAAATACGGGTGTTAATACCGACAAAGCCAAAACTATAGAGGGTGGTTACGACCTTTCCGGTTTACGCAAACTGATAAAGACCATGCCGGTTCGCGGTGACGAACAGGAGCGTATGGGTAAGCTCGTTCAACAGGTCGCCTCGGGCACAACGGCGATGGCGCGCCAAAAAGCTTTGGTCGACCTGCTCGGTGCCTCTGCCGAAGCGCTGCGTGAGGTGGCAACCCGGGATAAATCAGACAGTGGTGTTTTGGGCTGGCTTGGTAAAAAGTCCGGTGCCGAAGGGGAAGACGATCGCTATGTCGCGCTGTTTGTGCAGCTGTTACAGCGTCTCGTTGAGCACATTGACGTCTTGAACGGTAATGCGATTCGTAGCCATGCCATCAAGGAGTCTTTGGAGCAGGCCGTACATCCGGCGCAAGCGCAGAAGCTTCTGGCAGAAGTCACCGACGAAATCGAAACCATTGATGCGCGGATTCGTGCGGAAAGGAATCAAACAACGGACTTTTTGGGAGATCTTCGCTCGCGCCTCGATGGGTTTGAGGAAGTACTGAATTTGCTGTCCGATGATGGCGACAGTTCTCTCAAGCGTTCAGAAGAGTTACAGAGCGGCGTTGGTAAGGATACCCAGAACCTTGGCGAAGCGGTTAAGACCGATGACATTAATCAAATACGTAGTGTCATCGCGGCGGGTCTGAGCACACTCACAAAACGCGTTGCCGAACACGTCGTCGCAGAGCGTGAGCAGCACGAGACCGCTAAAGCACGTGTGGCTGAACTCAATGATCGTCTTGCGCACCTTGAAGACGAAGCCGATATTTTGCGCAGCGAGATTCGAAACAAGAATGATCTCGCTCTAAAAGATGCACTGACTGGCGTTTACAATCGAGCGGGCTATGACGAGCGTACCAAGGAGCTCTTCGCTCGATGGCAGCGCGCTGGTGCTGCCCTATCTATCGTCTTTGTTGATTGCAACAAGTTCAAAGAGATCAATGACACCTACGGTCACACCGCAGGTGATCTTGTACTCGTAAAGGTTTCAGATGTGCTTCAGGCCCGAGCGCGCGCCAGCGATATCGTTTGTCGTTATGGCGGAGATGAGTTTGTAATTCTTCTTCCTGATACCCATGTGCAGGGCGCGGAAGTGTTCGCCCGAAGCGCTTGTGACGAAGTGCTCAACGCCGGTTTCAACGACAACGGCAAGCCCCTCGATGTTTCTATTTCTTGTGGTGTGACGGAGCTCGTCACGGGTGACACGCTCGAAAGCGCAGTTGGACGCGCTGACGAGGCGATGTACCAAGCTAAGAAAATGGACGGCATGAAAGTCTGCGTAGTGAGCTAGTTTCTCCGCTTGTCGCGAAGCCTCTCTCCGAAATCTACCTCTCAACAGTTTGCGCTGGAATAATCCGGCGCAACTTGCTCGCGTCCGGAGTGCTTTTATATTATAATCTTCTAATAACTCCGCAGCGGCCGACCGCCGCCGCGCGGTGTTACTCGTCTTCGGTCCGTGAGCATTAGCTTACGGTTAGCCCCTAAGCCATTGTGCATAGGGGCTTTTTTTTGTCTGCTTGCCTGACGCATGCGCGGGGGACTGCTGCCGTTGCTTGCCTGGCGATAGCAGACCGGTCCAGCGACAAAGAAGCTCGCGGTGATGCTTCAGTTATCGAGGTTCAGAAAAACACCGTGTTCATTGAACCAGCGTTCATCAATAACCCATCTGATGCTACTGACATCAGGCAGGCCTTCAACTAGCTCCATTGCCCGGGATTGCGTTTTTGCGAGCGTATCCTGGGCTGCCATCATGTCCGGATGATCCACGGCGGTGGCGCCGAGTTCCGGGTAGGCCGTTCGCAGGAATCGCATTGCTGGAACTTGCGCAGATCGCGGGCTGTTCATCGTCGCGATGCCATTTTCCAAACTGATTACGCGAAAGGGAAAAGGAAATTCAGCGAGTTGGCTATCTCGGGCCAGACGTTCGTTAATGTCGGTGACACGGCTGTCTAGCGATAGCCAGTACCAAGCCACGCTCAGGGTAATCACGGTCATTAGACCTATTAGATAGTTTCTAGCAAACCTATCCATAGTGTTCCTGAGCGCGCACTAGTGATTGTCTATCCGGCCTCAGTGCTTAAGCGGCTAGCGCGCGGAGCATCCAGGCTGTCTTCTCGTGTACACGCATACGGTCTGATACGAGAGCAGCGGAAGACTCATCGTCAGCACCTTGGGCCTTCACCAGGACCTCTCTGCAGGTTTTGACGATTTGCTCGTGTCCCTGAGTCAGGATGCGGATCATTTCCGAGGCCGGCGGCACACCATCAACTTCTTTGATGTTCGACAGTTCGGCAAAGGCTTTGTAAGTGCCGGGGGCGACAACGTCGAGGGTGCGAATTCGCTCAGCAACTTCGTCGACCGCGAGCGCGAGCTCGTTGTAGTGCTCTTCGAACATCAGGTGTAGCTCTCGAAACTGCGGCCCCGTAACGTTCCAATGAAAGTTGTGAGTCTGAAGATATAGAGTGTAGGAGTCGGCGAGTAAAACTTTTAAACCGCCCGCAATGCTCAGTCGATCTGCTTCGTTGATGCCAATATCTATTCCACTCATAACTGCTCCTTTTCTCGCTTCTGGTTTCGTGTTTCCTATACGACTGATATGGTGGCGTTTTGCGTAAATTCAAGCAACAGAGGGTTTATTTGTGACAACGTTATCTGATTCATTGACGCTACCTTGCGGCACGGTCGTACCTAATAGACTGGTCAAAGCTGCCATGACCGAAGGGCTGGCAGATATTGGCGGATACCCCACCCCGGCCCATGAACAACTTTATAGGATTTGGTCGGAGGGTGGCTCCGGTGTGTTGATCACGGGAAATGTCGTGGTGGATGCGAACCATCTGGAAAGACCGGGTAACGTTGTGGTTGATCGCGAGCCTGACGCGGCGATGAAAGAAGCACTTGCGAAATGGGCAGCGGCTTCTACGAGCGCGGGCAATCATACCTGGGTTCAAATCAGTCACGCCGGGCGACAAACACTCAAAACGGTGAACCCCCGCCCCAAGGCGCCTTCGGCTGTGAAGCTTGGCTTGCCCGGTGGCCAGTTCGGCGAGTCAGAGGCCTTACGCACGGAAGAGATAGCAGATTTAGTGAATCGTTTTGCCATTGCGGCAAAGGCGATGCAGGAAGCGGGATTTAGCGGTGTACAGATTCACGGCGCTCATGGGTATCTTATCTCGCAGTTCCTGAGTCCTCGCAGCAATCAACGGGACGACAACTACGGCGGTGAACTTGCCAATCGCGCGCGCTTTCTGCTGGAGATTATTGATGCGACCCGCGAGGCTGTAGGACCGGCGTTTCCTGTCGCGGTAAAGCTCAATAGCGCCGACTTTCAGAAAGGAGGGTTTGCTTTTGAGGATAGCCTTCAAGTTGCCGAGTGGCTCGAAGAGCACGGTGTAGACGTTATAGAAATTTCCGGCGGGACTTACGAACAGCCCAAGCTGTTGGGCATGGAAGGCATAGAACCTACGGAGGAGCAGCACGTCGCCGAATCAACGCTGCGTAGAGAGGCCTACTTCGTTGATTTTGCTCTGGCGATGCAAAAACATGTTTCTATCCCGCTGATGGTAACTGGTGGATTTAGGTCCCGTGCTGCGATGGAGCAGGCCTTGGCGGAGGGTGGCGCCTCATTGATTGGTTTGGGTCGGCCTCTGTGCGTACAGACCGATGGTCCCGCACGATTGCTCGCGGGAGCCGAGTCGCTGCCTCGATATGAAGATGAGCTTGCTTTATTGCCGTCATGGCTTGGCTTCTTGCAGGGCATCAGTCTGATCAAGACGCTGAGCACCTTTGCGACGACCTACTGGTTCTACGCGCAACTGGATTCTTTGGGGCAAACTGGAAAAGTGGTGCCTAAGCTATCGGTTCTAAAAGCGGCCATGCAGGTGGGCAAGCAGCAATCGACGTTTTTGAAAGCTCGACGTAATCAAGGCTAGGCTTGATTAAAGAGGCGTCCCTTCAGTCAACCAGCTCGAGATCCATCCATACAAGGCGGTGGTCGGACGACGCGCTGCGTTTTTTTACCAGTCGCCTCAGGGGATCATCGGGTGTGGGCCAAAAAACGCCTGCATCAATTACCCGCCACCCGCTCTTGCTCGGCACTACGTAGTCGGCACGCATACCCCAGCTCGCTGTATGGGTCGGGCTGAACCGACTGTCCGCATTGTTAGCGCGTCCACCATCACTGGTGGGGAGTAGACCCCGTCGTACCTTTTCGTGCCCTAGCAGAGCGCTGATGCCTTCCCGTCGGGCATCGCCTTCTTCCATGGAGGCATTGAGGTCGCCAAGCACGACAAAGCGCTCGCCTTCTAGGCCGCCCGAGCGTCCTTGATCGTCGTAGATATAGGCACTGGTATCAGCGTCTGCGATGTAGTCTGCCCAAAACCGTATCTCATCATGATTTCGGCGGCCATTACGGTCTTCCGGGCCATCAAAGACCGGAGGTGTGGGGTGGCTGGCCAATACATGGAGTGAACTTCCGTTGATTCGCACAGGTACATCCCAGTGTGACTTCGAGGAGAGGCGCAGTTTTGCCTGAACCGTCTTGGGATACCAAAGCTCGTTGTCCGCGGTGCGCATGTTCGTCATGAGGTTATTGGGCATGTCCTTCCACTTAAACAACTGGAAGCTTCTGATTGCCTCGAAGTCGATGGGGTAGCGGCTGAGCAAAAGCATCCCGTACTGGCCCGGGTAAAGACCATAGCCAAAGGCATCATTGCCGGTGCCTGATGCTTTGCCATCTCTATCAAGGTCCATGCCTGAATCAACGCCGGTGTTGACCGGACCCTGATAAAAATAGGGGTAGTCGATAGCGTCAACGCCAGCCCTTGCTTGCTGAAGGTAGCGCTCAAGAAAGGGTTTTACTCCTCGAGCAGGGTCAGCGTGGTAGTCGAACTCATTGAGTAACAGGATATCCGGACGAACGCGCTGAATGATCTCAGCAATGTTACTGATCTGGGGGTGATCGCTGTTGCTTAGTGCAGCAGGGAGCTCGTGACCACTGGGAGTGACACCCTTTCCCACATAGTTACCGCCTTCCATGCTGACATTAAACGTAGCAATACGAATGACGCGTCCTTCACTGTGGACTCCTGCGGGCATCAGCAGAACAGCGAGTAGAAAAAGGAGGAGGAAGCGGGGCATCTGAACTCCATCGTGTGTAACCGGAAAGTTCCATAAAATCGAAGCGCGACACGTTAGCACGCCCTTCGCGTATCACCCACGGTTTTCGCAGCGTTTTGGGGCTTCTTCGCGTAAACTACGCGGCTAAACCTTCTTACCACAACACTGCGATTTACTGGAGCCTCTAGCCCATGACTATTGATACCGATGCAGCGAGAAAGTTTCTGTCTCGAGACTTCATGGACTTCTGTATCCGCTTGGGACTTACCTTCGTGGTGATCGTGGCCTGTGTCCGTGTTTTTGCGCCATTCATGCCAATAATGATCTGGGGCATCATCTTGTCAATTTCGTTGTATCCCATGTTCATGTATCTGTGCCGGCGTTTAGGCTGGGGGAGCGGCAAAGTTGCTACGCTTATTGTCGTCTTGGGCATACTGCTGTTGGGTGTTCCTACTGTAATGCTAGGTAGTTCCTTTGCCACGCACATCTTCGATGTCATTGGGAATTTCGATGCGCAGACGGTGAGCGTTGAGTTACCCGATCCTTCGGTAAAAGAGTGGCCGATTGTGGGTGAGCGCGTCTATGCGGCTTGGTCCGCGGCGCATACTGACTTACCCGGATTTATCGAGAGTCTCCAGCCGCAGTTAGGCAATTTCAGCAAGAGCGCACTCCAAGCGGCCGCGAGTACTGCGGGTACGCTGTTTTTCTTCTTTGGTGCACTGATCATTGCGGGGATCATGATGGCGTATGGTGAGTCAGGAACCGCCGCCATGGCGCGCATCTTTACCCGCATGGTTGGAGAGCAGCGGGGTCCAGGCTTACACACGATCACGACTCTCACCGTACGTTCCGTCGCAACGGGTGTCGTAGGCGTCGCGTTTATTCAGGCGTTGTTGCTTGGTATCGGTTTTATGTTGGCAGGTATTCCGGCTGCTGGTTTACTTGCCTTGGTCGTTTTAGTGATCGGCATACTTCAGCTACCCGCATTGATAGTCTCCATCCCGGCGATTGCCTACGTATGGGGTATGGGAGATGGCGGCACGATAGTCAATGTCGCGCTGACTGTGTACTTCATTGTCGCGGGCTTTGCTGACAACGTGCTCAAGCCAATGTTGCTTGGCAGGGGTGTCAGTGTGCCAATGCCTGTCGTCTTGATTGGTGCTCTGGGTGGAATGATGGGAGCGGGAATCGTTGGGCTGTTTGTAGGCGCGGTGATACTCAGCGTGGGCTATGAATTGTTCATGGACTGGGTCGATGAAACCGCGGCGACTTCAGACGCGTCAGAAGACAGTAGCGATACCGCAGACGTTTCTGGTTAGTTCAAGCTCGTTTAATGACCATTATGACGCTGCGCAATGGCCTTGTCTTTCTGGCGGGAGTCGTCCTTGTCGGTTGCACCACGCTAGGCCCGGATTATCAGGAGCCCGAGCTTAACTGGCTCGTGGAGTGGCAGCCTGATCTTTATGGTCAATTAGATCCAACCGCTGCTGCAACTGACTCTGAGCTTGGCGAATGGTGGCGGCGCTTTGAAGATCCTGCGCTCGATTCATTAATTCAAAAGGTACTTACCCAGAATCGGAACTTGCAGATCGCTGGATTGGGTGTTCTGGAGTCGCGGGCGAGACTGGGCGGAGCACAGGCTTTGCGTTTCCCGCAGTCGCAGCAAATAGGGGCGCAGGCGGCGTACATTCGCCAGAGACGCAGCGACGGCCTTTTACCCGCCAGTGAGGATAGCTTTGGCAGCTATGATGCGGGTGTGTCCGTGGGCTGGGAGCTGGATTTTTGGGGTCGTTTCGCCCGCGGGATCGAGTCGGCGGATGCCGCTTTCATGGCATCAGTGGCTAACCAACGAGATCTGCAGGTTCTGCTCGTGGCGCAAACAGCGGATATTTACTACGCCTATCGTACGGTGCAATTGCGAATTGCCATCGCTAATGAAAACGCGGTTATTCAAAAACGCAGCTTCGATATCACTCAGCAGCTGTTTGATAGCGGCCAAGAGTCCGAGCTCGATCTACAGCAGGCTCGAACCCAATATCTCGCTACGCTCGCGACCATACCGGATCTTGAGCGCAGCCGCGTGCAGTTGCGTAACGCGCTCGCAGTCCTTTTGGCGCGTCCTCCGGGTCCCATCGCCGAGTTGGGAGGTGAGCCCGAAAAGCTACCTGTCGTGGAACCCATTGCGCTAACAGGTATACCCGCACAGCTGGTGCTGCGCAGGCCAGACGTGCGAGCTAGCGCCTGGCAAGCGGGCGCTCAGTCAGCTCAAATCGGCGTCGCTAAGGCTGATCTGTATCCTGCGCTATCGCTATTTGGCAGCTTTGGCTGGAACGGCGATAGCCTGGGCGTAACCGCTGATGGTCTGACTTTCGCAGCAGGCCCAGCTATCAGCTGGAATATTTTTGATTACGGACGTATTCGTTCGAATGTTCGCGTACAGGACGCGCGTTTGCAGCAAACGCTGGTGGCATTCGATGCGACGGTCTACCAGGCCGCACGAGAGATTGATGACGCGGCCATCGCGGTCATTAAAACGGCAGAGGCGGGCGATGTGCTGACAGAGTCCCGCTCCGCTGCGGAACGAGCATTGGAGCTGGCGAACCGGCGCTACAAAGAGGGTTACGCCGACTTTCAGCGAGTGCTCGATGCGCAGCGATCGTTGTTCTCTCAAGCTGAGAAAGAGCTAGTAAACGAAGGGGCGCACATCTCAGCGGTGATCACCCTCTATAAAACTTTGGGTGGGGGGTGGCAGCCTCAATCCCTCGAAGAGATGATTCCCGAGGACCTTCGCGAAACGATGCGTAATCGGGTGAACTGGGGCGACGACTTGGAGTCACCGGTTCCCGAGGTGCTGGATAACGCCCAATCAGGAGGAAGTTCGGAATGAGTGATATCGAGGCAGGAGCAGAGGAATCATCAGCACCTGCGATGAAACGTACGACCTGGATTGTATTGGCGCTAATTGTAGGAAGCCTCTGCTGGTATCTACTATCAGATCGCTATGTGCCCTACACGAGTCAGGCACGAGTGCAGGGTTATGTCATCGGCGTCGCCCCGGAAGTTGCGGGTACCATCACCAAAGTATTGGTAAGTAATAACCAGGAAGTGGAAGAAGGAGATCCACTTTTTGAAATAGATTCATCGCAGTACCAGATCGCACTTTCTCGTGCAGAGTCAGACTTGGTGAATGCTCGAAGTCAGGTGGAGGCGGGGAACGCAACGGTACTGAGTGCTCGCGCTAATCTCACTGCGGCCGAGGCGAATCGGCTACGTGCGAGTCAGGATTACGCACGGCTCAAGCGGCTACGAGAGACCGATCCCGGGACCTTGTCGGTACGTCGCTTAGAGTCATCCAAGGCGTCCTTGGATCAGGCAGAGGCCAAAGTGGCCGCGGCGAAGTCTGATATTCAGCGAGCGATCGAACAAAAGGGCGGAGATGATGAGAGCAGTAACGCGATCTTACTATCCGCTCAGAGTGCAGTAGAGAAGGCGCGCCTGGATCTTGAGCGCACGGTGGTAAAAGCCTCGTCCGCCGGTTTAATCACAGACTTGCGCGCTGACGTTGGTCAGTACGCTGGCACAGGTAAGCCTGTGATGACCATCATTGCTATTCACGATCTTTGGATTAGTGCAGCATTTACAGAGAACAATCTTGGGCATATGCAGCCGGGGACTACCGCAGAGATTCTCTTCGATGCTTTGCCGGGTGAAGTGTTTCCGGGCAGCGTCCGGAACGTCGGATTGGGCATTAGCGCCGGGCAAGCTCCGGCTCCAGGTACTTTGCCGACGGTTAGCAATAGTCGCGATTGGCTGCGTCAGGCTCAGCGTTTTCCCGTTGAAGTGGGTTTTAACGTCCCTCGCGACCAGGCAGTGAATCAGTTGCGTATTGGCGGGCAAGCTTCGGTGATTGTGTATAGCGATGACGCCACGGTGCTGCGCTGGTTGGGCCAGATCTATATCCGATTTATGAGCTGGCTGTCCTACGCTTACTAATGAATCTGAGATGTCTGCCAAGCAAGTAAGATCGACGGTAAGCTGCTTGTGACAAAAGCGGCCGAGAATCGAGCTCTGCGATTCGCTTTTGCGACGGCCTTGGCCTTGGCCATGGCCTACGCTTTCGGCTTCCCTTTGCCATTTATTGCCCCACTCTTCGTGGTGTTCTTAAGTGCCATGCCGGGGCCACCCATGGGGCCCAAAGGCCTCTTGGGCTTGCTGCTCATTATGATTGTGTCGCTCACCGTGGGTGTACTGCTTATTCCGCTGATTCGCTACTACCCGGTGAGTGCGGTGCTGATCGTCGCTGTGGGCCTGTACTTTTCCATGTACCTCACGCTGATTAATGGGAAGCGCCTGCTGGGTACTTTTTTAACCATCGGTTTTACCTTGATCTCCGTCGCGGGCAGCGTTGACTATTTGTTAGCCACCACGGTGATCAAATCCCTGGCGCTGGGAATATTTTCGGCGGTGCTTTGCCAATGGATCGTCTATCCCTTCTTTCCCGAGCAAGCGTCGACCGCCGCACCTCAGGAACCTGCCAGCGGTGAATCACAGTCTAATTGGCTTGCTGTACGAGCGATGCTAATTGTGATGCCGGCGTATTTGCTGGCGCTGACCAATCCATCACAGTATCTGATGACGATCATGAAGTCAGTGTCCCTGGGGCAGCAAACCTCCGCTGTGGATGCACGGCACGCCGGGCGCGAGCTCATTGGATCTACGTTTGTCGGCGGGATCATGGCCGTAGTTTTCTGGAAGTTGCTTTCTATCTCTCCGACCTTGTGGATGTTCTCCCTGTGGATGTTTGTTTTTGCGCTTTACGCCTCGGCGAAGTTGTACGGTTTCCTCAAGACCCGCGTAGCTCCATCATTTTGGATTAATGCCTTGGTTACTATGCTCATTCTGCTCGGCCCCGCGGTAGAAGACTCTGCCAACGGCAAGGACGCCTTCGCGGCGTTCTTTCAGCGCTTCGCGACCTTCGTGGCGGTAACACTTTACGCTTGGGGTGCCTTGGCTTTCTTGGAGAGTTGGCGCTCCAGACGTCTTGCTAAAGCAAAGGCCTCGTCATCTTCAACTGGGTCGTCAGTGGCTTAGTGTTTCTAGGCTAGCTCTTGCCCTGCCCGTACAGAGCAATTCTCGATATAGCGACGCGCGCCGGTCCCGGTGAGCCAATAGCAATTAGGCCGATACGTCGCAGTATCTGAGGATTGAGTGCTTGCTCAATTCTGTGAGGTATAAACGAGGCGAACGGAAGGTAGCGCGTTTGCCAATGGCTCTCGGTGTCTATGGTACATCGGTAACTCTGCCATGGCCGCTCTGTGTCAGCCGTGCGAAGGTTTAGGGCATAGCTGCGCCCGTCGCCGCAGATGCTGACAGCAATGCCCTCTGCAGCGCTGGCATCGAGCAATTTTCCAGCTACTTCCAAGTCCAATGCCGCCTGAATAAAACCGCCATTGTTCTCGAGACTAACGTTACCCGCGAGCAGCAAAGCGTGACGACCGTTCACTGATTCGTGGCGGGCAAAGCCCTGTGAGATACCGCCCATGACGGTGTCGCTCACATACTGCCAGCACTGCCCAATGCTCGCCTGCTGACGGTAGCTAAAGTCGTCGATTAGCCGTGTTTCCTGAAACGGTGCATTCATGGGTGGGGCTCTCTTTCAGAGGTGGTCGTAGGCATATTGTCACTGGGCTACTGTTACTGAGGTATTGTTACTGAGGTATTGTCACTGAGATAGGCACTGTATACGCTCCCTGCATCGTCGCGGTTGTGATTGTTGAGACCCGTAAAACGTCTCTACGCGATGATCTTCCAACGAAAACATAAAAAGGATTCAGTTCATGACTCAGACTCTTTCACTGCCGGGCAAACTCGCCCTTGGTGTCTCGGCTTTGTTTGGCTTGCTTTACTTGAGCTTTGGCCTTGCTTGGCTAGGCGCGCCTTCGATTATTGCCGGCGCGCTGGGTGCGTCTCTGCTGCAGAGTACCGGTCTTGCTACCCAGCTTGGTGACAGTGCCGCGTTCTTTCTGTGTTCGGGACTCTTCATGCTGTATGGCGTATTTCGCCGACATCCGAGTTACCTAATGGCAGGTGCGCTATTGATCGGCCTGGTAGCCCCTGCACGCATCGTGGCATGGCAGGTACACGGCGCAGCTTTGACCATGGATGCAATCGTCGTGGAAATCATTACCTTTCTTGTTGTCTTCTCTGCTGCGCGAGCCGTCAGCGCAAGATAGATCGATCCGAGATAGCCCTTGAACTATCTTGCTCACGCGCTTCTCGCAGAGCCTTATGCCCACAGTCTAATCGGTAACATTGCCGGTGATCTGGTCAAGGGCCCACTGAGCCAGCATCGATTGCATCCTCGAGTTGCCGATGGAGTGCGTCGTCATCGGCGAGTGGACGTATTAACCGACCGGCATGACGCTTATCGGTCGCTGAGATCGTTGTTTCCCGAAGGTGAGCGTCGTTACTCCGGCTTGGTGCTGGATGTGCTCTTCGATCACTATCTTGTGCGTCATTGGCAGCGCTTCACTGACTGGCAGCGGGATGCCTTCTTAGAAGGCACTTATCGTGTGCTTCGAGAGAACCCGCAGTTGCTTCCTAGCGGTCTTGCGCTTGTTGCCAAGCGATGGACCGATGCTGACTGGCTAAGGGTGTATGAGACCCGAGAGGGGGTCGTGGCTGTGCTGGAACGCCTTGCTCAGCGACTCAAACGCCCAGTGGCGCTCGCATCCATGTTAGATATAGCCGATGAACATGCTGGTGAATTCGATCGGGGTTTTCTCCATGTGTTCACTGACGTGCAGCGCGGGATCAATGCGTAGTGATTAGCGCTTTTCTTAATATGACGACCCTCATACGAACATTCTCATACGAGCACCCTAATACGAGCATTCAGGTAGGACCAAGATATGACACTTACTGCTGAACTGAGTCTTTACCCCCTTAACGCAGACTATATCCCCGTTATTCAGTCGCTCATTGATGATCTCAACTCAAGGGATGGCCTTAAGATTGTGACGAACGCGATGAGTACCCAGATCCAAGGGGAGCATGGGAGCGTTATGAGCGCAGTGAGCGACACCTTGCGGGCGAGCGCTGCAAAGTTTGGCTCATCACAAGTTTTGGTCTGCAAGTTCATACCCATGGATTTGGATATCGCCTAGGGCCCGGCGCTCTGGGAATAGTGATCGAAGAGCTCTGAGAGCCAACTGACGGTCGTGCTCAGTAGTCGGTCAGAGTGCGTGGGTGTTTCTTTGAACGATGGCTTAGCTGCGAGTACATTAAATATGTGGTCGGCACCGGCTAACAATACAAGCTGACTCATTGGGTGCGTGGACACATTAATCAGTTCCTCGCTCTGCTCAAAAGCTACGGTGCTGTCAGCCGTACCGGCGATACACAGAATTGGCGCTTTGTAGCCCTGCATCTCGGTGAGGGTTTGTTGCTCGTCGATCTCGGTGAACCACTGCAAGCTGAAACGCAATGGCTCCGAGAGCCAGGGAAAGGCGACGCTCGCATGACCGGTTCTCAAGGCTTCGCGGTAGTGCTCATCAAAGAACCTGGCAAAGCTGCCTCGGCCATTGGCGGCTGCCGTTGACCACGTAGCTAGTGCTAAAGCACGAGGCTCCTTGAGTACCAGACGCTGGGCAATGAGTCCGCCCTGACTGAAACCTAAAACCGCAATCTTTTTGTTGTTGATCAGTGGGTGCGTCGAGAGGAAATCAAATGCCGTTTGAGCATCTCTCGTGGCACTACTGAGACTAAAGTGGAGGTGGTCCACGGCACTGTCGCCGGCCCCGGCAAGGTCGATTCGCAGCGATGCGATGCCTTCTGCTGCGAGCTTCTGAGCTAATTGCAGATAAAGGTCGCCTACCTCGTTTTTTTGAGAAGCGGTGCCATGGAGCAGTAGCACGGCAGGGGCGGCATGATTGGTCTGTGCGGGAAGCGACAGAATCCCGGGAACTACGTACTCCCCGTTGGACATGGATAGTTCTTCTTCTGCGCTAGTAACAGGCAGTGCGTCCAGCACAAAGAGGCTGATGAGTAGCTTACTAATTAAGAAGTGACGCATGAAATGCTAGAGCCGCTGTTAACTGCAGAGTTTTTCAATATACCCTCTCGGTTCTGAGCAATGAAATTCCCCGTGTCGTCTACCTCGCGTAGAATGCCGCGCATGAGTGATCCCTACCTGCACCTAAAACGGGGGATGTTTGAAAGCATTCCTCTGTTTATACCCGCCATCCCATTTGCTCTGGTGTTTGGCGTGGTTGTGGGTGAGTCAGGTATTGCTCCTTGGCTCGGTTGGAGCTCGTCTCCCCTGATGTTTGGCGGCGCCGCACAGATCACTATTGTTACCTTGCTCGGTGAAGGTGCTTCGGTTGCAGCCGCTGTGACAGCAGCCTTGATTGTCGGCGCCCGCCACCTTTTGTACTCCGTAAGCATCGCGCCGAGATTTCAGGGGCAGCCCGCGTGGTTTCGTTGGGTGGGCCCCTATGTGTTGATCGATCAGGTGTTTGCCCTAGCTATGCTGCGTAAGGACGAAGAACCGGCAGCCTTTCGCGCCTACTTCCTGGCTGCAGGTTTTACCTTTTGGGCATTGTGGATGGTCTGTACGGCACTAGGCCTGTTTGTTGGCCCACTTGTGCCGGAGAGCTGGAATATTTCTTTTGCGGCTCCGGTATTGTTCACGGCGTTACTCGTAACTGCGATTGATCGCTGGGAGAAGGTGCTTGTCGCACTACTGTCGGGGGCATTTACGATGCTTCTTGCAGACTTGCCCAATCGATCGGGGCTTTTAGTAGGCGCTCTGCTCGGAGTCCTTTTAGGGCTGTTTCTTGAAGGCCGGCGGCAGCGTTTATGAGTCAGTTTCTTGCCATTTTACTTGCCGGCATTGGTACCTATCTGAGTCGCGCGATCTTTGTGGTCGCCCTGGCCGAGGTGCGATTTCCACCCCTGGCGCTTAGAGCGCTTGAGTATGTTGCTCCTGCCGTGATGGGCGCGCTCATTGTGTCGATGCTGACGAGTTCCGAAGGTGAGGTGCTTATCGCCGCGCCCGAGTTGGCGGGCCTAAGTTCCGCAGCGTTGGTAGCGTGGAAGACACGCAACCACATCGTTACCTTGCTCACGGGTATGGCGGTCTTCTGGACCGTGGCAGCGTTCTTGAACCTCTGATGGTGCCAACTTTAGCGGCTGAGGACGGTCAAGACCTCGACGTGAGGGGTTTGAGGGAAGAGGTCCAGGGGCTGAGCTTCTTTTAAGGCGAATCCCTGTTCCATCGCAACTTTTAGGTCTCGTGATAGCGTCGCCGGATCGCAGGAGACATAGATAATTGTGTGTAGCCCCTTTGCGAATAACAGATACTCAGCAAAGTTTTTCAGTCCCTCACGGGGCGGGTCCATAAGTAATAGCTTGGCCTTTGACAGTTGCGGCGCTAGTTGCTCGGCACTGCCGCTGCGGCCCAAGTCACTGCAAAGCCCGCCTACTCCCGGCAAATCGCGACTGGTGAGTGTTTCGACAGCGGGCCTAAAGCTGTCGACGGCACAGATGTCTTGGTAGCCAGCGTTCACCAGAACCTCGGTGAAGTTTCCCGATCCTGCGAAAAGCTCCAGAACAGGATCCTGCGGATCTAGGAACCTTATGCGCTCTTTCAGCCATTCGCGCATCCGTTGGTTCTGCGCGGTGTTGCCTTGGCGGAATGCTCGTCGTTGATTGGCCACAACCTCTTGCGCGGTGATGTCGTCGTCAAAATCTAGGGCTAACCACTGTTTACCACGACTCGGCTTCCAGGCTGGATTGGGAAGTTGTGCTCTGAGGTCCTTTAGGGTCTGACGGTTTCTTTCATTGAGGACCAGGCAGTCGCTGACTTCGGCGATTTCTCTAGAGTTTGCGGCAACGTAGCCCAAGCGCCGTCCATCAGTCTTGAGCTGCGCTCGGTTTCGATAACCCAGCTCTTCCGGCGAACTCCAAATGTCAGCTATTACCAGGCTTTCATTCAATGGCTGGAGAGTTTTCGTGACTAGTTGTTGTTTGCTCTCGAGCTGCTGTGAATACGCCATGAACAACCAAGGACAGCCTCCACAAGTATCGTTAGTAAATCCGTGATAGGGGCAGGGAGGTGGTCTACGCTCTGGAGACCCTTCACTTAAGGAAACTAATTTTGCGAAGCCCATTCTCCCTTTGAGACCGGTGACTTCAAAGAGGCCGTGTTCGCTTCGCCAAACCCCAGCTACGAAGAAGATGCGGCCATCGGGGTGGGCCACGATTCCCTGTCCGTCGCTACTAAGGTCGCGCACCGTGCCTTCGAACCGTTGGCCGAGTCTGATGTGATCCCGCTTGGAGATCTTGGGTTTTGGGCGTTTGAGCACGGCTTTTTTCCTTTGCGAAAACAAGCTTACCACCTGTACCGCGGTCATGGCGCAATCCCACTCGCAGTGCTTCTCTGGTATTCATTGTTAGCGGAATGTTTTGATCATGATTCCTCTGCATGCATAGGGTGTTAGCATGCAAAATTGACAGTCGAACAAGCGTATATAACTAAGGAGAATTACTTTGGATATGCAAAAACTGTTTTCATTGGAAGGGCGCGTAGCGCTGGTTACCGGTGGATCGCGCAACCTCGGCAAAACAATCGCCGCAGCCTATATCGCTCAGGGTGCGACGGTTTATATCAGCTCCCGTAAGGCAGCTGATTGTGAGGCTACTGCTGAGGAGTTGGGACCCAACTGTCATTCTCTTCCTCAGGATGTGTCGACAGTCGAGGGCTGCCAGGCGGTGGCCGCAGCGCTTGGCGAGCGAGAGCAAAAGCTGGATATCCTGGTAAACAACGCGGGAGCGGCCTGGGGCGAGCCCTTTGAGCAGTTTCCGGAAAAGGGCTGGGACAAGGTAATGGATCTCAACCTGAAGTCGCCATTCTTTTTGACCCAGGCGCTGCACGGAATGCTTAAAGCCGGTGGTGCGAGCGGTTCTCCCGCTAAGGTTATCAATATCACTTCGATTGACGGCCAGCGTCTGAATCCCTGGGAGACTTACAGCTACCACGCGTCCAAATCCGGTTTGATTTACCTGACCAAGCGCATGGCAGCCAGACTCGTAAAGGACAATATTATCGTTACCTCTATCGCGCCTGGTGCCTTTGCTTCAGATATGAATAAGGCCGCTCGGGATCATGGCGATGAAATAGGCAAGAGTATTCCCTTGGGTCGTATTGGTACTGACGAAGATCTCGCGGGCACCGCGATATACCTCGCGAGTCGCGCCGGTGACTACGTCGTGGGTGACACCATCACCATTGATGGCGGCATTGTGCATGCAGCGCTAGGACAAAGTATCGATGTCTGATTCAGGGGTAGAGGCTCCATCACATAGTGACGTAAGTCAGGTTGTCGAAGATGAGCGAGCGCGTGTTTTTGCGTCTTTGGCGAGCGCTTTCGCAGCAGACCCACTGATGCGTTGGTTTTTTCCCGAAGCCGCGACTTTTTTAGAAGCAGCAACGGGAGACTTCTATGACGCCTTTGGCGGTGGCGCAATTGCTGCGGGTACGGCCTATCGTACGCCTGGCTTTGAGGGGACGGCCCTGTGGTACCCCCCGGGACTAGGGCCTGATGAGGAGCGCCTTGTTGAGAGCATGATCACTACGGTACGCCCATCTATACATGAAGACTGTATCGGCCTGATGGGAGAGATGGAAAAGTATCACCCCAAGGATGACTGCTGGTACCTGGCGGTGCTAGGCGTAGACCATGCCTATCAGGGGCGCGGGCACGGTGCTCAATTGATGAAGCATGTTCTAGCTAAAGTCGATGACTTGGGCGCCAAGGCTTATCTGGAATCATCGAACCCTCTTAATATGTCGCTGTACAAGCGCCATGGCTTCGAGGAAATGGGCATTATCCAATGCGGGTCCGCACCCCCGGTAGTGCCGATGCTGAGAGAAGCCAGGGTGTGAATCAGTCGGACTCATCCGGGTTTTCCCGCCGAGGCTTTATTCAAAGCCTGGCACTGAGTGGCCTTGCCGTGAGCCCTGCGACGGTCGCCGCAGCTCCAAAGACAGATCAGACTTTAAAGCTAGAGAAGCTTAGCAAACAGCTGGGCGAAAACTTTATTGTTGAAGCTGGGTGGATACTTACCGACTCTCGGGGTGAGTTGAAGCTAGTTCGTAATGGGCAGGTCTTAGTGCGCCGCGGCGTTGTTGAGGACGTGCGAGAAGGCGGGTTTACTGATGCGCTGCCGAGGCTGAAGCTGCCAAGGCAGCTGTTGCTCCCGGGCTTTATTTCAGGTCATACCCATTGTTGTAGTGCCACCCCCACCCGAGGAATCATCGAGGGCCCACGCTCTTATGCCCGTCCGCTGGAACTCGTTGAGATGCTCTCTGATGACGAGATGGATGCGCTTACAGCGCTTAATTTGGCGGAGCTCTTGCGTTCAGGATGCACAACGCATTTGGAAATGAGCCTGAGTCTTCGCCAAGCCGAAAGCTACGTGCGATCAGCGATTCCCTGGGGCGTGCGAGCCTATCCTGGAGCTATGATTCCTGGTATCGAGCGATTGTTCGCCATCTGGTTTAGATCTGACGATAAGGTCCTGATGGATTCAGAGCAGGGCACTTTAGACGAGATAGCCGCTAATCTTAAATTTTGCAAAGCGCACATGGGTAAAGGCGACGGGCTCATCCGACCCATGATGTCTCCCCATGCCTGCGACACGCAGACACCGGCGACCATGCGCGCACTCGCCAGTGCTGCTAAAGAGTTGGGTACGGGTTTACACATTCATCTCTCGCAGGGTCAACAAGAGACCGACACGGTTAAGCGCCTTTGGGGCAAGACTCCCACTCAGTGGATGGAGAGCTTTGGCATGCTCAGCGAGGGTCCGGTGTTTGGCGCGCACATGAGTGGACTCGACTGGGAGATCGATCCGCCCATTCTCAAAAAGCACGGCGTCGTATACGCGCATTGCCCCTCAGGCGGTGGTGCTGGCAATGGCACACAGCCTTATCCTGAAGCACTGGCCGCTGGGATGGCAGTCAACATAGGGATAGATACCCACTCCAATGACTATGTCGAGAACTTGAAGCTGGCGGTGCTCTATGGGCAGGCGCGTCACGAGCTCCTTGGTGAACTTGACCCCGAGCGCGATAGCCAGCGCCCAACGATTTGGAATGCTATCGACGGAGCAACGCGGATACCGGCTAAAGGCTTGGGTCGCGATGACTTGGGCGCAATTAGGCCGGGTTGTCGCGCGGACCTCATCTCGGTAGAAATGTCTGACATGCTCAACGGCACCGGCGCTTTGCCCCCAGAGCCATTGAATAACTTGCTCTATGCCAACGGCCGGATGGTTCGCACGGTCATGACAGACGGTCGTGTTCAGGTGCTTGACGGTCAATTCGTTGCAGATGAGCCTCGGAGAGTTCTCGATGAAGGCGGTGAGGTGGCGAAGAAAATTTGGCGTCAGCTGGAGCAAGAGGCCTGGTTTACGGACACGCCGCGCTAAGCACGAACGCATGACTTTATTGCGCCGGCCAATCTGCTGAGCTAGCTTTAGAAAATATAGGCGTCTTTGGAGGCACAACATGCAAGTATTTGGCGCAGGTGTAGGGCGAACCGGGACTATGTCCCTGCGAACGGCACTTCAGCAGCTGGGGCTGGGGCCGTGCTACCACATGGAGGTGGTACTGAATAACCCGGCAGTCCATGTGCCTCTATGGAATGCAGTGGTCGCCGGACAAGCTGATTGGAGCGCGATTTATCAAGGTCAGCAGTCGGCAGTAGATTGGCCAACGGCGTCGTTTTATCCCGAGCTGCATGCGGCGTTTCCTCACGCGAAGTTTGTGCTCACCCACCGAGATCCAGATTCTTGGGTAGCAAGCATTAGCGAGACAATATTCACGGCCTTGTTAAGCCGTGATGATGCCCCGGCGGAAGCGCAGCCATGGTTGGACATGTGCATGAAGGTCATAGCTCGGTCGGGCTTTGATCCCGCTATGAGTAAAGACGAGTTAGCGGCTAGATTTTTCGCCCATACTGAGGCCGTGAAAGCCGCGATACCCGCCAAGCAATTGCTGTTGTTTCAAGTGAAGGAAGGTTGGGGGCCTTTGTGCGAGTTTTTGGGTGTAGAAACACCGGCAACGGAGTTTCCTCGCACCAATGATCGTGCGCAGTTCTGGCAGCTTTTGGAGGACGGAGGCGCGACGGTCGAGGAATAACTCCTGATTAGGTCTGCTGTCCCGAGCTATTGCGATCCAGCGACCAGCCCCGTCACTGGATCGAGCAGACAGGCGCTTTCGTGGGCTTCGCCAATGCTTCGAGTCGCCGGATAACTTTGACTGCAAGCCGGCTGTGCAACCGGACATCTAGGGTGAAAGTGACAACCACTCGGTGGTGCGATGGGCGATGGGACGTCTCCCGTGAGTATCTGCCTTCCATGATTTCGATGGGGGTCGGGGATGGGTATCGCCGAAATGAGACTCTTGGTGTAGGGGTGGCTGGCGTTCCGATACAAGGTCTCGGACTCAGCAGTTTCAACAACCCGGCCCAGATACATGATCGCCACCCGGTCGGATACGTGCTTTACCACCGCTAAATCGTGCGCGATAAACAGGTACGCAAGATTGAACTCCTGCTGTAGTTCTATCAGCAGATTTAGTATCTGGCTCTGAATAGATACATCCAGCGCTGACACCGGCTCGTCGCAGATAATCAGTTGAGGGTTCAGTGCGATAGCACGAGCGATGCCAATCCGTTGTCGCTGCCCCCCGGAAAATTCAAAGGGGTAGCGGCTCACGGATCGTGCTGGCAGTCCTACAATATTGAGTAGCTCTCGAACCCGTTGTTTACGCTCGGTGCTATTTCCGCCAACGCCCTGAATGATCATCGGCTCTTCGAGAATTTCGCCCACGGTGTGTCGTGCGTTGAGCGACTCCATGGGGTCCTGGAAAATCATCTGGATATTCTGTCGCAAAGGACGTAGTTCACGGGGCTTGAGATGCGTGATGTCCTGACCTGCAAAGCGAATACTGCCCTCCGTGGGCTTGTATAGACGCACGAGGCAGCGACCAAGGGTCGATTTCCCACAGCCGGACTCGCCCACAAGCCCGAGGGTTTCGCCGGGGTTGATATGCAAGGAAACCCCATCGACCGCCCGGTTTGCCCGACTGGAGCGCATGAAAAGGCCCTCCTTGACGGGGAAATGCATGCGCAGACTGTCAACTTCCAGAAGTGGTTTCATAGCGTTTGCCACTGATGGCAGCTTACCTGGTGCATGCCTTCGATAGGTTCCTCGGTCGGCGGCGTCTCGCGGCACTTATCCGACGCTTTCGGACAACGGTTTTCAAACCGACACCCCTTGGGTAAGTCCCGTAAGCCCGGGACCATCCCGTCAATCACGTTCAGTGTCGATTTGGGTGTGGTGTCCAAAGTCGGTATCGAGCGGAGCAGGCCCTGGGTGTAGGGATGCGAAGGGCGATCAAAAATGTCGAAGACCGTGCCTTTTTCAGCAACTTTACCCGCGTACATCACAACGACTTCGTCGCAGGTTTCTGCGATCACACCTAAATCATGAGTGATCAGCATGACCGACATCCCCATGTCGGCCTGGAGCTCCTTAACGAGTTCCAAAATCTGCGCCTGAATAGTGACGTCTAAAGCCGTAGTGGGTTCGTCGGCGATAAGGAGGGCGGGCCCGCAAGCTAGCGCTATGGCGATGACGACGCGTTGACGCATTCCTCCCGACAATTGATGCGGATACTCACCCATACGCACTTCGGGAGACGGAATCCCGACTTTTTCGAGAATCTTTACCCCCTCGAGAATCGCATCTTGTCCACTCAATCCTCGATGGAGTCTGAGTCCCTCAGTGAGTTGGCGACCAATAGTGTGCACGGGGTTTAAGGCCGTCATGGGCTCCTGAAACACCATGCCTATTTTGTTGCCGCGGACAGACTCCATCTCTTCAAAGCTCAGGCTGGCTAGGTCTTGCCCTTGCAAACGGATAGCACCACCGACTACCTGGCCCATAGGCTGAGGGAGTAATCGCATAATCGACAGCGCGGTTACACTCTTTCCGCAGCCTGATTCGCCCACGATACCGACGGTCTTGCCGGGGTCCACCGTGAAACTAACGCCGTCTACAGCGCGCACTACGCCTTCGTCTGTCGCGAACTCTGTGACGAGTCCATCGACCTCCAATATGGGTGTATAAGCCAAGGGCTATGGCTTCCACTGGTCGTACACATCGATCATGGGAGGGAAGGTCTTCCCTGATTTTCGCGCCTCCAGGACTTCCTTTTTCAGGTCTGTATCGATCCAGTGCACCCAAAGGTCGTCTATCTGAAGGATGTGCTTGTGATTGAAGTACTCCGGATAACGTATCCAGCGCCAGCGACCCAGGCGTACCGTCGGTTGGTACCAGCCGGGAGAGTACGATGCATGATCGTTATGTAAGTTCAGAATCTTACGAGACAGCTCTATCATCTCGTCTTTGTCTTGAGACGCTCGGTACTGTTCAATCAACCCATCCATTTCGAAGTTGGCGAATGCTTCGAGATTATTGGTTTGCGTTTTTAACTCTCGATTGGGATTGACGCTGCCGTCTTCAAGAAAAGCATCATCGTAGGCATTGTCGGAATGGTAGTGCTCCCAATACCGTGGGTACATTTCGAGGAAGCGTCCGAAGGCGACAAGGTGAATTTCGTGCTGCTTCTCTTGCACTTTCTTCCAGCCGGTGGTGCTATCGAGAACTTCAATGCGCAGCTCCAAACCGGCTTTTACGGCTTCCTGCTTCAGGATGGTCATTACGTCCGCAAGGTTTTCGTAGCCGGTGGATAAAGTGAAGGCCAGCTTTTGCCCTTCAGAATTCATTAGGATTCCGTCGGGGCCGCGTTCGGTGAAACCGGCGGCAGCGAAGTAGCTTTGGGCTTTTTCGATATCAAAGGCTCTGGGTTCTATGCTGGGATCGTTGAACTCCGAAAACCCTTCATTGGCGGTTTTTAAGCGCACCGTATCCCCACGGAAGTACTGATCTATCACCAATTGCCAGTTGCTTGCGTGTTGGATGCCCAAACGAACATTTAGGTCATCGAGCAATGGCTGGGATGTGTTCATCCAGAGCCCGTATGGCGGGCGGGGGTACTCGTTATAAAATGTTGACTTGGCTATGTAGCCCGCCTGCACATCAGGGTCAGAGTCAGGCAATTTCTCGTACCAGTACTCAGAGAGTGCCAGGCCAAACTGATCAATGTCGCCGCGCTTGAAAGCCTCAAATCGCTTAGGGGTATCTCGAATGATATTGAATTGAACTCGATCGGGATTAAAGCGATATCTAAAGTGCTTTTTGTCTTTAGCCCACCAGTCTTTGTCGCGGGTTAGGACGATAGATCGGCCTTTCTTTAAGTCTCCATCGCGAAGAACGTAGGCACCCGTGGTCGGCGTGAACTTCCATTGGTAGCGCTCAAGATAGTCATCACCGAGCTCCTTAAAGTGGTGCTGGGGGCGAGGATGTAGCTCAAGAACTCTCGCAGAGTAATCAGGTTTTGCTGATGCCGTGGTGATCGAGAAGGTACGGTCATCGTAGCGGGTGATGTTGGTGTACTGTGTGCTGTACCAGTTGTTGTACCAGGGCGCCCGGATGTATTCGGATTTGTAAAACCAAAACATGAAGAAAAAGTCGCCGGTGGTTACTGGTACGCCATCGGACCATCTGGCAGCTGGGTCCAGCTTTACGTACACCGTAGAGTTTTCCGGGTCTAAAGCCCAGGATTCGGCGAGAGCCGGATAAAACTCACGCTCGTCCGGATGCAAGTGGGCGATGAGCGTCACGACATCGTCGAGTATGTACGGCCGAAAAGCCCCGTTTGAGTCGGGCCCGGCGGTCCGCAATGTTCTTGGGAAATCGGGAAGAGCAATGTAGCGGGTACCACCTTTCTTAGCTTCCGGAGAGCCAATCTCTGCTAGCTCAGATCCGTTTTCCCAGACGAGGTCATCAGGCAATTCTTCAAGTGTTTTGAATCGATAGAAGTCGGGTTCTGCAGCGTAGGCCGCGTTGACTTCTTCGGTGTTATCTATCGCTGGCGCGTTTGCTGCTTCGTCCCCGCCATCGCTTTCACCACCGCAGCCCGCTAGAGCAAGCACTGCAAGGACTAAAAGCCACTTAGATGAAGATCGTTGTTTCATAGACAATGCTCTTTTGATTTCTTAGCGATAAATAGAATAGGTTTTTGGGTCAAAGGACTCGCGGACGGCTTCACCCACAAAGGTCACAAGGGTGAGTAGTGCTACCAGAGTGCCAAATGCTGAAGTCACGATCCAAGGTGCGGTCCGCAAATTTGCCGTGCCCTGTTTGAGGAGTTCTCCAAGACTTGGGGTCGGTGGTGGTAAACCGAAACCGAGAAAATCCAACGCGGTAATCGCTGAAACAGCGCCAACGATGGTGAATGGCATGAAGGTTACTAAGGTGGAGAGAACGTTGGGCAATATGTGCCGGAAGATAATGCGAGAGTTGGACGCGCCGATGACGCGCGCGGCGGCAACATAGTCCCGGGCCTTTTCTTTGTACGTCTCTGTACGCATGTAGTAGGTCATACCCGTCCAAGAAAACAACACCATGACCATTAACAGAATAACGATGCGGGTCGGCACTGAAAACGCGGCGGGTATTACCGAGAAAATGATGATGACCATGTAAAGAAAGGGGACGTTTGACCAGATTTCGATGAGTCTCTGGAATAACAAATCGAAAACGCCGCCGAAGTACCCCATGGAGCAGCCGATGGCGATGCCGATGAGGTAAACCGACAACATAAAGCCAATAGAGAAAATCAGGGCGATGCGCGTGCCGTAAAACAGCCTGGCGAGAATATCGCGACTTGTCGTATCCGTACCGAGATAGTGTTGTTGCTCGGCGTTCGGTGCCAAAGGCGTGAAAATGCCGCCGGGCGCATGGTTCTCATAGGCGTTGTACGGCACAAACGGCATCAGTAGCCAGTTTCCGCTATTGTCCTTGGCAAACTGCTCTTTGAGGTCCCGATAGTTAACCTCGTAGTCGTAGTCGAGTCCGAAGTCCGTGCCCGGATGAAAGGCCGTGTACGTTGGGAAGTACAGCTCGCCCTCGTAGCTGACGAGCAGTGCTCGACTGTTTATCAGTAGTTCGCCAAAGCTGAGTAAAACCATAAGCCCCGCGAGAACCAGGAAACTGTAATACCCGCGTTTGATGTGTCTAAAACGGCGGAGCTTCTTGAGAGTCTGGGGATTGAGCTGCAGCATGGCTTAGCTGAATCGTATCCTTGGGTCAACGAGGGCGACGAGAACATCCGAGATGATGTTACCGATGAGCAGCAGAAGGCTAGCGAGCAAAACGACGCCCATGACTACCGGATAGTCTCTATCCAAAATTGCACTAAGCCCCAGCAAACCAAAACCATCGATATCAAAAATGGTTTCGATAAGAAAAGAACCCCCGACGAGAAGCGTGATGTTCTGTCCGAAAGTTGTCGCGATGGGGATCAAGGAGTTGCGCATGGCGTGTCCTGTCACGGACTTGCGAAAGGACACGCCCTTTGCAATGGCTGTTCGGATGTAGTCCGCGGCCAGATTGTCCATGAGATGGTTTTTAAGAAGCAGGGTAACTAGTGCAAAGCTCCCTACCAGATAACAGATGAGTGGCAGGAGGGAATGATCCAGTAAATCTAGCGTTTTTTCCGTGGCGCTCAATTCGTCAAAGTTGAAGCTGACGAAACCTCCCATAGGAAACCATTCCAGTCGCACGGCAAAAAACAATATGAGGAGTGAGCCTAAGGCGTAGCCCGGGATCGCGTAGCCGACAAAAATCAGTACGGAGGATATGTTGTCCACGAACGTGCGGTGGCGAATAGCTTTGAGAATTCCCAAGGGGATGCACACGGCATAAGTGAGGATGAGCGTTACGATGCCGTAGTAGAGCGATACCGGAAATCGTTCTTTGATGACGTCCCAGACAGGTTCATTGTATCGGTAAGAAGAACCTAGATCGCCCGTAACCACTTTGCCCAGCCAATCTGCATAGCTTTGCAATATGGGCTTATCGAAGCCGTAATACTCCTTCAGCGCCTCGAGTTGCTCGTCAGAAATGGCCATGCCTTGCCCGGCAACTTGACCGCCACCAGACTGACTCATTTGTTGCGTTTCCATGATTGCGCGCTCGAGCGGGCCACCCGGTACAAGCCGAGTGATTGCGAAGACAATAATGGTTACACCCAGTAGGGTGGGCGGAATCAAGAGCAGACGCCGCAAAAAATAGTCGCGCATCAGTTGAGTGCGTTATCGATAGAAATCAATGAGAGGGCAAAGTTACAGGGCTGCGATCGAGGGCGCAAGAAGAGTGCTGAGCTTGCATTCATGCGAGGTCGACATATTTCTCACTGGCTCAGGGAGTTGTACACGATATCGACCATGCGTTCCGCAGAGATAGATACCGATGAGTCTACTTCGCTATCAAAAGGGGCGGTCGGTTTGGCCGCTTGAATCTCTTCCAGTGTTTTTCCCGCATCCATCATGGACGCTATTTCCTTCCGGATGGCTACGATCCGGTCGTGATGCTTTTGTAAATCCATTTTGCCCGCGAGGGGGCCGTGACCTGGAATGATTCTGGTGTGCTCGTCACTTAGCGCAAGCGCTATCTTTGCGGCCTTAATGACGCCATCGATGTGACCGCCACTTTTAAGATCAATCCATGGGTAACGCTGGTTAAAAAATGTATCGCCCATGTGTATGACGTTGGCGTCTTCAAAGTGCACGATCACATCTCCATCGGTATGCGCATGGTGTACATGCACACCCTTAATGGTTTGCTTGTTTACATGGAGTGTTAGCGAATCGTTGAACGTCACTACAGGCAATGCTTCCGGCTGTGGCAGTAGGACTTCACCTGTGTCAGTGGTTTTGCCCTTCTCGAGCCGTGCGCGCACTTTGTCATGAGCCATGATCAAAGCACCCTGCTTACCGAAGTTTTCGTTCCCTCCCGTGTGGTCGCCGTGCCAATGGGTATTCAGAACATATTCAACAGGGTGATCCGTAATCTCGGCGATCGCCGCGACGATCTTGTCCGTCAGTGGTGCGAACTGATCGTCGATGAGAAAGGTGGTGTCGTCTCCGGTGCTGAGGCCCATGTTGCCACCGCGCCCTGTGATCATGTAGATCCCGTCAGTGACCCGCTGCGCTTCGATTTGCGTATCGTCCATTTGCGACTGGGCAAAGAGAGATGTAGAGCTCATCAATAGAGCAGCCATCAATATCAGTCTTCCGTCCGTCATACTTGCGCGCATTATTGATGCACTCTGGTGTTGAGCAATATCCGCATTCTTCATGAGTTTTCTCCGTGGTTCTTAAAATCGTTGGCACTGCGGGTCAGTGTAGCTCTTCGACGGCCTCACAGTGGTTCAATTTCAACGCCCCTCGGGGAGCATCGAAGTCGCTGCGTTTATATGGCAGAGTGTCAGGCTTAGTTTTCCTCACATAATTCGGAACCGACTCGTTTAGCCATGAAGACACCAAAGCGCCTTCAGCCTCTTATGGAAGAAGGGATTATCGACGAAGTCATCAGTCCGCTGATGAGTGGTAAAGAAGCCGATGTTTTCATCGTTCGCAGCTCGGGCCAGTTGCGCTGCGCCAAGATCTATAAAGACGCCGTAAAGCGCAGCTTTAAAAAGGCCGCTCAGTACACCGAGGGTCGAAAGGTGCGCAATAGTCGCCGTGCCCGCGCTATGGAGAAGGGGTCGAAGTTCGGGCGTAAGCAACAGGAGGAAACCTGGCAAAACGCTGAGGTGGATGCGCTCTATCGGCTGGCGCGCGCCGACGTTCGTGTTCCCCAGCCCTACGGTTGCTTCGATGGCGTACTACTCATGGAATTGGTCACCGACGAAGATGGCGATGTCGCGCCTCGACTGAACGATGTGTCCATGTCCGCGGAGCAGGCTCGCGAAGATCACGCATTAATGATGCAGTACGTGTTGCGTATGCTAGCGGCCGGTTTGATTCACGGCGATTTATCTGAGTTCAACATATTGGTCGATGAAGACGGCCCGGTGATTATTGACCTCCCTCAGGCGGTGGATGCGGCCGGGAACAACAACGCGCAATCCATGCTCACCCGTGATATCCGCAATGTCACTGAGTATTACGCGCAGTTCGCTCCGGAATTGCTGGATACTCACTATGCCGAAGAGCTCTGGGGTCTGTTTGAAGAAGGCGACCTGAATCCGGAACACGAGCTTACGGGGTGGGCCGAGCTTGATACTCATGAAGCGGATACGGACTCTGTGATGGCGGAGATTCGCGCTGTGCTCGCCGAGGAAGAGGCTCGCCAGCGGCGTCTCAAGGCGGCGGAAAGCGACGAAGAGCCAGAAAAAGAGCCCGGAGAGGACTACCAGGAAGGGCTTAATTAGTCACAACTCTGTGTGACGCTTAAGTTGTATAATTATCCTTTGCCTGTGTGCTCGCGTGTGACCCCGTTAAAGGGTTTGTTGCGAAGCCGGGCGCAGCATACTTTCTTTCGGTAATTCCCATGAGCACCCCAACGACCCCCGGCAGCTTCGATGAGCTGCAACTTCCTGTATTTCTGATGAAAGCACTCAGCGATGTGGGCTATGAAACACCTTCTGCCATTCAGACCATGACTATTCCTCCTCTTCTTGAGGGCAAGGATCTGGTAGGGCAGGCCCAAACCGGCACCGGTAAGACGGCGGCCTTTGCACTGCCCATTTTGGCCCGCCTCGATCCTAAGCTGAACAAGCCTCAGGCACTGGTGCTAGCGCCTACTCGCGAACTCGCAATTCAGGTGGCCGAAGCCTTTCAGAAGTACGCGCGACATAGTAAAGGCTTCAAGGTTCTGCCTATCTATGGTGGCTCGGACTATCGAACACAGCTGCGCCAGTTACAGCGCGGCGTTCACGTGATTGTTGGCACGCCGGGTCGCGTGATGGACCACATGCGTCGTGGTTCTTTGGATTTGTCTGAACTGAAGACTTTGGTACTGGATGAAGCTGACGAAATGCTACGCATGGGCTTTATCGACGATGTGGAGTGGATTCTCGAGCAAACGCCAAACGAGCGACAGATCGCCCTGTTTTCGGCAACGATGCCTGACGCTATTCGGCGTATCGCTAAGAAGCACTTAAACAAGCCCGAAGAGATTACGATCAAGCTTAAGACGGTGACCAATGCGTCCATACGTCAGCGAGTCTGGATGATGGGCGGTATGCACAAGCTCGATGCGCTCACACGTATTCTGGAGACGGAAGACTCCGACGGCGTCATCATTTTTGTGCGAACGCGTATCGCGACCCAGGAACTCGCGGACAAGCTATCGGCTCGTGGTTACGCCACTGCGGCCTTGAATGGCGACATCCCCCAGAACCTTCGCGAGAAAACCGTTGAGAACCTGAAGAGGGGAGGTCTGGATATTTTGGTGGCAACGGACGTTGCTGCGCGGGGTCTGGATGTGGAACGCATTAGTCACGTGATCAACTACGACATTCCCAACGACCCCGAAGCCTATGTCCATCGCATCGGGCGCACGGGTCGAGCAGGGCGCACCGGTGAAGCGATTTTGTTTGCTGCAAACCGGGAGCGCCGTTTACTGCGCACCATCGAGCGGGTGACGGGCCAAAAGATCGAAGCTATGGCGCTACCGACTCCAGAGCAGGTCAGTGATAAGCGGGCCGCACGTTTTAAGGCCAGAATCACCGAGACACTCGATACGCAGGACAGAGAATCTGCTCGAGCGCTGGTGGAATCTTACCAGCAGGAATTTGGTGTCCCGATTATCGATATTGCCGCGGCCCTGGTTGTGATGAATCAGAGCAAAGCGACCGCTACGCCTGCAGCTGAGCCTGCTCGGCAGTTTCAAGATAGACCTGTGCGAGAGACTCGAGGGCAGGATCGAAATAAGGACAGGGATAGCCGCAAAGAGCGCGGAAAAGCACGTGATCCCGACAGAGAGCGTAAGCCCCGTCGTGATAAAGAGGCGGTTGGTAAAGACGCTGATGTGGGGATGCAGCGCTATCGCGTTGAAGTAGGTCACCAGCACGGCGTTAAGCCCGGCAATATTGTAGGTGCCATTGCCAACGAGGCAGAAGTTGATGCGGAGTACATTGGACGCATTCAGATTGAAGACGATCACAGCTTTGTGGATTTGCCTGAGGGAATGCCCAAAGAGATCTTCAAGCACTTGCAAACAGTATGGGTAAGTGGGCAGAAGCTTAGAATCTCACGTCCCGGCGCTAAGCCAAAAAAATCGGCAAAGGGGTCGAGCCCCGCTGAAGGCGATCAGAAAGACGCGCCCAAGAAAAAGGGGCCACGAAAGCGTAAGGCACCGCCGCTGGGTTAAGAGTTAAGAGCTGGCTTCTAGTAATTCCGCTCTAGCCACCAACGAAGGATCTCCTCCTCCACCCGATACAAGGGGCTGCTTCCCGGCGGAGCTTCGGCCGGATTCTTGGCCGTGCCCGTAACAATTGTCGCGATGCCATCACCGGTGTCCGGATCGATGAGAGCGTGACTGAGCACGCCGTAGGCCTCTCCAAGATGGCCAACGAGAAGCTCGGGGCCCTGCGTAAAGCCCCACTCTCTCGTGTTGATTCGATGTACCGATAGGCCGTAGCTGGTCATGAGCCCATCGGTAGGGCCTCCTGGTTCTGCCTCTCCCGCGGACAATCCATTGCTGCGCTCCGCATTCAAGTCCCAATCGGGCGCCAGCATGTGTTCGACGGAAGACCCAGACAAAATTTGCTTGCCATTGGCCGCACCATGATTGATTAGCATTTTCAGCACTACGACCAAGTCGTCAGCACTGGCGCGCAGGCCACCCTGCGGTGAATAGATCGTCGCATTACTGCCAGGGGTGTAACTGTTGAGAAACTCTTGGGCGTCGTTCGCGTTTTGCATGCCGTAGAAGCATGAGGGCTGTGCACCATCGACCTGTGCCAGCCAATCGCTCTGATCGTCCCATCCGCCGGGTTCTATTCCTTTTCGAAACCCTGCTGCCCGCTGATGGGTTGGAATCTCACAAGGATCGAAGCGCGCGCTAATCCCCAGTGGTACCAGCACACTGTTTGCCATGTACTGATCGAAACGCTGGCCGGACAGTAACTCTATTACTGTCCCCAAAATACCGAAGTTCAGGTTGGAGTAGTAAAAGAACTCGCCCGGTGCTTGCGTAGTGCCGCTGGCAAAGTGATCGCCGTTCTCCCAATAGTCTGTGCCGGGCGTAAAAAACTCGCGCAGCTCTCCGGTCCCGGCAGCGATAAAATACGCCGACCCATCGCGGATCGATGAGGTATGTGAAAGCAATTGCCTGACCGTAATAGCCTCGTCAGGGAAATTGGGGTTACGCAGCTTCCAGCCAAGATAATCAGATAGGTCGCGATCAAGGTCGAGCTTGCCGGCATCAACCAGTTGCAGCACACCTATAGCAACCACGAGCTTTGAGATTGAAGCGATTCGGATTTTGTGATCCCGTCGTAAGGGATCTTTTACGCCTGACTCTATTTGCGCAAAGCCAAGGGCATAACCCTCGGTCGCTTCGCCACTTTTGAGCAGACTAATCTGCAGACCGCTCAAGCTCGAGTTCACATCTGTGCCTGTAACGATGGTTCGCAGCTCAGCCATCGCATCGTCTGCCGAGGCGGAGTGTTGGAACAAAGCTGCAAATAAGACGGCGGTTAACCGCTGCGCTTTCATCGCGTAGTTACCCTTTCATCCTGCGGTTACTCTTTCATCACCTTGCCGCTTTTCATTACAAACCCAACGTTCTGTAAGGCTTTGATGTCATCTAAAGGCGAGATCTGAGTTGCAATAATGTCGGCATGCTTACCTGCTTCAATGGTTCCCAAGCTATCGCTCATATCAATGAGGTCAGCGGCGTTGACCGTCGCCGACACCAGGATATCCATCTCGCTCATTCCCGCATTGTTCATGAGCTCTGCTTCTCGGGCGTTAAGACCATGCTTGGAAACAGCCGTGTCCGTGCCATAGGCGACTTTTACGCCGGCCTTGTGCGCTTTCTCGAAGTTACCCTGCATTGCGGCGCTAACCTCGATCGCCTTGGCTGCCTGAGCCGGCGTGAGAATTCCTCCCATTTTTGCCATCTCGCCGACCGTCGCACCGGCCAGCAGAGTAGGCACCAGATAAGCGCCGGTGCGCTTGAACTCTTTGATCGCGGCAGGGCCTGCGTAGGTGCCATGTTCAATGCTATCTACTCCCGCTTTCAGCGCCGCGATAATGCCATCTTCTTGGTGAGCATGACTGGCGACCTTACGCCCCATGCTGTGCGCAGCTCGCACTACCTCGACGAGCTCGTCATCTTCCATTTGTTTGCCCGTGCCGGTCGCGCGGTCGGTAAGCACACCGCCGGTAGAGGTGATCTTGATGAAGTCAGCGCCGTACTTGATGCCGTTTCGTGTGGCACGGCGGCAGTCATAGGGTCCGTCGCAGACTGATTCGTCGGTCATCAGCTCCATGAACTCATGCTTGGTGCCGCTCACATCATTGTGGCCGCCGGTAATGCCCACGCCACCCGCAGCGATGATTCTGGGGCCGTCAATCCAGCCTTTATTAATAGCATCGCGCACAGCGTAGGTTTGCTGATTCATTGAGCCTGCGTCTCGCACGGTAGTAAAGCCCGCCATGAGCGTGGTCATCGCATTGTGATACCCATACATCTGCACGAGTTCGCCGGACCAGCGAAGGGAGCGGCTATCATTGTCGGGGCTGAGTTCACCCTGAAGGTGCACGTGCATGTCCATAAGACCTGGCATGACAAAGCTGTCTTTGAGATCAATGACGCTGTCGGCGTCGTATTCACTAGCGCTTTGATAGCCGTCAACAACTTCGCGGATACGGCCATCAACAACCACTACCGTTTGTTCTTTGAGCGGCTTCTTGCCGGGTATGGCGAGGAGCTCGCCCGCGTGAATGAGTTGGGTGCTGGCCAGTGCGGGTGTCATCGCAAAGACGGCGCCGAGTGCGAGTACTAATTTCGAAGCTTTGATCTGCATAAGGTCTCCTGGCAGTTTAGGTCACTGGGTGATGTCAGTTTTCTTGTAAGCGAAGCATATCAGGATCAGAACTGTTCACGTTTGCGCGGATAAGCGTTGGATCGTGCTATCAGGAGTTGGTGACTTTAGAGTGTTGCTCTAATAGAGTCGGCTTCTGTGTGTTGTAGCGTTAATAAAGATAACAAGAGGAATAGCAAATGAAGAGACTGTTTTCGGGGTCCTTGGCGCGCGGAGTTTTTGTGGCGGGGGCTTCGTTACTGTTTTCAGCAGCCATCGCCGCAGCAGATCGCAAACCCAACATACTGGTGATCTGGGGTGACGACATCGGCTGGTCGAACATTAGCGCCTACCACCGCGGGATGCTGGGTAGCCGGACTCCCAACATTGATCGTATCGCCAAGGGGGGCGCGATGTTCACCGACTACTATGGCGAGCAGAGCTGTACCGCAGGCCGTTCCGCATTTATCACCGGGCAGCATCCGCTGCGTACCGGACTTTTGCGAGTAGGTTTGCCCGGCGCCGACATTGGTTTACGTGCAGAAGATCCAACAATTGCGGAGCTCCTCAAACCCCATGGCTATGCCACAGGACAGTTCGGTAAGAACCATCTGGGTGACAAGGATGAATTTTTGCCGAGCAATCATGGTTTTGATGAATTCTTCGGCAGCCTCTACCACCTGAATGCAGAGGAGGAGCCTGAGACGTATTTTTACCCAAAAGATCCCGAGTTCCGGCGCCGCTTCGCTCCACGAGGAGTCATTCGCTCTTACGCTGACGGCAAGATAGAAGATACCGGTGCGCTTACTCGTAAGCGTATGGAGACCGTGGATAAAGAATTTACCGACGCCGCACTTGCATTCATTGATACGGCCCATGCCAACGAGCAGCCATTTTTTGTATGGCTGAACACTACGCGTATGCACGTATGGACTCGTCTGGCACCCGAGTGGCAGGGCAAGTCGGGCTACGGCTTATATGCAGATGGCATGATGGAGCATGACTTTCACGTAGGTCGTGTTTTGGACAAACTGGACGCTCTGGGGATCGCCGATAACACCATCGTTGTGTACTCCACGGACAATGGCTCGCAAACCAATACCTATCCCGATGGTGGCGCTGAGCCCTTCCGTGGAGAGAAAGGATCGACCTGGGAAGGGGGCTTTCGTGTACCCGCACTTATACGCTGGCCGGGTGTTGTCGAAGAAAACACTGTGATCAACGATATTTTTTCCCACCAGGATTGGCTGCCGACATTTTTAGCGGCGGCGGGGGAGCCGGATATCGCCAGCAAGCTGCGCAAGGGCCACCGGGCCGGTGAGAAGTCTTTTCGGGTGCACCTTGATGGATTTGATCAAACAGACTTGCTCGCTGGCACGGGTCCGGGTGTTCGCCACAACATTTTCTATTTTGATGACAACGCTAACTTTAACGCGCTTCGCTGGAACGATTGGAAAATCCACTTTGGCGTTCAGAAAGATGGTTGGGGCGGGAGTCGCGAGGCGCTGAATTTTCCGCAGATGGTGAATCTACGCACAGATCCTTATGAAACATCCTTGGATTCCAGTTTGTACACGCGGTTCTTTGCAGATCAGATCTGGCTGTTCGTACCGACACAACAAGAAGTAGGTAAATGGCTGATGACCTTTCGGGAGTTTCCCCCAAGACAGGCCGTAGCCAGTTTCTCCGTTGATGGAATGATGGAACGTATGCAGCAAATGCTACAGATGAAGGCGATGAAACCTCCGGGAGGCTAATAGCGCCGCAAACTAGTCCCTTACAGCAGCGGCTTAAAAAGCCTCGCCCACGGAAAAGTGAATCGCATCACTGTCCTGGGAGCGCGCAAAGTCCAATCGCATGTTCACTCGTTTTGCTTTGGAAACCATAAAGCGCAGGCCTACGCCGTAGCTGGGTATCAGAGAGCGGTCCTCGGACTCTGAAAAAGAGCGGCTTACCTGTCCGGCGCCTGCAAAGCCTACAAGTCCCCAGCGCTCGCTGACTCGCCAACGGGCTTCGATCTGCGCTGATGTGGATACCTTTCCTAAGTAGTCAGTGGCGGCGAATCCCCGCAAGTTGATTCGACAGGCGTCCCACAGAGGGGCGCCACCCACGCGCTGACAGCCTTGGAATTCCCACGCCACGGTGAGGTTGTCTGCAACTGCGTGATAAGAATTGTAGGCAAGGTTGTACGATTGATAGGTTTGGCTGCTACCGACCGCCTCGTCATTGAACAGCGTTTCCACCTTAAAGTAGCGGCCACTGTAGGAGTTCAGGGGCATATCGCGGCTATCGTATTCAACGGTCGCCCCTAAGCCGGCGGCTCGTACGTCGGGGCTGGTATCAAAGTCGTTGGACTGGACCGTGGTTTCGATATCCTGAGCGATATCTGCAAACCGCAGGGTTCCGCCGCCATACCAGTTGCCACTGATCTTGCGTGATAGTCGTGCAAACACAAACTCACCGCGAATGCGCCAGTCGACGCTACTGGTACTCACGTCTTCTGGTGCGATGAGCGACAGGCGCAAATCGGCAGCGCCCGCAGCTCCCGTGAATCGCCACTTGTTTTGGTTCCAGTAGTTCTGCTGTATCAAAGTGAACGCACGACTGTTGTTGTCCGTATAGACACCAGCAGCTCCCGTGACAGATGCAGGCTGTGTTTTCTTTTGTTCTTCGGTTTGCGAGTAGAAGTACGCTCCACCCAAAACCAAGCCCGAACCGAGAGTAGGGTTTGATATGGGGATAGGGACGATAACGACGTCGCCTCGTTGTAGTTTTAACTTGGTGTCGTCTTCGCGAATGTCCGGCGCGATGCTGGGACGGGTGTCAGTCACCGACTCCTGAGCGATAGCGATAGCCGGTGTAATGGCGAAGGAGATCAATAGGCTAAAGTGTTGAGAGGCTCGCATCTGCGGCATTTTACTACAGCGGGTTCTATCTTCGGATCTGTAATAGACTGATGAGCGCAGGGTTAGACCAATGATGGGTGCTCAGATACTGAGTTTTCGAACGAGCGACGGAGCGGATTTAAGACATGATCAAGTTATACGGCTTTTCTTACAGTAATTACTACAACATCGTTAAGCATGTACTTCTCCACAAAGGTTTGCCCTTCGAGGAGGTGCAGCAGTTTGGTGCTGACGACGCTTATTTAGAGATAAGCCCCCTCGGTAAGGTTCCCGCGATGACGACGGAGCACGGGGAGTGCATGAGCGAGTCGACGGTATGTTGCGACTACCTTGAAGATGCCTACCCCTTCAACTCGCCACTATACCCTGCCGATGATTATGATCGCGCCAGAGTTCGGCAGGTCATCAAGGTTTCAGAACTCTATCTGGAGCTGACAGGACGAAGACTCATTCCATTTTCTATTAGTAAAAGTCCTGTGCCCGAAGCATTGGCTCAAGAGGTGCGCGATGGTCTTACTAAAGGTGTCGCGGCGCTCAACAGTCTTGCAGAGTTTGAACCCTATGTGATGGGGAACAAGCTAACGATGGCTGACATTTATCTACGCTATGTACTGGGCGTCGTGGCTTTGGCGGGCGCGCTCCTCGAAAGAGATTTTGTCGCAGAGATCGACGGTATTGAGGACTGGCAGGAGATGATGGCGGACACCGATATCGCGCGAAAGGTCGATGCTGACAGAGAAGCTAACGGCCCTGCTTTTTTTGCCTACATCAAAGAGCGCTACGGGATTTAATGCTTTGACTATGTCTGATGCTGATCAGACGGTCTGCTGCACAACAGGGTTCGCTGCCAAAGCGGCCCTACTGTCAGAGCGATAGCCCCTATAAAGCCCAAAACAAACAGCGAACACCAAGCCAAGCCAGAACAACAGCTGGAGCTGCTCCTGCGTTAGAGGGAGCACCAAGCTCACGGACAGTGTTAGAGCAAGAGCCGATGGAGCGCCGAGAGCGACACCTAGCCAAGCACCATACATTGCTGCTGTGCTCTTACCTCGAGCTTGGCGCTTTAGAAAGTACACGCGCATCCCTGAATGGATAATGAATAGTAAGCATAGGCCAAAGAGCGCATAGGCGGCTTTTACGGGCATACCGCCAAAGGAGCCAAAGTGTACTTTGTACACAGAGTCGCCCACCTGCTGTCCAATACTGCCGTCCGCCGAGCCCACCGTTCCCAGAAACTCACCGTCCCCGTTGTAGTTGTATTTCTCGGCATAAATTAGGCGGTCGGGATGCTCCGCAAAAATCTGCAGATACTGACCTTCGGTATTCGGATCGTGGAGTACCAGAAGCACGGGTCTTGTAAAAGCGTAGTTCTCCCGGACGTGAGTCAGGGATAAATCCATTCGTGCGATGGGCGCGGGCCGTAAGTCGACTTCGGGTTCGCTGCCAAACACCGGAGCGAAAACCGCGCTCGTATCCCCTTCGTAGTTAAGAGTGGCGACGGCTAGGGCCGATACGCTTGCCAGTCCGATCATTGCCCCGGTTAGCGAATTACTCAAATGGAACGGCATGGTCCAAACGCCCAGGCGATTGTGGATATCGGTATGCACCAGTCGCGATGACTTTCCGCGACGAAACGAGAATGCATCCCTAAATATGTTGGGGTGAGCCAGTAAGCCAGATACCGACATGGCAAACAGCAGTACCCCAAAAATTGCTACGACAATCATTCCAAAGCCATGGGGCAGATTGAGATAGTAATGGAGGTCTATGAGAAAGCTGGACCAGGGATGAAATTTCTCCAATGCCAGTCGGCCCTCGGAGTCTGAGTAATGTGATTTATTGTCGGTTCCCACGATTGCGGCTTTCTTTTTCTGGGTAGGGGGGTACACGACTAAGTGCTTTGTGTCGGGATCCAGTTGGATCGCTTCACTTGATGCTTTCAGGAGTTCTTTTCCGTTGAAGCTATATACCTCCGGTATTTCACTTCTTTGCTCAAATACTTCCAACTGATCTTTGAACACACTCACTGTTCCGCTCAAGCAGACTAGATAAAGACCAGCGGCGATTGCCACGCCTAGCACTCCATGAGCTGACACGGCGCGTTGCACTGACTTTGCGTTGCTCTTCTTTTTGAGCGTCTTTTTGTATGCTTTTTTGACCATATTCTTATCCGGAATCTAAGCCGCGGCTCCTGCAAAACCGATGAGTGGAAATGTCACGATGCGAAGGCATAGCAAAGAAGGCCGATCGCAATTTGCAGTATGGCCATGGTGGCTATGTGCCGGCTGAGGCTTTGCGCCATGAGACTCCAAACGGCTAAGAACCCCCAGAGCACAGGAAACATAAACAGCTCTGTAACCAGAGCGTTTTCCGGCAGCACGCCCGCACGGAGTAACAGCTGATGACTAGCAAGTGCCGTGGTAAAGGCCAGGAGCGCTGCGCCAGGCCCTGCCGTGATCAGCCACCCTACGCGTTGGCGAAGCATCCAGCTTGCACCGTTGTTCGAGGCGACAGCGGCTTGATGGTTATTCCGAACTCTGAAAGCGCGCTTATCTTTCCGAGGGAACGTCTGTTTGCCATCGCGCGGCGCCGCGAAAGCGATGGAGGCAGACACAGCAACGAATCCCAGTGCACTGATGCACAGAACAATGAGCGCTATGGCGATTCCACGCTCGATGCCTGTGGCCAGAGACCAGACGCTAGTGCCTAAAGCTATGGTAGACCAGCCCAAGATTCGACCAAAGCGGGGCAGCGCTGAGCGCCATGTAGCGTACAGCAGCGCTACACCCAACCCCACTAAAGAGGATGCGATTACAGATAACATCGGCAATCTTCCGGATTAAAAGCTATGGGTAACTCGGGCTACGATGGTTCGCTCTTCGCCTGGGAAGCAATCACCTCGGGCAAGGCAGGTGCCGTAGTACTCTTCCTGAAACGCGTTACGCAGGTTCAGCGTGAATGCCGTGGAATTCCATTGGTATCCCACCAAAGCATCGAACAAAGTGTATCCATCGGTTTTAACTTCGACGGGTGTCGGGGCAAAACCATTGTCAGCTAAAAACGCTGTCCCGCTGCTCTGGTTTTCGCCAGCGTAGCGAACGCCTGCGCCCAGGCTAAATCCATTGAGAGCACCCTCCATAGGACGCCAGGTAGCCCATATAGAGCCTTGCTCCTCAGGAATGCTTGGAAAACGCACGCCATCGGGATCTTCGGTTTCCAATACGCTGAAGTTAGCGTCGAGATAGACATTCCCGATAACGGTCTGGCCTTCAATCTCGAATCCGCTGATTTCGGCTACGCCTTCCTGCTGCGTTGCGGCAAAGGGAAGATCGGCAGGATTGGGTAGGTTCGATTGTTCAATTTCAAAGTAGGCTGCGGTCACGTAGGTGCGAGTTCCGCTGGGTTGCCACTTAACGCCCACTTCCCATTGCTCGCCTTCTTGGGGCTCAAAGCTTGAGTTAGTGAGTGCGTCGGTGCCAACAATGGGCTGAAAGGACTCGGAGTAGCTGATGTAAGGGTTTAAGCCCATATCTGTTTTGTATAGCGCACCAAGCGAGAACGATACTGCGTCATCGCTCTGTACTTCGCTACCGTTGTCGATCTCGACATCGTCGAATCGCAAACCAGCAGTCACAACAAATCTGCCCATCTCGATCTGATCGTTGATGTAAAAACCGACGGTTTCTGTATCACTTTGGGAGGTGCCTCTTGCGGAGTCGAAGTCGGCTGCCGTCGGTACTGGGTCCTCGCCGTACTGCGGGTTAAACACATTAAAGGTGGTGGGTCGTGCGTAAAGAAACGCGGCGTCAGTGCGCGTGTTTACGTCCTGATAGTTAACGCCCACCAAGACCTCATGTCTTAAGCTGCCCGTTTCAAACTTGAAACGGGTACGTGCATCAATAGCGTATTGCTCGGAGGACGCGGGCGCGTCGTACCAGCTGCGACCAATGGCTGAGCCATCGGGGAGGGTCCTTGGGTTGCCCGCTCCCAGGAATGACACCCAGGTTTGTCGATAGTCCGCTTCGCTGTCGCGGTATCTTGCGGTGGCCTCAAATGAGACAACATCGTTTAGAACATGCTCGCCGAACAGCGTGACGGATAGGGACTCTGTGTCGTAAGTGTTGAACCCGGGTTCGCCCACGTAGCGCGAGGCGGGTACCTCGGCGCCGCTGGTTCCAGCACACACGTTGGCTTCGGAGATTTGTACTGACGAGTCTGCACAGCCGCTTACGGAGAGTGGTAAGAATTGGTGGGCAGTGTCACTCTCGCGATCGGTGTAGTTCACCAGCGCGGTCATCGTTGTGCGGTCAGTCTGATAAGTGATGGAAGGCGCTAATACCAATGCATCGTCATCAACAAAATCGACCTGGGTTTCGCTGTCACGATAAACGCCCACAAAGCGGCCGCTCCATTTGCCATCGTCGCTGATTCTAAACCCGATATCGGTCGCAGCCTGCAGCCTGTCCTGACTGCCGGCGTCGAGCATGAATTCGCGCTCAAGGTTATCGCGCCCCGCGCGCTTGCTCACGGTGTTCACCAAGCCGCCAGGGGAGCCTTGTCCATAAAGTACCGAAGCAGGACCTTTGAGGATCTCTACTTGCTCTAAGGTGTAGATGTCTGAGCGGGCATTGTTGTAAAAGCCGAAGAGTACCTGGATGTTGTCCAGATACTCGGGAACATCCAGGCCGCGAACGCGGGGAAAGTCTCCGCGCGTTGAGTAGCCAAAGGTATCGCCGACGACTCCCGAGGTGTAATTGAGTGTGTCATCCAGGGTCAGTGCTCCTCTTTCCAGGAATTCCTCTGCGGGCACAATAGACACAGATCGCGCTGTCTCAAGGATGGGGATGTCTGACTTTGTGGCTCCAAATGTTGATAACTTGCCGGTCACGATCACTGTTTCGAGTTGTGGGTCGTTTTGCGCTGCGGCTGAAATGCTTGCAAGCAGAGTGGCGATGAAGAAAATTGTGCGGGGGAGGGGGTGTTTCACATGGGCTCCTAATGAATCTAAGTACGAATGAGAGTGATTATCATTTAGTATTTTGGGGATTGCAATAGGGTGAGTAGTTTTTGTGGTTGGGAGTTGCGTCTCACTGGCTCGGCCTGCTCGACAGACCTCGCTGCGCTAAGGGATCGCTATTGCGCATCCATGCGCTGCGCGATCGCCTCACGTCCAGTGAGGTACCCGCGCCTTTCGAGCGCGAACTCAGCTCTTGCAGGAGTCCAAAAATTAAAAAAGGCCAACCCTTTCGGGCTGGCCTTTTTTAATTTGGTGGAGGCGGCGGGAGTTGAACCCGCGTCCGCCAGCACTCTGCCTTTGGCTCTACATGCTTAGATCCCATTAACTAGTCTAGCCGCACACAGCCCAATGGGCAGGACGTGATTGGCGATCCCCGTAAATGTTTAGCAGCGCGGCCCGGAGCCTGCTTTGCTGCGATCCAGTTCTATATGACAGTCAGTAACGCGGGGCTGGAACCTTGCTAAAGACCGCTAGGGCCGAAGCCACTAGATGAAGTATTGATGACTGCTTACGCAGCCAGCGCTACCTCGTAGTTGTCGTCATTGGCAACTAATAGTTTGCAGCTTTGGATTTACGTGATTGGCTACCATCACGGCATGCACCGCAGGTTTTGTTACCGTCGTCGAATCCGTAACGCCCCCAGTGTTGGGTGAAAGTTTACCATAAATCGGGTTTTGCCATCGGTTGACGGGTGCGAACTGGATTTGACAATCGCCGCGCTCTATCCAACTCTTAAGTCGCTAAGCTTTGCGGCGGACTAACAATAATTACTCGGGGAGAGCGCTATGGGTGAGATATCAGTAGACGTATCAGTAAGCGTATCAGCAATTGTCGTTGCAGCACTCGCGGGGTTCTTTGTGGGCGGCTTATGGTACTCGCCGCTCCTGTTCGGAAAGGCCTGGATGAAGGCCGCGGACATCTCCGAAGAACAGATCGCCAGCGGTAACAAGGCCAAGATTTTTGGTCTCACCTTTATCTTTCTATTGATCATGAGTGTCTGCTTGGCGATGTTTCTTGGCACGCCCGACATCACCTTACAGAGCGGTGCTCTATACGGATTTCTCACGGGTTTTGGTTGGATCTTCTTTGCCTTTGGCGTGGTCGCATTGTTTGAGCTGCGATCTTGGTCCTACATTCTGGTGAACGGTGGTTACTGGGTGGTTACCATGACCTTGATGGGCGCCATACTCGGCGGCTGGAACTAGCCCGCAATCACCAACCTTTGCGATTCGCAAGGTACTGCTCTTCCTCTGGGGTGCTGGTTCGGCCCAAGTCAGCGTTTCGAGTGGGGTAGCGACCAAATTCCGCGATAACTTTTTCGTGCGCAATAGCGTAGCGAAGTGCCTCGGTATTACCCAGCGCCCCGAAAAGGCGCAGTCCCTCTTTGTGTACGGCAAGCGACTCTGAATGCATGTACGGCATGTAACTAAAGTAACGCTGGTCGTCGTTCATACGCAGATCATCCCCCCGCGCAACGGCCTCCTGGGCCAGTACCAGGGCAATACCATCCTGCGTATAAGCTCGCAGGTCTTCTCTAAACAGATTTCTTGAGAATTGATCGAGGACAATGATTTCGGCGCAGCGTCCCTCGGGAGTGGATCGCCACTTCCAGCACTCTCCCAGCCGGGCGGCTTCAAGGGTGGGTAAAAAACGCTCACGACACAGCGCATCAAAGTCATCAGATTGTTTGAACCAGCGCTTGGAGCCGGACTCAACAAACCAAAAATCTAAAACTGCTTGTGCGCTTTCCATGGAGCTAGTCTACTCCGCCGGCCAGTCTTAGCCTACAAAAGCACGTTCAATGACGTAGTCACCCGCAGTACCTTGATTGGGCGACACGGTAAAGTTTCGCCGATTCAGCAACGCAGAAATGTCATCCAGCATCGCGATGCTGCCGCAGATCATGGCGCGATCCTGAGTGGGGTCAATCGTGGGTAGACCCAGGTCAGCTTCGAGCTTGCCACTTTCCAGTAGCTCAGTGATGCGCCCATTGTTCTTAAAGGGCTCACGCGTGACCGTCGGGTAGTACAGAAGCTTCTCGCGGACCTCTTCACCCAGATACTCGTGCTCTGGAAGCTCATTAGTGAGGTAGTCGTGATACGCCAGATCACTGATGTGACGCACGCCGTGTACCAACACGATTTTCTCGTAGCGAGCGTAGGCGTCGGGGTCACGGATGATCGACATGAACGGCGCCAAGCCTGTGCCGGTCGAAAACAGGTAGAGATGACGACCCGGGTGCAGATCCGTGAGCACCAAAGAACCTACGGGCTTTTTGCCGAGCAGTACTTCATCGCCCACATTGATGTGTTGTAAACGAGAGGTGAGTAAGCCGTCCGCGACCTTTATGCTCAAAAATTCCAGTTCTTCTTCGTAGTTGGCGCTGGCAATGCTATAGGCACGCAGCGCAGGCTTACCTTCTACTTCCAGACCGACCATTGTGAAATGGCCGTTTTCAAAGCGAAACTCGGGTGCACGCTCGGTTTTGAAGCTGAACAGTCGGTCGTTCCAGTGCTTTACTTCGGTAACTTTGGCGGGTGTTACGGCGGCCATGACGGGTCCTCAAATACAGTTTGAACGGCTTATACGTTACGAGTCGCGAATTCTGATCACCCTGACGGTCACCTGCAAGAAAACCATGGCGTATTTCAAGAACGGTTTTTCCTAACCTTATTCCCGGATTCTTCAACCTTGTGTGGTGGACAGGTCCCGCGGTGCTGCCTAGACTTCCGAAACATCCGCAATAGATAACAAAATAAAGGTTAGAACATGGAATACGACCTGAAAATCACCGGTGGTTTGGTATACGACGGTGAGGGCTCCGAGCCCCGGCAAACCAACGTCGCTGTTCGCAACGGCGCCATCGTGGCTATTGGCGAATGCGCCGGTGAAGCGCGAGAGACCCTTGATGCCACAGGCCATATCGTGACCCCGGGCTTTGTAGACCTTCACACCCACTATGACGGTCAGGTCTCCTGGGATGCAGGTATGCAGCCCAGCGTTAACCATGGGGTAAGTACCGTAGTCATGGGTAGCTGCGGCGTTGGCTTTGCGCCCGTGCGCGAGGGAGACCGGGAAAAGCTCATCCGATTGATGGAAGGCGTTGAGGACATTCCGGGCATCGCCCTCGCCGAAGGTCTGACCTGGGACTGGGAGACCCTGCCCGAGTACATGGATGCCCTGGACGCAAAACCCCATAGCATCGACTTTGCCGTACAGGTTACTCACGACCCTCTGCGCGTTTACGTGATGGGCGATCGCGCCGTGTGCAATGAGCCCGCTACCGAGACAGATATCGCGGCCATGAGAAAGATCACCCGCGAGGCGCTGGAAGCCGGAGCTATTGGCTTCTCCACGGGGCGTTCTGACGTTCATCGTAGCGCTGATGGCGACTGGACGCCGTCCTCCGAGGCGACCACCGAGGAGCTTGCCGGTATCGCAAGCGCTTTTGTCGGCTTATCCCATGGCACTTTGCAGGCGGTGAACGACTTTGACCTCGAGCGAGAGGGGGATGCCTTCGACAAGGAGTTCGATATTCTTGAGAGCATGGCGGCGGCAGGGGAGGGGCGTCCGTTTTCTCTATCACTTATGCAGCGGGATTTTGCTCCCGATCAGTGGCGACGCATTATCGACCGCGCTGAAAAAGCCGAAGCCAAAGGCGTGAGCATGCGCCTGCAAACCGCGCCTCGAGGCATTGGTGTGATTACGGGTCTACAGTGCACCTTTCATCCCTTTATTGGGTTTCCCAGCTACAAAGCGATTTGCGACCTGCCCTTAGAAGAGCGCGTCGCGAAGATGAAGGAAGAGGCTTTTAAGGCGCAGATTCTGACCGAAGAGTCCGAGACCCTGGCTGGCGACGGTACGCCAGTGCCACCGATTGTGGACGCGCTTATGGCTGCCATTGATTACGTGGCCAGCAAAACCTTCCTGCTCGGCGAGAACCCAGAATATGAGCAGAGCGCCGAAACATCCGTGCTGCACATGGCACAGGAAAAAGGCGTGTCGTCCCTCGAGATGATTTATGACCTGTTGTTGGAAGACGACGGGCAGGCGCTGCTCTACTTTCCCATCTATAACTACACGAATATGAACTTCGATAACGTATTTGAAATGATGTCCCACCCCCAGTCCATCATGGGACTGTCCGATGGCGGTGCCCACGTGGGTACTATTTGCGACTCCAGCTTCCCCAGCTATTTGTTGACCTATTGGGCGAGGGATCGTGCTCGCGGCGGCAAGATTGAGCTTACCGAAGCCATACGACGCTTGACCTCAGACATTGCGGATTACTGCGGCATGGCGGATCGCGGTCGTATCAAGGTAGGCCTCAAGGCGAACATCAATGTGATCGATTTTGACAATCTGCGTCTGTTCGCGCCGCGCATGGTTCAGGACTTGCCTGCAGGTGGGCAGCGTCTGTTGCAGGACGCGGCAGGATACCGAGCAGTCATCGTGGACGGCGAAACGGTTCTGGAGAACGATCAGCTGACCGGCAAGAACCCCGGGCGTCTGTATCGGGCGGGGCAGCAGGCCTTGGAATCCGTTGCTTAAGCTACGGCTAAAACCGACACAATATCGCCAAACAAAATCAGCTATGCTGCGCTGCAGTTTTTATTCGCGCGGGTGAATTGCCCGTGTATTTTTGACATCAAGGGAGTCAACTATGTTCAAACCCGCACAACTTATAGCCGGCGGCTTTTTGGCGCTGAGCGTACTGCTTTCGCCTTTGGCGCTTGCAGGCGACACACTGGATCGCGTCGTCAAGAGCAAAACAATAGTGGTCGGCATGTCCGGCGATCAGCCACCCATGAATATGCGTAACCGCCAGGGCGAGCTCATGGGCTTTGATGTGGATTTGGCCAATGCGCTTGCTAATGCAATGGGCGCCGAGCTTAAGCTAAGCCCTATGCCGTTTGGTGATCTGACCAAGGCACTGGCTGACGGTGACGTCGATATGGTGCTGTCCGGCATGGCTATTACTGCTGAGCGTTCCAGAAGCGCCTCTTTTGTGGGTCCTTACATGATGAGTGGTAAGTCGATTCTCGCAACGCGCACTGCGCTGGAGCAGATCGCGAGCGGCGGCATTGCAGCGACCGACGTAAAACTAGCGGCATTGAAGAACTCTACCAGTGCATCGTTTGTAACCCAGGCGGCTCCCAATGCAACGCTTGTGGAAGTCGCTAACTACGAGGAAGCGATAGCCATGGTCACCAGTGGTGAGGCAGCGGGCATGGTTGCAGATGCTCCTGTGTGCAAGCTTCAGGTTCTGAGAAACCCTGACGCTGGTCTTGTCACTCTGGATAAGCCGCTTACGGTAGAGCCTTTTGGTATTGCTCTGGCTTCGGGTGATGCCGAATTTTTGAATCTGGTGCAAAACTACCTGCGCGCCTACGAGGGAACAGGCCTTCTTACTAAGCTTCGTCAGAAGTGGCTGGAGAACAGCTCGTGGGTCGCAGCGCTACCCTAGTTCTTGATCGTGTGACAAACGCCCTGGTCTGTGGACCGGGGCGTTTTTGTTTGCACTGCCCGTGAGTAACGATCTGGTAAGCACCTTTGCCGACATCGGCCTTTATCAGATGCTGGCCATCTGGGCGGCATTGCTGTTTGCTTCGCTGCTCCGCGCGTTTACCGGATTTGGATTTGCGTTGGCGGCCATGCCCGTTTTGTCACTCTTTGTGGCGCCTACCGACGCCGTGGTGATAACGGCGTCTCTAACTCTTGGGACCAGCTTGTTGAGCGCGCACAAGTTTTGGTCGGACGCGCCCAAGCGCCCTTTGCTGCCTATATGTCTTGCGTCGATCGTTGGGACCTTAGGGGGAGCGCAACTGCTAAAACATGTCTCGGTGGATCAGTTTCAGTTGTGGATAGGGCTGGGCGTGCTTACCGCTTGTGCCGTTCTGACTATGTTTCATCCAGCACCGCGGGCGCCGAGGCTGGGGGTTCCTACCACTACCGGTTTGGTCTCGGGGCTAATGAACGGTGTTTTTGCTATTCCAGGTCCGCCGGTGATCATCTTTGTTATGGCGACGCAGGGAGATGCCAAGCACAGCAGGGCCATGCTCCTCACCTTCTTTATGCTCTCTGCGGTCATCGCGCTTTGTGTGTTCGGTTTCTCGGGCTACCTCACGACAACAAGCTTTTGGATGTTTCTGTTAGGTATGCCCGCGATGATGATTGGCGATCGTATAGGCCATGCGGTCTTCGCACGTTTTGGGAGTCTGCTCTACCGCCGCATAGCCTTGTTTGTACTCTACGCTGTGGGTATTAGCATTACTGTAAAAGCCTTGGCGGCCTAGCGCGTAACAATCAGCGCACAACCAAGTTCGACTACTGTTTTACGGCATCTCGCATGATGCGCTGCTTTTGCACCCCCCATTCACGCTCTTTCTGCGTTTGCCGCTTGTCATGGCTTTGCTTGCCGTGAGCAAGGGCAATGGCTGCTTTGACGAGATGACCCTTCCAGTACAGCTTGGTGCATACGCAAGTCTGCCCCTTGGCGCTGATGGCTGCCAGGATTCGTGCAAGCTCGCGACGATTCAGTAAAAGCTTGCGCGTCCGGGTAGGGTCCGTTACGTAGTGCGTCGATGCTGTTGCTAGCGGTGTGATTTGTGAGCCGAGCAAGAACGCCTCGCCATCCTTCATCATCACGTAGGAATCCGTCAGCTGCGCTTTTCCTGCCCGTAGAGCTTTGACTTCCCAACCCGTGAGGGCGACACCCGCTTCAAAGGTTTCCAGAAGTTGATAGTCAAAGCGCGCACGTTTGTTTTGAACAATCGTGGTATCGATGTTTTTGGCGTGTTTCTTTCCCATGGGTCTATTGTACAGGCTGTGTTCCCGAGAAGAGTGGTCATTGTGCGCTTCGAGGGTACTTTGCAATAAGGCTGTGCTCGGGCAAGCTGTGCTCTCCCATTGCGCTTCGGACTTTGATGAACCTGTACTCACCTGTGGAACGCTGGCAATCCCGAACAACCTTCGTGTTCGCTCTCGCGATTGCGGCGGTGGGACTGGGTAATCTCTGGCGTTTTGCTTGGCTCATGGGTGAGCACGGGGGCGCACCGTTTTTCTTTAGCTACCTGTTTTGTCTCTTCTTTATAGGCGTTCCACTCCTCGTCGCAGAAGTGGTTTTGGGTAGTCATGGCCGAGGGTCGCCTTTTTTGACCATGAGCTGGGCGACCGATGTGTCCAACAGGTCGCGGCTGTGGTTAACGGTAGCGTTGTTGTCCTGCCTGGCGGGATTTTTGTTGCTGGTGTCTTACTTGCTCATCGCCGGTTGGAGTCTTGCTTACGCCTACCAAATGCAGCTGGGGGGCTTTGCTGCTATCGCTTTGAGTGATGCCGCGGAAGCTTTTGACACAAAAATCTCAGCGCCCGCGGGGCTGTTGCGATGGCAGTTTCTGGCTGCGGTCATTTTGGCGCTGACGGTCGCTCTTGGCCTTCGACGGGGCATCGGCTTGTTTGTGTGGATAGCAGTGCCGTTGCTCATCACGCTGCTTGGCGTGATCGTCAGTTTCTCTATTGAATTCGGTGACCTTAGCGCCGCGGGTGAATTCCTTTTTGCGTGGCAACCCATGGATTTTGACCGTGGGTCCTTCATGGCGGCGTTAGGGCACGCGTTTTATACGCTGTGCATTGGGGTAGCGGTGGGGATGAGTTACGGCGCCTATGCTCCCAGTAAACTTCCCATCGTGCGTGCGGTGGTCACGGTGGCGCTTTTCGATGTCGTTGTAGCCGTTGCTGCGGGTGTAGCGATATTCCCCGTGCTGTTTGCCAATAACCTGGTTCCCGCTCAAGGCTTTGGGCTGCTGTTTATCAGCGTGCCCTATGCTTTTGGCAACATGCCGTTTGGAGATCTCTACGGCGCGCTGTTCTTCGTGACGGTTTTTGTGACGGTATTGGGAACAGCGGTTGCTCTGCTGGAGCCCATCGTGAGTGTGCTCGAGCAGCAGTTTCGGGTGCCCCGCGTACAAGCCGCCATAGGAATGGCCGTCATTGCCTTTATGCTGTCTGCGTATGCCACCGTAGATCTCGGCGCTGCCGAAAAAGGGCAAGGTTTTTTGCAGTGGCTGGATGGCGTTACCGCAGAGTGGCTTATCCCGGCGGCGGTATTGCTGCTCGCGTTGTTCGTGGGATGGCGAATGCCGAGAGACGTTCTTCGTCAGGAGCTGGCGCGAGAACCCGACATACTGTTTTCGCTGTGGTATTTTCTCATCCGCTTTGTGGCTGTGCCTGTGATCGCTTTCGCATGGCTCTGGCTATCGCTGGTCCCATGATGTGCAAGCGCAAGCGATGGCTTACTGAAACTGAATAGCGAATTTTATGACCTCAATACACCGTAGCGCTCTATTACCCTTTTCGGACAAGCAGTTGTTTGCCCTGGTTAATGATGTAGAGGCCTACCCACAGTACATGGATGGCTGCGTAGGCGCTTCGATTTTGCATACCGACGCCGCGCATATGGAAGCGCGTCTGGATCTTGCCCGCGGGGGTATCTCGCATAGCTTTACCACCTGCAACGAATTGGTTCCCTTCGAGACGATTCGCTTAACGCTCAAGGATGGGCCATTTGAGCAATTTGCTGGTGCTTGGCATTTTCAGTCCTTGGCGGAGCAGGCTTGCAAGGTGTCTCTCGATCTGGAGTTTAAGTTTCGCGGCGGCTTACTCAGCGCGGCTGCGGCAAAGCTGTTTGATCGAGTGACCGGGAATCTCGTCGATGCGGTGGTGCGTCGCGCCCAGGATGTCTATGGGTCATGAGTAATCCCGAAGTGATTAGCATTGAGGTGGTTTACGCATTGCCGGAACGCCAATCAATCATCAAGCTATCGGTACCTGAGGGGACCACAGCGTTTGCCGCAGCGCAGCAATCGGGAATCGAAAAGCAGTTTGATGATCTGACGCTCGGCGAGGACACGCGCTTGGGGGTGTTCGGCCACCTAGCGGCACAAACGCAGGTGCTTCGAGACGGAGATCGGGTGGAGATTTACCGGCCGCTGCTCGCGGATCCTAAAGAGGTAAGGAAAGAGCGGGCCGCTCGCGCGAAGGCTCGGCGAGAAAATCAGTCGGAAGACTAACTTTCTTTCGCTTCTTCTGTCTCTTCCGATTCCGTAGAACCTTGGGGTTCGGCATTAGGGTTGGCCCAGCTAGGCAAATAATCACCGGTAACATCCACTAGGCTGTCACCCTCAAAGAATATCCGCACCTGAGCTTCGCGGATGATATCCGGGCCATTGCGGATGACGTAGGGGTAGTCCCAACGATCCGGCTGAAAGGTATCTTCGACCAGAGGTGAGCCCATGATGAATCGCACCTGGCGCCGGCTCATACCCGGCTGAAGCTGCTCTATCATCTCCTGAGTGACCAGATTTCCCTGCTCAATATCAATTTTGTAGACGCCAGGAAACCCCACGAATCCACAGGCGCTCAGTCCTGTCAGGCAGGTGGTGAGCAAGGTCGTGAGCAAAAAGACGCGCAAAATGTGTCGTGGTCGGATCAAGGACTAACTTCCACTAGTGGGTGTGGGGTGGCATCATACCGATGAGCGACCTATCAGAGAAGTGCATCCCGTATGCCATTTAGTAACCAAGATCTCCGCAGTGCTGGCCTTAAGGTCACCCTTCCACGTATCAAAATTCTTCAGATTTTGGAGGATTCCAATCAGCATGAGCGGCATATGAGCGCCGAAGACGTCTATCAGGCGCTTCGCGATGCCGGTGAAGACGTGGGTTTGGCGACGGTGTACCGCGTTCTTACTCAGTTCGAAGGCGCTGGCCTGGTGACCCGCCATAACTTTGAAGGCGGTCATTCCGTCTTTGAGCTTGACCATGGCGAGCATCACGACCACATGGTCTGTGAAGACACAGGGCAGGTGATCGAGTTTAACGACCCGATTATCGAAGAGCGTCAAAAGAAAATCGCCGAAGAGCACGGCTTTGAGTTGGTTGATCACTCTCTGGTCTTAAAGGTACGTAAGCGTAAGGAGAAGTAACTCCTAGCTTTTGTCTCTAGCGTTTGTCGTTTTTTAGACTTAGGCCGCGGAGTCTCTGCTCTCCAACATTTCTTTGGCGTGTGCCAGCGTGTTCTTGGTCATTTTGAGTCCACCCAGCATTCGCGCGATCTCATCAACCCGTTGCTTTTCGCTTAGCTCATGGAGCGTAGAGGCCAGCTGCTTGCTGTCGCCTGATTTCTCCACCTGAAGGTGTTGTTGACCTTGGGCCGCGACCTGCGGCAAGTGTGTCACGCAGAGCACCTGCGCTTTCTTACCCATATCAGCGAGTAGTCGTCCAACGACCTCGGCGACAGCTCCGCCAATGCCCACATCCACCTCATCAAAGACCATGCTGGGCACCGTGGTGTTGCCTGCGGTAGCTACTTGAATCGCAAGGCTGATGCGTGACAACTCGCCACCGGAAGCGATGCGTCCCAGCGACTGGGGCTCGGCACCGGGGTTGGTACTAATAAGCAGTTCAACGTCTTCCTGGCCCAAAGGATGCGGATCGTTCGTGTCCCGTTTGCCAAGGGATATTTTGAATTGACAGTTGCCCATGGACAGTTTGCTGAGGAGCTTGGATACCTCTTTTTCCAGCTTTGTGGCGGATTTTTTTCGGGCGCTGCTGAGTTTGCTGGCCACAGACTTGTAGTCCGCCAACTGCTTCGCAAGGTTTGCTTCCAATGCCTCGATGCGCTCGTCACTGGAGTCCAGCGTGGCTAGTTCTTCGCTTAAAGATTGGTGATGGGGCCCCAGCTGCTCGGGCATGATGCGATGCTTTCGTGCGAGGCCGTAGATTGACTCCAGTCGAGCCTCTACATCCGCAAGGCGTTGGGGGTTGTTCTCTGCGCCGGCCAAATATTGCTGCAGCTCGCTCCTTGCCTCTCCTAGCTGGATGGCCGCGGAATCGAGCATCTCACGCACGCTGTCGATCGCCTTGCCCTGATGGAGGTCCTCGGAAAGCGTGGTCAGCGCCGTTCGGACGCCGATCTCGTTGCTGTCACATAGCTCAATAGCGCTGGCCGCCTGGCGCTGTATAGCGTCGGCGTTCTCCAACACCCGTTGCTCAGCTTCCAGACTTTGCAGTTCGCTATCGCCCAGGGCTAGTTCATCAAGCTCCCCCACCTGATAACGCAGCAGCTGCTCGCGATCCGCCTGCTCCTGCTGACTGTTGCGCAGGGCTTCGAGCTCGTCTCGTAATCGCAGCCATTCATGTGCCGCAAGCGTTACTTTTTGTGCGGTGGATGTTTGTCCGGCGTAGCTGTCCAGCAATAGACGCTGGTGCGGGCGTCGGAGCAAAGACTGGTGAGCATGCTGACCATGAATATCGACCAGCAGTTCCCCTAGCGCTGCGCAGTCCTGCAGCGTCGTTGGACGCCCATTGATATAGGCTCGGGATCTTCCCTCGCGGGTGATGACACGTCTAAAAAGACAGTCTCCGTCGGCGTCCAAATCATGATCATTCAGCCACTTTTGAGCCGCGGTCATTCCATCAATGTCAAAGCGCGCGCTGATATCCGCACGATCCTGGCCCGGGCGGATGGCGCTGGGGTCTGCGCGGTCGCCCAGGCAAAGACCCAGCGCGTCGAGCATGATTGATTTGCCCGCACCGGTCTCGCCAGTGACGACTGTTAGCCCATCGCGAAAATCAACCTCGAGACTTTCAACGATAGTGAACTGGCTAATCGTGATTTGGGTGAGCATGAGCATCTCGTTCTGTGTAGCCGAGGTTTATAACCCATCCGACCAACAGCATAAACAGCAAATTACGCGGTTCGGCTTTCTCGCTTTGTGTTACCCGTGGTCTGTGCTAAAACCGTGGCTTATTGCTTAAAGGATGTACGTGTTTGGGTCGTGAGCTGACAGACAGGTCGGGAACGTTGCTGAGAACGTTGGTGGCGCTGCATATCCGCGACGGTAGTCCCGTGGGCTCCCAAACCCTGCGCGAGGAGGCGGGTCTTTCCGTGAGTCCAGCAACTGTCCGAAACGTGATGTCTGACTTGGAAGAGAGGGGGTTTCTTCATTCTCCGCACACGTCTGCCGGGCGAGTGCCTACCGACCAAGGCTATCGGTTTTTTGTTGACAGCCTGCTGCAGGTCAACAGTGAGCTCGACCCCAGTGCCTTCGATTCGCTTCGCAAAGAACTGAACCCTGATCGCAATACCTCTGATCTGGTGCAGACCGCCTCGAACATGCTTTCATCGATCACCTCGCAGGCTGGCGTGGTTACCGTGCCTCGGCCTATGCAGCAGCCTTTGCGGCAGGTGGAGTTTTTGCCGCTGTCGGGAGATCGCGTGCTGGTTATTCTCGTGATCAATCAGCGCGAAGTGCAAAACCGGATTATTCATACGCGTCGAGTGTTCACCGATGAAGAGCTGCGAGCGGCGGCCCAGCAGATTAATCAGCGTTTTGCTGGACAGGCGCTTGCAGAAGTTCAGGGTCAAGTAGATCAAGAGCTTCTGGCCGCCCGAAGCTCTCTGGACGACTACTTATCCGCTACCCTCGACTTGGCACAGCAGGCTCTAGCTGACGACGAGAACCCCTCTGACTACCTGATTGTTGGTGAGTCGCGCTTGCTGGAGGGTGCAAGTCCAGAAGAACTGCAGCGACTTCGAGAACTGTTTGCCACGTTGGAGAGCAAGCGGGACCTGTCCCATTTGCTGGAACGTTGCTCTGAGGCCGATGGCGTTAAGATCTTTATCGGCGAAGAGGCGGGTTCACAGATTTTTGGTGATTACTCGCTCATTACGGCTCCCTACGGCGATGGCGCGCGCACGCTCGGTGTATTGGGAGTAATTGGGCCCACCCGCATGGCCTACGACCGGGTCATCCCCATTGTCGACGTGACGTCCAAAATGTTGAGTGCCGCGCTCGGTCACTAGGCACGAGGCATATGGCGCCAGCCTGTCCTCAAATATCTTGTGCTTTCATCTTGATTTTTTGATCAATGCCCCCATGTCCGCTGAATCACGATAATTGTCGTCTATTCAGCGGCGATGAGCGTCTTTTTATTTGGAACACCAGGAGATCACGGTGGCGGAAGATAAACGCGATCAGGAGCCGCTTGCAGATGCGGCAGACGGGTTAACAACGGCTGGGCAGCAGCAGGAGTTAGATCAAGAGGAGACGGCTCAGAGCGCTGAATCCGCCGATGTAGAGACTGCCGATACGGAGCTCACGGTTGAGGCTCAAATCGAGCAACTGGAAGAAGAACTCGGCCAAGCTCGAGATCAGGCGTTGCGTGCGCAGGCCGAGGCTCAGAACGCTCAGCGTCGTGCAGATCAGGACATAGAAAAGGCCCGAAAGTTTGCTCTCGAGCGTTTCTGTAGCGAACTACTGCCGGTGGTCGACAATCTTGAGCGGGCGCTGGAGGCCATTGACGGTGATGACCCGGCTCTGAGTTCTATTGCTGAGGGTGTCGATTTGACGCTCAAGAGCTTTGTGGGCGCCCTTGGTAAGTTTCAGATTGAGCAGCTCGACCCCGCGGGGGAGCCTTTCGATCCGCAGCTTCACCAGGCCATGAGCATGATCGAGAACCCCGATGCCGAGCCCAATACCGTGCTTGCGGTGATGCAGAAGGGTTACACGCTCAACAGCCGTTTGGTTCGTCCGGCGATGGTGATGGTGAGCAAGGCACCGGCAGCAGAGTAGGCGCCGCCAGCACGAATTTAGCAAGACGGGGAATGTTGCGCGGCACCCTTGAAATACGCCGCCAAGGACCCACATATACAAACAGAATTTATTGCAACGGCGGCATTGCTTAACGGGAGTGTCTGCTAGCTAGGAGAAACGATATGGGCAAGATAATTGGTATTGACCTGGGAACCACGAACTCGTGCGTTTCTGTTTTGGACGGCGGTAAGCCCCGCGTTATAGAAAACGCCGAGGGTGATCGCACCACTCCGTCGATTGTCGGTTACACCGATGATGGAGAAATTCTCGTAGGTCAGAGTGCGAAGCGTCAGGCGGTAACTAACCCGCACAATACGTTGTATGCGGTTAAGCGCCTGATCGGCCGTAAGTTCACCGACGATGTTGTTCAAAAAGACATCTCTATGGTGCCCTACAAGATCGTTGCAGCCGATAACGGCGATGCGTGGGTAGAGGCCAAAGGCGAGAAAATGGCTCCCCCGCAGGTTTCTGCGGAAGTACTGCGTAAGATGAAAAAGACTGCAGAAGAGTTTCTCGGCGAGACAGTCACCGAGGCGGTGATCACTGTTCCTGCTTACTTTAACGATTCGCAGCGTCAGGCAACTAAGGACGCGGGTAAAATCGCTGGTCTGGACGTCAAGCGCATCATCAACGAGCCAACAGCAGCAGCGCTTGCCTACGGTATGGACAAAGCGAAGGGTGATCACACCATCGCTGTTTATGACCTCGGTGGCGGTACCTTTGATATTTCGATCATCGAGATTGCAGAAGTCGATGGTGAGCACCAGTTTGAAGTGCTGTCTACCAACGGCGATACGTTCCTGGGCGGTGAAGATTTCGATATGCGCCTCATCGAATATCTCGCAGACCAGTTCAAGAGCGAGAATGGCATCGACCTGCACAACGATCCTCTGGCCCTTCAGCGGCTGAAGGAAGCAGCAGAGAAGGCCAAGATCGAGCTGTCGCATTCTGAGCAGACCGAAGTCAATCTGCCATACATCACAGCTGATGCAACGGGTCCCAAGCACCTTGTGGTGAAGTTGAGCCGCTCGAAGCTTGAGTCACTGGTCGAGGAACTGGTTAGCCGCTCCATGGAGCCGTTGAAGGTTGCGCTGAAGGATGCTGATCTGTCTCCCAGCGAGATCGATGACGTGATTCTTGTGGGTGGTCAAACGCGTATGCCGCTGGTGCAGCAGAAAGTTGCTGAGTTCTTCGGCAAGGATCCCCGTCGTGATGTAAATCCCGACGAAGCGGTCGCTATGGGTGCGTCTATTCAGGGTGCGGTACTGGCTGGAGACGTGAAGGACGTACTGTTGCTGGACGTTACTCCGCTGACGCTGGGTATCGAGACCATGGGTGGTGTTGCTACCCCTCTGATCGAGAAGAACACAACGATCCCGACCAAGAAGTCACAGATCTTCTCTACAGCAGATGACAACCAGACAGCGGTAACTATTCACGTTGTGCAGGGTGAGCGAAAGCAAGCGACCGGCAATAAGTCTCTGGGACGTTTTGACCTGGCGGATATCCCTCCAGCGCAGCGCGGCATGCCACAGATTGAAGTGACCTTCGATCTGGATGCAAACGGTATTCTGAATGTCTCTGCTAAAGACAAGGCGACCGGCAAAGAACAGTCGATTCGTATTACTGCCTCGGGTGGTTTGTCGGACGACGAGATCGAGGCAATGGTCGCGGATGCCGAGGTTAACGCCGAGGCGGATAAGCAGTTCGAAGAACTGATCTCCTCACGCAATACCTGCGAAGGCTTGGTGAACGCTGCTAAGAAGACTCTTGAAGAAGCGGGTGAGCACGCTAGTGATGAAGAGAAGGCAGCTATCGAAGCGGCGATTTCTGAAGCGGAAGAGGCGGTCAAGTCTGACGACAAGGATGCTATCGATGCAGCGGCAACCAAGCTGACAGAGGCAACTGGTCCCGTTGCGCAGAAGATGTACGCGGCACAGGCTGAGGCGGCTCAGGGTGAAGCGGGTCCCGAAGCAGCGGCCGACGCCGGTGACGACTCGGGTGCTGACGATGCGGTCGATGCTGAATTTGAAGAAGTCAGCGACGACAAGAAGTAAACTTGCCGATTCGGTGATGCAGAAGACAGGTTCTTTTGCATCACCGGATTGTTGTTTGAATGTGACGCGGGACTTATGAGCCCGCGTTGTCGATTTAGGAAGGGGTGCGGCCTGACCGCAAAGTGCTATGTCAAAACGCGACTACTATGAAGTGCTCGGCGTCAGCCGAAGTGACGACGAAAAGGTCATAAAGAAAGCCTATCGCCGCGTCGCGATGAAATTTCATCCAGACCGAAACCCCGACGATCCGCAAGCTGATGAGAAGTTTAAAGAGGCCTCGGAGGCTTACGAAGTTCTCAGTGATAGCCAAAAACGAGCAGCCTATGATCAGTATGGTCATGCGGGCCTTGAAGGTCAGATGGGCGGCGGCTTTGGGGGTGGCAGCGGAAACTTCTCCGATATTTTTGGCGATGTCTTCGGCGATATCTTTGGCGGTGGTGGCGGTGGCCGGGGCCGTGGTGGTGCGCAGCGCGGCTCGGATCTGCGTTACACCCTGGACATCTCTCTTGAGGATGCGGTTCGCGGTACTACCGTAGAGATTCGCGTACCCACGTTGGCATCCTGTTCGACTTGTGATGGCAGCGGAGCTCGCAAGGGTAGCAGTCCTACGACCTGTGGTACCTGTGGTGGTGCCGGTCAGGTCCGCATGCAGCAGGGTTTCTTTCAGGTGCAGCAGACCTGCCCCACTTGTCGTGGTCGTGGCAGCACAATTTCTGATCCCTGTACCTCCTGTCGTGGACAGGGGCGTGTGGAAAAAACCAAAAAGCTGTCGGTCAAAGTTCCCCCGGGTGTCGATACCGGCGACCGTATTCGCTTGGGTGGAGAAGGTGAAGCAGGTGCCGAGGGCGGTCCATCGGGCGATTTGTTTGTTCAGATGTCGGTTAAGCAACACCCCATTTTTGAGCGCGATGGCAAACATCTTTACTGCGAGGTCCCGATTACCTTTGCCGACGCCGCGCTAGGTGGTGAGCTGGAAGTGCCGACGTTGGATGGTCGCGTAAAGCTGAAGATCCCCGCTGAAACGCAAACCGGTAAGCTCTTCAGGCTTCGCGGAAAGGGCGTACAACCGGTTCGCGGTGGTGGTGTGGGTGACTTGTTGTGTCGCGCCGTCATCGAGACGCCGGTTAACTTGAACAAGCGTCAAAAAGAATTGCTTGATGAGCTTCAACAAAGCATGGGGGAGGGCGGTCATGCGCACAGCCCCCGGCAAAAGAGTTGGTTTGATGGCGTGAAGCACTTTTTTGATGAGCTCAAGCCATGAGTGTGCGCATTGCTATTGCCGGCGGCAATGGTCGCATGGGGCGCACGCTGATCGATCTCATTCAGGGTAATGAGGAGCTTTCTTTGGCAGCGGTAACGCTGGCTCAAAACGAAAACGTACCTGAGCCTGCTCCTGTCTCGGCTGAGCTTTATACCCATGAAATAGATGTTGCTCTGTCTGAAGCAGACGTTCTTATCGACTTTACGACGCCAGCAACCATCGTTGTGCATGCCCAGGCCTGCGCACGAGCAGGCGTTAAATGGGTAGTAGGTACCACCGGTCTTGATGCATCTGAGCAAGCGGCTGTGACTGCAGCTGCGGGCGAAGTGGCGATCTGCCAGGCCGCAAATTTCAGTACAGGCGTAAACCTGATGCTCCGCTTGGTAGAGCTAGCAACCCGGGCGAGCGAGGGCGAAACAGATCTGGAAGTTATCGAGGCGCATCATCGTCATAAAGTGGATGCACCCTCGGGAACGGCTCTCGCGATAGGCAAGGCCATGGCTATAGGGCGCGACATTGATCTTGATGAGCACGCCGTCATGAGCCGCGAAGGCATTACCGGTGCACGAGTCGATGGAAGTATCGGTTTCTCTACCATTCGTGGCGGTGACATCGTTGGTGACCATACGGCGATGTTTGTTAGTGATGGCGAGCGCCTTGAGATCACCCATCGCGCCGGAACCCGCTTGGCGTTTGCGCGGGGCGCCTGCCGCGCAGCCGCCTGGCTGAGTGAAAAGCCGGCGGGCCTCTACGATATGCAAGATGTTCTGCAGCTAAGAGATTAAGGAAGAGCGATGATGGACGGGACGCTAGAGACACCACTCACGATCGTTAATATTGACGAGAGTAATGCGGCGCAATACCTAATAGAAGAGTCTTCGCAGCGCCCCGTGGTCATCGACTTTTGGGCGGATTGGTGTGAGCCTTGCAAAGTGTTAATGCCCTTGCTGGAAAAGTTGGCCACGGAATACGCCGGCGCGTTTTTGTTGGCTAAAGTGAATGCCGACGATCAGCAAATGATTGCCCAGCAGTTTGGTGTGCGCAGTTTGCCGACAGTCATGGTCATGCGCGATGGCCAGCCTGTCGATGGTTTTGCCGGGGCGCAGTCAGAACAGGCGGTGCGGGAAATGCTGGAGAAGCATCTGCCATCGCCGTATGACGCGGCGCTTCAGGAAGCAGGCACGCTGCTTCAGGCCGGGGACGCTACCGCAGCGGTTACGATTCTGCGGGCTGTCTACGAAGAGAGTGGCCGTCGTCATGACATTGCCATGACGTTGGTGCACGCGTTGATTGAGTCGAAGCGTCTTGATGATGCGCAGATCTTGCTTGATGCCGTGCCTATGGTAGATCAGGATCCTTTGTACGAGCAGCTCGTCGCACAGCTGAATCTGGCTAGAGAAGCTTCCCGTTCGCCTGAACTTGTGGGTTTGGAAGAGCAGCTCAAGGCTGACCCTGAGAATCTGGAACTGCTGGAGCAAATTGCTGTGCACTACAGTGCAGCCGGACAGTTTCGCGATGCTCTTGAGAGCCTGCTGTTTATCCTTCGCACTGACGTAAATCACAAAGACGGTGCGACTAAAAAAGCGCTCTTGGACACTATCGCATCGCTTGGAAAGGGCGATCCGCTGGCCGCAGAGTACCAGCGCAAGCTTTTCAGCCTTTTGTACTAACGTTTCGGCTAGCACCGAAGCTAGCCGCATCCTCCTCCTACGCGAACTCTTGCGGGACAAAAAAACCAACTTTTACCCGTGTTATCAAGAGGTTGTCGTCACCTGACTTATAGGCTCCAGCGTGCCTGTTTCGGGCTGAAATTCAGCGCTTTCTTATGCTTGTACCCAGCTCTAAAGGGCGCTAGAGTACCGAGGCTAGGAAAAACATACTCCAAATTCAAAAGCGTTGGAGTGCGTGAAATTTACACCCCAACCTACGAAGATTCCGGCCCGCAAGGCCCAGTAACAGGAGACAGAAACTGTGGATACCAGTTTTTCAGCTGAGGAACTCGCCTTTCGGGACGAAGTCCGAGCATTTTTTGATGAGGCTTACACCGATGATCTGCGCGATCGTATGAGTGATAGCAAGCAGTACAAAGCGGCGATTGTTGAGTGGCAGAAGAAGCTCAATGAGAAAGGTTGGGTCGCTCAAGGTTGGCCTGCTGAGTACGGCGGCACGGGTTGGACCCCTACGCAAAAGTTTATCTACGAGTCTGAGCGTTCGGCACGGGGCATTCGTGACGTAGTACCGTTTGGTTTGAGCATGGTTGCTCCGGTTATCTACACCTTTGGTAACGAAGAGCAAAAAGCCCGCTTCCTGCCACGAATCCTCGCCAGCGAAGACTGGTGGTGTCAGGGTTATTCTGAGCCCGGCGCGGGTTCCGACCTTGCGTCACTTAAAACTAAGGCTGAATTGGACGGTGATCACTATGTTGTGAACGGCGCCAAGATCTGGACCACCTATGCCCAGCACGCGGACTGGATTTTCTGCCTGGTGCGTACCAGCAGCGAAGGCAAGAAGCAGCACGGCATCAGCTTTTTACTCATCGACATGAAGACCGAAGGCATTAAAGTTAACCCTATCGAGTCTATCGACAATCACCACAGTCTGAACGAAGTCGAGTTCAACAATGTGCGCGTACCCGTCGAGAACCTTATTGGCGAACAGGATAAGGGCTGGACCTACGCGAAGGCTCTGCTGGCTCACGAGCGTACCGGTATTGCCGGCGTAGCAGACTCCAAGCGTGCGGTAGGCGAGGTTCGACGTCTTGCTGCGGCAGAGTCGAATGGCGGTAAGGCCCTAATTGATGATCCCTTGTTCCAGAAGCGTCTCTCAGATATTGAGATTGAGCTAATGGCTTTGGAATTCACCGACCTTCGCGTACTCGCGTCTGTAGCGTCTGGTGGCGCACCGGGAGCAGAGTCGTCTCTCCTGAAGATCAAAGGCACCGAGATTCAGCAGCAGGTACAAGAGCTTCGCATGGATGTTGCGGCCCACTATCAGGGTGTACTGCCTACCGAGTTGGATACCGACGTGATTGGTCATGATTTTGGCAGCGCAGCGCGCCAGACCTACATGTACGGTCGTGCGGCCACGGTTTACGGTGGTTCCAACGAGATCCAGAAAAACATCATTGCCAAGGCAGTCTTGGGCCTTTAAGGCTCAGAGCAGCGTCAGGAGATAAGTAATGAATTTTGATTTTTCAGAAGAGCAAACAATGCTACGCGACAGCGTTGCGCGTTTTGTGCAAGACGATTACGACTTCGACACTCGTCGCGGCATCGTAGCTACCGAAGCGGGAATTAGCCGGGAAGTTTGGCAAACCTTTGCGGAGCTGGGCTGGCTGAGTGTTCCCTTTGCGGAAGAGTACGGTGGTTTTGGCGGAGGTCCTGTTGACCTCATGGTAATGATGGAAGAGTTCGGTAAGGGCCTTGTTGTCGAGCCCTATTTTGCGACTGTGGTTCTCTTTGGTGGCTTACTGAACGCTGCGGGTAGCGAGAGCCAAAAGGCAGACCTCATCCCCGGCATTATCGATGGCAGCCGTCTGGGTGCGTTTGCATACCTAGAGCGCCAGAGCCGTTACGAGCTGGCTGACGTGTTAACAACAGCGACAGCTGCTGACGGCGGATACGTACTGAACGGCGAAAAGGTCGTGGTCAGCAATGGCATGAACGCTGACACCTTAGTTGTTGCCGCGCGCACCTCTGGTGAGCAGTTTGATCGTCACGGCATCAGCTTGTTTGTTGTTGATGCTAACGCTGCTGGCGTTGAGCGTGTGAGCTACCGACTCATGGATGGGCAGAACGTCGCTAACATTACCTTCAAGGACGTCAGCGTTTCCGCAGATGCGGTACTCGGTGAAGTGGATGGCGGTTATGCGGCCATGGACCAAGTGGTACAAGAGGGCATCGTGGCGCTTTGCGGTGAAGCGGTGGGTCTGATGGGGCAGCTCAACACCAAAACGCTTGAGTACACGAAGACACGCGAGCAGTTTGGCGTTGCGATCAGCAATTTTCAGGCACTCCAGCATCGTATGGTCGATACCTTCATGTCTTATGAGCAAGCCAAGTCCATGCTATACCGCGCAGTCTGCGCCCTGGAAAATGGCGACGCTGACCTGCGAAGAGAGTTGCATGCGCTTAAGGTAATGACGCACAAATGTGGCAAGCATATCTTCGAAGAAGCGATTCAGCTTCACGGCGGTATGGGTCTCACGGACGAGCTGGACATCGCCCATTACGCAAAGCGATTGATGATGATTAATGCGACCTTCGGTGATCGCGATCATCACCAGTCGCAGTTCAATGCGCTGAGCTACGGTTCGCAGGCTTCTGAAAACGTCGCTAGTATGAGCGACGCAGCCTAAGCGCTAAAACTTTGAACAGGCCCCCAACTGGGGGCCTTTTTGTATCTGTAGATCACACAATTTGTATTTGGAGACCACACAATGGACGTAAAAGGCAAAGTTGTTGTTGTCACGGGCGGCGGCAATGGCATTGGCAAGGGCCTCTGCGAGCGTTTCGCTGCTGAGGGTGCCGCGCAGGTAGTTGTTGCAGACCTTGAACTGGATTCGGCTAAAGCTGTAGCTGATGCCGTTAATGGCAGTGCCTATGAAGTGAATGTTCGTGACGAGGCGCAGATTGCTGCGATGGTCGTGGATGTAATCGCAAAATTTGGTCACATCGATTTGTTTTGCTCAAACGCGGGCATCATCGCCTTGGATGGTCCTCCGTGGTACGCAACCTCGGCCCCTAACGACACCTGGCAGGCCATGTGGGACATCCATGTCATGAGCCACGTTTATGCGGCTCGGGCGTGTCTGCCCTCGATGCTTGAGAGGGGAGAGGGGTACTTTTTGAATACGGCTTCTGCAGCCGGCCTTTTGAGCCAAGTAGGTGATGCCGCTTATTCGACCACGAAGCACGCTGCGGTCGGATTTGCTGAATCATTGGCGATTACACACGGTGATGCCGGCGTTAAAGTGTCCTGCCTGTGCCCTCAGGCGGTTGCTACGCGTATGATTGGTGATTCAGAAGGGGGTACCGCGGGAGTTGATGGCATTCTAACGCCTGCGGATGTAGCCGAGGCTGTTGTGCAAGGCCTTTCGGAAGAGCGATTTTTGATTCTTCCGCACCCTGAGGTTGCCAAGTATCGAGAACGCAAAACTGCGGATTACGACCGGTGGATCGGTGGGATGCGTAAGCTGCGTCGCCAATTTGGTAACCCCGAAGTCTAGTCTTTTGGAGTTGTGGGGGTAGCGTGGAACGACGCGAGCGGTTTGCGCGAATAATTCTCAACGGCTTTGAGTCGTACTTTGCGGATTACCAGAACATAACGCTGGGTGCCCGGTCACGTTTTGAAAACGCGGACTGGCTGGGTATTCATGCGGCGACTATTCAGCGCATCGACCTGTACAAGCTGAAGGTCAGCTTTGTATTGGATACCGTGGAGTTGGTTGCGGGGCAGGAGTTGCGCAATTACGAGTTCTGGCGCGACACGCGCAAGATTTATGCGGGCCTGATACGCAATCACAACAACTTCGAGATTGCGGAAACTTTCTACAACTCTGTATACAACGCAGTTTTTTCCCACGAACAGATTCGCAATGACTACGCCTTTGTCTTCTCATCGCAGGGCGATATTCCACTGTCGGACAGCAGTCCGGTTCTAAATTACTACGCGGTACAGCATTCGCTAAATAATAGTTTGGAGCAGCTCCTCGAGGACTATTGTTTCAATATTCCCTACGAAGATTTGTCGCGAGATGTTGGTCGGTTGGTAGAGGCCTTTGAAGAAGAGCTAAAGCTGGTCTCAAACATCGACTTGAATAAAGGCGATCTGCGCATGGAGGTGCTGTCTAACCACTTTTATCGCAACAAGGGCGCGTACATCGTTGGTCGGATTCTTTCGGGCCAAGACAGCATGCCGTTTGTTCTACCGATTTTGCACAACGAGGCGGGCGCGGTATACGTCGACACCGTGTTGTTTGGCTCTAATCGCGTGAGTGTGGTCTTTAGCTTTACGCGGACCTATTTCATGGTGGACGCGACGATTCCATCGCAGTACGTGCTGTTTTTGGCCAAGTTGATGCCGGCCAAGCCCATTTCCGAGATTTACAGTTCCATGGGTTACAACAAGCACGGGAAAACCTATTACCACCGCTCCGCGGTGCGGCACATGGAGTCGACTACCGACAAGTTTGTCATTGCGCCAGGAATTAAGGGGATGGTGATGAGCGTGTTCACACTGCCGTCTTACCCCTTCGTCTTCAAGATCATCAAGGATCGGTTTACGCCGCCCAAGGAAGTGACTCACGAAGAAGTGAAGTCAAAGTACCGTTTAGTGAAGCGGGCGGACAGAGCCGGGCGCATGGCCGACACACAGGAGTTTGCAAATCTGGCTTTTGCGCGTGACCGTTTTTCTGATGAGTTGATCGAAGAATTGAAAGCGGTCGCCCCCTCACAGATCGAAGAGCATGGCAAAGCGCTGATAATCGGGCATTTGTACGTTGAGCGCCGAATGACGCCGCTGAACCTGTATCTACAAGATGCGACGGATATCGAAGTAGAGGCAGTGATGGATGAGTATGGAAACTCCATCAAGCAGCTTGCTGCTGCCAATATTTTTCCCGGGGATATGCTCCTGAAAAATTTCGGTGTAACCCGCCACGGGCGCGTGGTGTTTTACGACTATGACGAGATTGTGCCGCTCACCGATTGCAACTTCAGAATCATACCCGAGCCACGAAATGAGATAGAGGAAATGGCCAGCCAACCCTGGTACTCCGTTGGCCCGAACGATATTTTTCCCGAGGAGTTTCGTCTGTTCTTCTCTGGTAATCAGCGGGCACGTAAAGCCTTTGATGAGAAGCACTCAGACATTTACGAAGCGCGCTTTTGGAAGTCGCTGCAAGAACAGATACGCAGCGGCTATGTTGAATCGTTCTATCCTTACCGAAGGAAACTACGGTTTCCCCGGGAGGAAGAACCCTCTTTGCTTGGACAAGCTTAATGGCCAGTATTTATCTTATTCGACATGGGCAGGCGTCTTTTGGCGCAGAAAACTACGACGAGCTGTCTCCCCTGGGTCGGTTGCAAGCGACGCTCACAGGTGAGTATTTGGCTCGTACCGGTGTGGTCTTTGATGCAGCCTATAGCGGCTCTTTAGAACGTCAAAAAGACACCGCTTCGCTAGCGCTGGCGAGCCAAACGGGATCAGTGTCCGCCACGGTGGATGCGCGCCTGGACGAAGTACGTAATGACGAGCATCTTGAATACTTACTCCCCAAAGTTGTGGAAACTCGCCCCGAAATCAAAGCGATAGTGGATCAGGGGCTGGATTCAAGTAAGCGTTTCCAGAAAGTTATCGAGGCGGTGTTTAACTACTGGGTTTCCCCCGAGTGCGATGAACCCAATATTCAGAGTTGGGCGGAGTACTCCGAAGGCGTGCACGGCGTGTTGCGAGACATCATTACCAATGAGGGATCAGGGAAAACGATTGGCGTGTTTACCTCTGGTGGCACCATCGCCACTCTCACCGCCGCTGTACTGAAGCTTCCCGGATCAGCAACCTATCAATTTTATGAGCCCGTATTTAACTGCTCGGTTACGCAGATTTTTTACAGGGCGGATCAAGTGTCTTTGTCATACTTCAATGATTGTTCGTTTCTTCGAGAGCAATCTGCATCCCGGGGAGAGAAGCTGGTTACCTATCGATGAGTAGCGCACGAACAGTTTATCTGGTTCGTCACGGCGAGGCTGCGGCGAGCTGGGGGCAGAGCCCTGATCCTGGCTTATCGGAGCTGGGTCACGCCCAGGCTAAAAAGACCGCGCAGCAGTTGGAAGCAAACTTGTCCGAACCGGGTGTCACCTTGATGAGCAGCCCTTTGCTGCGTGCACAGGAGACGGCGATCCCATTGGCGACTTCATTAGGGCTAGAGGTTTCGATCGATGAGCGCTTCCGTGAGGTGCCGTCACCGGTGCCTCTTGCGGAGCGTCAGGACTGGCTTCGAGGTTTTATGCGTCAGCAATGGCATGAGCAGGAGCCAGCTTTGCATCAGTGGCGGCAGAACATTGTAGAAGCAGTGGAGTCGCTCTCTGGTACAACGATCGTCTTCACGCACTTTTTAGTGATCAACGCCCTTGTGGGTTGGTATCAGAAGCATGAAGAGACACTCGTGTTTTGGCCCGACAACGCATCGGTGACTCTACTTGATGAATCGACAGGGAGCTTGGCGGTGAGCTCCTTGGGCGAGCAAATGTCGTCGGTTGTTAACTGAAGGCTTTAACGACTCGATAAAGGATCCCAATTCTTCGTCAGGACCTTCAACAGAACCCATTAGCGGCGTTGTTGATCAGTCTTTTATCAGGGTGAACTAGGTCGCAGCCGTATTAAGGACTCTTGGGCGGTAGAAGCGATAAGCCGACCATCTCGGCTAAAGAATTGTCCTCGGCTGAATCCACGACCGCCACCAGCGTTCGGGCTGTCCATGCTGTACAGCAGATAGTCATCGGCCCGTCCCGGACGGTGGAACCAGATCGCATGATCCAGGCTGGCAGCCTGAATCTTTTTACTCGCCGCTGTGTAAGGGTGCGGAAACAGTGCAGCGCCCAGCAGGGCAAAGTCTGAGATAAAAGCGATAAGGGTTTGGTGGCGATTGGGGTCGTCACCGATGTCACCGGGGACCCTAAACCAGGTGTGTGAGATGGGATCTTCTGGTTTTGGCGATGTATAGTCGCGGCGATTAATGACTTTGCGCTCCACCGCCTGCGAAAAGGGCGGATCATATCTATCCGGGTGTTTCGCAGCCATCTCGGTCCAAAAATCGAAGTCGTTTTGAAGGCCCTCAGGAGGTTCTACCTCCGGCATTGGCGCCTCGTGATTGAGTCCTTCTTCGATTTCCTGATAGGACACTGAGGTGATAAAGATGGGTTTTCCGTCCTGCTTGGCAACAACGCGGCGCGTGGCAAAGCTGCGGCCGTCTCGCGTTGGATCCACTTCAAAGACGATCTGCTTTGCGGGGTTACCGGGGCGCAGAAAGTGCGCATGCATAGAGTGGGCTACGCGATCGTTGCCAATGGATCTATTGGCCGCATTGAGACTTTGCGCAAGCACCTGGCCTCCAAAAATGCGTCGGGGTCGCTCAGGGCTACTACCGGTAAACAGGTAGGTATCAATGCGCTTCACTTCCAGGTGATTCAAAAGGTCTGCGAGAAGGTCAGTCATGAGAGGCTCTCTTTAGACGGATCTTTTGGCAAAAGTCCGTTATAAAAAATATCGAAGTAGTCGATGGCTGCGCTGTCGATGTCGTCAATGGCCCGCCAAAGGCTAATGTCCATCGAAGCGTTGATTGCCCCGGACATTAACCGGCGTGCGAGAAGTGAGTTTACATCGCGGATACTGCCATCGAGCTTTCCTTCGGCAATGAGGGTATCAAAACGGCTATCCGCATCTTCCGTCGCGGAGAGAATCTTTTTTCGCCGTTCTGTAGGTAATGCGGTAATCGTGTTGTAGCGAATCAAGGGGCCCGCGTCAGAGTTTTGGGCGTGGAATACTCGGCGAGCAGTTTCATCGAGCTTTTCCAGACCTGTTCCTTCAGCACGCATCGCATTGGTATCTATTCGTTGCACTATGCCGATAGAGCGCTCGTAGCAGGCAAAGAGCAGGTCTTCCTTATTTCTAATGTGGTAGTAAAAAGCGCCTTTGGAGACGTTGAGGTGCTCGGCGATTTCGTCCAGGGATGCTCCGTTAAACCCCTTCCGGTTAAAGAACCAGGTGCCCGCCTTGTAAAAGGCTTCTTGTTTTTGCCGATGCTGCTCTTCTCGATCAAAACCCTGCGCTGGACGATCACCGTCTGAGTTGATGTTTAGGGGCGCAGGTTGATACTCGTGGCCGTTGGCCGATAGTCCTCCTAAGAGGATGTCCCAGGCGGCGTCAGCGGCGTTTAGAACTTCGGAGCGATCTAGTTGATGTAGCCAATGAAACACCCAATCTGTGGCACCAATGATGGCTCGGGTGGCCGAGGTGCTGTCGACCGTGCGTGCTTCACCGCTTTCCATGGCCTCACGCAAGTAGGCTCGGAGACGCTTAAACATCCGAATGTATTCTGACTCAATCGCCTTGCGGTGTAGCGGTTTGAGCGATGCTATCTCCAGAGGGGCCGCTACGTGCACATCGTCTCCGGTTTGGGCGCTTAGCCAGCCTTCGAATTGGCTTTTGAAGAAGGCCCCCGCACGCTGCAGTGGAGTGAGTGTCGCTTTGTCGAGAGCGTCCATGATGGAGTGCTGTCGCTGCATGGTGACTTCGTAGCACTGGAAGATAAGTTCTTCTTTTGTGCGCACGTAGTAGTAGAGGCTGGTTTTTGTGAGTCCCAGTCCTCGGGCAACGTCCTGCAGAGTGGTAGCCCGCGATCCTTTGCTGTTAAAAAGGCGTGCAGCTTCAGAGAGAATAGCGATGCGCTTGGCGTCATGCTGCGCTTTTCTGTTGAATGGAGACGTGCTGTTTGAGCTGCTGGTGGTCGTCATTCAGGGGACGCTTAGTGTTCTCATCATACTGTAAGGTTGGAAATTCCAACTTTAAGTATTTTTACCGCCCCTGTCTACGAATCCATTAAGCGAGCGCCGCACATTCCTCGTGTCGTGGGCAGCTAACGATATGATCATTGACCATGCCCGTGGCCTGCATATGCGCGTAAATAATGGTCGGGCCTACAAAGGTAAAGCCCCGCTTTTTCATATCTTTGCTGATCTTGTTAGAAAGGGGGGTCGAGGCGGGAATCTCCGACATGCTGCGCCACTCATTCTGAATCGGATTGCCGCCTACATATTCCCAAAAGTAGTCGAGGAGAGTGGTGCCTTCTTCGTAGAGCTTGAGGGTCGCGAGGGCGTTTTTTCTGGCGCCGTAAACCTTGAGCCTATTTCTAACGATGCGCGCATCTAATAGTTTGTTGTCTAACTCGCTGTCGCTATAGGCCGCAACTTTGTGAACGTCAAAGTTGTCGAAAACCGCGCGATAGCCGTCGCGCTTACGCAAAATGGTTATCCAACTGAGGCCAGCCTGAGCACCCTCTAACACCAAAAACTCAAACATTAGCTGCTCGTCTCTGAGGGGAACTCCCCACTCCTTGTCGTGATAACTCACGTATAGCGGATCATCTCCACACCAGTCGCAGCGCTGCATCTGTATTCTCCGTTTGTGCTTAGCGAACGATGACGGCGTATCGACGCTATGCAAGAATGTGTAAAAGTCAGGAGCTTAACATGAGCCATTCCATCGAATACTCAGTGAACGACAGTGTCGGGACACTGAGCATCAACCGCGAAGAAAAGCATAATTCTCTTGGCGCCGCAGAGCTTACAGGTATCTCTGAAGTTCTTGATATTGTCGAGGCGGATCCCGAGATTCGAGTACTCATTGTTACGGGTGCGGGGGCAAAAACGTTTTGCGCTGGGGCATCTTTAGGAGACCTGAATAGCGGTGTTTTGAAGCCTGATGCTTTTCAAAGTGCAATGCATCGTCTAGCGTCTTTGGCCATCCCTACCTTGGCCAGGGTGAACGGCAATGTGTTTGGCGGTGGGACCGAGCTGGCGTTGAGCTGCGACTTTAGAATAGGCGTGGTTGGTACACGGTTGCGCGTACCTGCAGCTGCCTTTGGCTTGTGTTACCCGCCAGCCGGAATCTCTTTGTTTGTAGAGAAGCTCGGCCCAAACATCGCGCGGAGGATGCTGGTGGCATCTGAGGCAATGGATGCGGTAGAGGCCTATCGAGTCGGTTTTTACGATTACATCGTGGCGCAGGAAGAGCTTGATGAGCGAGTAGAGGAGTTGGCGCTGCATATTGCAGGGCTAGCGCCGTTGGCGACAAAAGCCATGAAAGAGCTGATTGATCAGGCTGGCCGTGGATCTATAGATATCTCGCGAGCAACGGAACTCGCACGCTTGTGTGAAGAGTCAGATGATTTGCAGGAGGGCTTTGCCGCTCAGAGAGAGAAGAGGATGCCTGAGTTCTCTGGTCAGTAGTCGAGTTACAAAACAAAGCTGTTAGCCGGGAAGCGCAGGCTGATAACAAGCGTGTTCCCCGCATCATAGTCGTCGTTTACCTCCCCACCGCCGGTCTCGATGAGATGAAAAGTAAGCGGCATTGCTCGCGCTAGGATGTCGTCATGGTTGTGCTTTTGCGCACTGTCTTCAATGCGGAGTTCGTAACTGAGTTCCCCAGTCTCGTTAAGCGTGGGAGAGGCAAGGGCTATGTAGATCAGCGGATCAATTGAGTTATCGAAGCTCCTGCCCGTAATCGCAAATTCAAGCGCTTCCTGAATGACTAGGCAGAGATACATCGCATGCTCGAGAGGAACCGGGTCTCTGCAGGTGTCATTAGTGATGATCGCGCGGGAGGCAAGTTCAGAAGTCGCTGCCAAACGAGCCGTGATCTCGTTGGTGAGGGCGTGTATGTTTGTTTGTTCCAGACTAGTTGTTCTGTGAGTGAACGTTTGCAGGCTGCGTAGCGCTGAGATCTTGCTGGATAGGTTGGCTGTTGTTTCACTATCTGTGTCATTGGATTGAGCGGACAGGGTTGTTTCTACAACGTCTAGGAGTTGGTTAGCAGAGGGTGTTCTTCGGAGTAGTAACGCTTCATTTGCTTCTCGCTGTGCTTGGTAGTCATCCTCTAAACGCGCGAAAGCAGCACTGCCTTCTTCAGCAATCTTTAGGCGCTCTCTTCGCGCGACATTGCGGTCATTGATGATCTTGAAGTACCGGAGTGCGATCAGCGCCAGTAGGAGATAACTAACGATTGCCCACCAAGTTCGCCAAGTCGGAGGTAGCACTTTAATCGGAAGGCTGATCTCGTTGTCGCTCCAGACGCCTGTAGAGTCAGCCCCTCTGGCTCGGAACACATAATCGCCAGGTGGTAAATTTTGGTAGGTAACTACGTTGACGCTGCCGGAGTCTTGCCAGTCTTGGTCTAGGCCTTCTAGTTTGTGTTGCAAACCCAAAACGTGCGTCGCAAGTATCTCCTGTAAGCCATACTCAAGGTTCAGCTTGTTGGGGAGCGCGTTTAACCTGAGGCTTAAAGTCACTTGGTCTAGTTCGCTAGGCACCAAAATGGGACTTTGGTTCAATGACACCCTTGTGACTATTAAAGAGCCAGACTTAAGAATCGGGTAAGCAGAAGGGCTGCTAATACGGATGAACCCGCCTGTTCCGCCAAAGTAGATGACACCTGATTGATCGGTGTGTGAAGCGCCATAGTCAGCGGTAATGGCGTCTGCAGCTTTAGTTTCGATCTCTAGGCGGAACACTCCATCATCGTGTCGCATCCATAGACCACTGCGGCTACTTGCCCAAACTCGGCCTAATACGTCGACTTCAATTGAGAAGACGGTTTCGTTTATCAGCGAACTCCAACGTGGAGACGCTGGCGCGTCTCTAAAGAGATCTTCCTCGGATAGGAGCGATACGGTCCCTTTGGGAGTCGCCAGATACAGTGATTCATCTTCACTAAACATAGCCCAGGGAGCGCGTTTGAATGGGGCAAGAATAGTTTCTATGCGTTCACTTGGCGTAGAGTTTGTTATCTCTTCTATCGAAACAGCGCGTGTTTCCTCTAAGTCGAGAAACCAAGCATAGTTCGCTGATACCTCCACTGCGGACAACTTTGCATCCGGTGTGCCCATTTCGAAAAGTAATCTTGCTGATAGGGGATTTTTAGACGCGTGTATGTAGAACGCCTTGCCGTCCAACGTTGTGGTCAAAACGTCATCTCTGTATGGGTTCAACTTTTTAACGGACGTTATCGGCGATTTACTCAATTGAAGTCTTCCAGATTCCGCGCAAGAACTCTGGTGGATTTGAATGTTACATCGAACTAGTTTTCCATCCTGATATCCAACCCATGCAGTGGTACCTGTTACATCTAAGGCTGAGATGCTGGCGTGAGGTAGGGGAAGGCTGATCGGTGCGTAAGAAATGCCACTGTCTTTTTTTTCTTCTAAATACAACGATTTGCTTGTAGCTATTAATGTGCCGATGGTTTTTGAGCTGGCTATTGCTGTGACGGTTGGGTTGCGCTCTAGATGAAGGTGGGTGACCGACGTGAACGGATTCTCTTTTGCATGCATTAAGCCGCGGAAGCTGCCAATCAAAAGCCCATCATTTGAAATCTCTTCCACTGCTGTGATTTCATTACTGCGCAATCGCGAATTCTCGGTAGATATTCGTTTTACTCCGCTTTGATTTACTAGCAGAAGTCCTTTGTCAGTTGCGACCGCCAACTCATTTCTTTGTGCCAAAAATTCTACGGCATTCACTCTCGAGTCGGATACGAAGTTAACGAGCTCCTCGGGTAGGTCCTCTCTTACGCACCCTTTTGGGTTTATACGAACTCGCTTCATTTTCCCAAACTGGTCGCTTAAGAAAAAACTACCGTCGCTTGATTGAGCTGCGGTCGCGATCGAGGTCAGACCCAATACGCAACTGAAGCGCATTCGCAGAACAAATCGGTCTAATTGCCACACCAGCATGGATATGGAGTTGTTAAAGACAACATAGATATCGTCGTTGCCAGACATTAATAGCCCGAGTGGCTGGCCTTGCGTTGTAGCGGCGTCAAGAATAACTTCTTCAACTTGATTGTTTTCGAACCGTAGTGAGAAAACTCGTTCATCTGCGATGAAAACTGCTGAGTTTCGATGGTGGACTTCGATAACAGAGTCTATTTCTGACACGTTGTGTTGAGTTTCGAGGTCAGCTATCGGCGTGAATTGACTTGTGTGCGAGGGAAGCGTGAAGATCCCATTTTTGAAGGTAAACAAATACGTAGATCCATCGTTCCCACTAATTATGTCGAGGACTCTCTTAATCGGTAATTCGTTTTTTGTGGCCCAAGGAACGCGTTTCTTCGCGGCGGTGTGTCCGTCAAACAAGAATAGGCCGTCGGTAGAGGCCACCCATACACTTCTTGGTCCGGTTTTTTTTACTAGAGTTACAGTCCGGTTCGCTAGGAGCTGCATTTTTTCTGGAGACTCTAGGCGCCACTCGTTCCATGCGTCTTCAGCAACAGCACAAACGGTCGCACACCAAAGCGCGAGGAGTATAGAAAGAGTCTTTATTCGACTCAGGGACTTCGACAAACCCTAAAACTCATTAGCTATGGACCACGCTTCTTTCTCGAAAATAGCTAGTTCACTTAACGCCCAACTAGACAAGTTGTCAGGGGCGGAGTTTTTCCCATGCTTAGCATTCGTCTCGATTTTGGCAAACATCTCTTTTACGCGCTCTGCTCCCATGTTCGCGCACATCGACTTGATGGCGTGAGATCCGAGCCTCAGGGCTTCCAAATCATCGTCGCAAACAGCCTTTTGGATTTGAGCGAGTTTCTCTTCCAGCTGTTCTCTGAAGCCTTTCATTAGATTTTTGAGAAGGGTGTTGTCTGCATCATTTTGGAGTGCAAGTAAGCCATTTAGTACATCGACGTTCACCGCTTCAACCTCTGCTCCACTAATGCTGTTGCCATCAATAAGTGTCGATTTTGATAGGTCTTTGTTTTCGGAGGGTGACTGGGTGGGGGGGCGGTTATCGTGATCGGAGGAGAGATTGAGATTTGGCTGGGCCTCTTTAATAACAGCAACAATATCCGAGTATGTAAAAGGCTTACCCACGAAGAAGTCCATGCCAATGTTCATAGACTTCTCCACTTCTTCAGAAGAGCTCCCAGCACTCAAAGCAATTATGGGTGTGGGGTTTAGGTTGTGTTCTTTCTCATGACCCCTGATGGCCGCAGTAGCTTCATATCCGTCGACGCCCGGCATCTGGCAGTCCATAAAAACCACATCGAATTCGCGCAGCAAAAACGCCTGAATCGCTTCGTGACCATCGCTAGCAAAGTGGGTCTCAAAGCCTAGTTTTGTCAGCATCTCATAGATTATCTGTTGATTCACCGGCATGTCTTCAGCCACCAGTGCCACGCCATTTGAAACCGCAGGCACCTCTAAATCAGGCTGCGTACTCGGCGAAGCGCCAGCGTTTGCGGGCACGTCGTGCTCTACTGTGACTGTACCTAAAACTAATTCTATGTCCTCGGCGCACACGGGTAGGTGCATCCCGCGATCCATGGATCGCAGCAAGCTATCCGTGCCGTAGTAGTGAGTAGCGTATCTTGCGCCAAGAATGTCTGTGGCCTCAGATTCATCGCGTTTGGTATACGGTATTAGAACTGGTACGCCAGGAGGGGGCTCTTCTGGAAGTTTGTCGCAGAGCTGCACTTGACTGAAGCGTTGAAAATTCTGAATCAATGAGTGAGTCTCCGGCGTCCCGTCTCCAATGACGATCACGTGTGGTCTTTGTTGACATATCGCCGCGGGGTTTTTCACTTTGACAGGGATAGCTATCGTGACGGTCGTACCCGCATTTGGTGCGCTATCAAGTTTTACTGTTCCGTTCATTAGCTCGACGAACTGTTTTGTTATTGACAACCCAAGACCTGTTCCTCCAAAGCGCCGGGTCGTGCTCGCGTCTGCCTGTGTGAACTGTTCAAATACCTTGGCTTGGGTCTCTTTGTCCATTCCAATGCCGTCGTCTTTCACACAGATCTCGAGGCGCCAGTCGTCTGAATGCGCTTCTTTCAGCGTGGCGATAATTTCTACCCTGCCTATGGTTGTAAACTTTATGGCATTGCCGACAAGATTAGTCAGGCATTGACGAATCTTGTTTTCGTCACCAATTACTTCAGCGCAATTACTCACAACTGGGTAAGTTAGGAGAGCAAGATTTTTCTTTTCGGCTGTTACTGATTGCAGTTGACTTACTCGATCTATTAGCAAATTTACATCGAATAAGTGCTCATCAATCTCTATTCGAGAAGCTTCAATTTTCGAGAAATCAAGAATATCGTTTATAATTGAAAGGAGGTTTTCTCCACTTTGCTTGGCTGTTTCAGCATACCTGCGCTGTGGAGGGTTTAAAGGCGTATCCAGCAAAAGATCCGTCATTCCAATGATCCCATGCATTGGCGTTCTTATTTCGTGGCTCATTGTGGCCAGAAACTGCGATTTCGCTTTGCTCGCTTCCTCTGCTGCGACCGTCGCAACTTCAAGGTCTGCAGTTCTTGCTCTTACCTTGTCTTCTAGTTCTTGACGAGCCTTTTGCTCTAGTCGTTGCTTTTGCGTTTGCCTGCGCCAAATTGCTACTGCCATCGCAAGCAAGCATGCACCATACGCTGTATATGCGGGTCCACTTAGCCATGGAGGTGGTAACTTATGCACTACTAAGTTCGCGCCATCCCAGTTCCATTCGCCAGAGGGACTTGAGGCTGCAAGCTTTAAGTTATAAGAGCCCGTGGGTAGTGTAGTGAACGAAACTCGATGCTTATCTTTGCCCGTTATCCAGGTCTCGTTGAGGCCTTCCAGCATATATCCGTAAGTTACATTAGCCGGGTCGCTGAGGGAGTTCGCGAAGAAGTCGACTTCAAGAAATATGTCGGTGTATCGTAAGGTTATCTCCGGGTCGATGGAGCGATCGATACTTACTGCTTCGTTCATTACTCGGATCTCCGATATCGCTATCTTCGGACCAGATCCTAGGCCTGGCAGTCCGGTGGATGGGACAACACTGTAGCCTCTGTTTCCTCCGAATAGTAACCGGCCGTCTTGAGTTCTAAAGTAACTACCGACGTTGAATTCACCTTCTTGCAGACCGCTACGCTCCCGGAAGTGTCTAACGTAGGTGTTATCTTTGGATATTCGAGTTAGTCCTTCGTTGTGCGCTAACCAGATGTAGCCCTCGTTATCCTGCGATATTCCGGCGATTGACGATGATGGCAGAGACACCTCGTTAGCAACATGGCTAAACACCGCTCGTTTAGATCTACGATCTTCTTTTTTCCAAACGTTAGCGCCGTTTGCCGTTCCGATCCACAAGTCACCATCGTCGTCTTCAAAGAAACTGAATATCAGATTTCCAGACAAGGTATCTTTATTACCGCGCGTAGACTCAACGCGCCAAAAATTTTCTTGCTCTGGATCGAAAACGTTAAGCCCATCATCGGTGCCTACGTAAATTAGCCCTAGCGAATCCTCATACAGCGTTATGACGTTATCAGTGCCTAAACTAGATGGATCGTTGGAGTCGTGATTGAATCGCCTAAATTTTGTGCGCGAATCGTTCATTATGTTGATTCCGCCCGGGAATGCGCCCACGATGAGCTGGCCTTTAGACGTCCGCAGAATAGAGCTGATGCCCATAGCCCCGATTGAAGTAGGGTCTCTTGAGTCGTGCACAAATCTCTTTGTAGTCATACCATCTTTGGAGATGAACAAAAGTCCGCCGGATTGTGTGCCTACCCAAAGCCCATCTTGCTCACTCAAAAGAGACATTACCCGGGGGTCTGGGATCGCTGGATTGGTGAATTCATTAAGTGTTTTTAAGGCTTCGCCGTTGGGCGACATAAGGTTAAGACCATTGTCGGTTCCAACCCAGATGCGCCCTTCTTGGTCCTCTTCAAATGCGTTGATCTCGTCGTTTGAAATTCCAGAATTCAACGTGGTTATCGTTGCAAACAATTTGGGGGTGGCGGATACGGGACCAAACAGCGTACCGAGCCAAATAGTTCCATCCTCGTCTTGGGCCAATGCACTTATACCCGGAAGCGCTGAGAAGTCACCAGATTCGCCCGTTATCTCCTGAACTTTGCCATTGGTTGAATCGTATGCCATCAACCCACTGCCAGTGGCTATCCAAAATACACCTGGTGACTCCTCGATTATGTCTCTTATCCGGCCGTTGTTTTCGTCATCGGCTAGTAAGCGCGCAACTGTGTTTAACGAGGAGGGGTCAATTACTCTTATTCCATGCTCTATCGACCAAACCCACAACAGTCCGCTACTGTCCACAAAAACGCCGTTGGGTTGAACTGTGGCGCCGGCATCTTCAAACAGGGTGAACTTCGAAACCCGCCGGTTAATCTTTCCCGAGGGCGCGATACTGAGCAGTCCAGCCTCAGAAGTGATGGCCCAAACGCCGTCTGCGTTTTCCGCAAATCCGTTAACCAGTCCGATATCTACTAGAGTTGAACTTCCGTCGACTATTGTGGATAGCTCATTATTCTGATCGATTATGCTAATGGCCCCGTCATGACCAACCCATACTCGATCTTCGGAATCCGTGAACAGAGAAAATGCTGCCGGAGAATGTCTTCGTGTAGACGCAAGCTCTGCTGGTAGTACTATTTCGTAGAATCCGCCACTAGCTCTGTTGAAAACGTTGACCCCGTTGCGAGTTCCGAACAGCATAAGTCCGTTACTCTTTTCGGTGATGGCGGTTACGTAACCGCTAGAGATACTATCGGGCACCGATGCGTCTGTTGAGTAAATTCTAAGCCCGGTTCCAGTGTATGCGTGCAATCCTTCCTGTGTGCCAATCCAAAGCTCGCCTAATTGACTGACGTGTAAAGATTGGACGGTTGTGGATTTAAGCTGGTCTGTTATTGGCGTTTCGCGAAAATCGTAAGAGTTCTCGCGATCAATAGCAGCGGTGACGGTGGTGCTGCACGCACTCATCAATAGCAGTCGCAACCAAAATTGCCGCATTACGTTTACACCTCAGGATTGTTCCCTGAGTCTAATTAAACAGTATGCCAATCGCTAGTTGGAATGAACCTTCTCTTTAGTCGTGAGCTGGTTTGTTTATGATATAAAAAGGGGCCGGAGCGACGAATCGCCCCGACCCCCGGCAGGAGTGCTTACAGTGTTTTAGGGCTTAACGAATGCCCCACTTGTAGGAGCTCTGGTCAGCAGTGGATCGAATACCCCACTTGTAGGAGCTCTGGCCAGCAGTGGATCGAATACCCCACTTGTAGGAGCTCTGGCCAGCAGTGGATCGAATACCCCACTTGTAGGAGCTCTGGTCAGCAGTGGATCGAATACCCCACTTGTAGGAGCTCTGGTCAGCAGTGGATCGAATACCCCACTTGTAGGAGCTCTGGTCAGCAGTGGATCGAATGCCCCATTTGTAGGAGCTCTGGTCAGCAGTGGATCGAATACCCCACTTGTAGGAGCTCTGGTCAGCAGTGGATCGAATACCCCACTTGTAGGAGCTCTGATCAGCAGTGGATCGAATACCCCACTTGTAGGAGCTCTGGTCAGCAGTGGATCGAATACCCCACTTGTACGAAGTTTGCTCGACCGCTGCGATTCCTTCCGCTTGATAGGGTGACGAGTCGGCTGCGTTGATTCCCCACTCACGAGCGTTCTTAGCGTCTTGATTACTCGATAGCTCGCCATTGCTCGCTGCGGTCGGAGCGGAGCTCCACTTGTACCCCGAACGCTCCACTTCGCCGTATAGCATTTCCTTCGCTATGCTGCTTTTCACGCTAGAGTTTTCTTCGTTAGCTTGTGCTTGCAACGAGCTGAGGGAAACAACTGTCCCGAGGGCCGCTGCCATCAATAATCTGCCGTTTTTCATATCACCACGCCTGCCTTCGTAGTTAAAAATTTGATTCCCGGAACCTATTTCCGGTGAGGTCGGAGCTGTCTCCGACGTCCTCAATGCGTAACTTAGGCGTGTGAGCTGTTTTAAGGGAGGTGTGGGCGTGCCCCGTTTGGGGTATCCCGACTTACTGGTCTTCGGTAGCTAGGGCTTTGATTCGGCGCTGCTCAGCGTTGTAGATCTCTAACCAGTTTGTGGGTTCTGCACTTGGTTCTTCCGTCAAGCGCTGCAGGTGCGCGCCAACGCCCCAGCGACGTGACTCGGACAGCCCCTTTTCGCTGATGCGCTCGCTAATGACATCGGACTGTCCTGGAAGATAGGGCGCTGTGTGCTCAGAGAATATCGCGGGGCCCTGAAAGTGCTGCTCGTTGGCGATGTCTGCTTCAATATCGAGAGACGCCTGTTGGCAATGCTTAACACCCACGGTAAGCGCTCTTTGGATGTTGATCATTCCCTTGCCTTGGGTAAACGGGGAATAGGCATACCGGCCGTCTTTCTCGATGGCGGGCTCGGCGCTTGTTACTAGCATGCACTTTAGTTCGTCATTCCCAAGGTCGGGTTCTATCTGCAGCATCAGTGCTACAAGCCCCGAAACTAACGCCGTGGCTTGAGATGTACCCGTCATTACAAACTCGCCACTTTGCAAACGGAACTCAGGAAGTTGTTCGCTCAGAGTTGAGCCCGGTCGCATGATCCCAGAAATGTGTCCGCCCATGGCGACAAGGTCGGGTTTGATATGCCCCATGGGCGTAGGGCCCCTTGAAGAGAAGTCAGGAACAAAGTCATCGTTCCGATCCTCCTCGGTCCATGAATCAGTCACTGCGCCCACTGTGAGCAAATAAGGCAGGTTGCCAGGAGAGCCCACGGTCATCGGCTCGGGGCCTTCATTGCCTCCCGCAGCCGCAATGAATATCCCCGCTCGCCAAGCTTGCATCAGAGCCTGATTGACCGGGTCGTCCCAATAGGGCCACCTGGGCCTTGCTGCAAATGACAGATTAAGGACGCGGATGTTCAAGCGTTCCTGATTGTCCACGATCCACTGCACACCTCTGACAATGTCCAGAAACCCGGCTTTGCCCGACTCTCCAAAGGCCTTGACCACCGCCAGTTTTACATCGGGCGCTATTCCTCGATAACTTGGTAGTGACGTACCGGGTCGGGTAACTTGACCACTTCGGGCCAGCACGCTCGTCATATGCGTGCCATGGCCGCTTTCATCAAAAGCAGAATCAACCTCTGCCCCTGCAATAGCGTCGTAGCGTGCTATCACCCGTTCCTGGCCCTGGGTGTCTAAGCTGAGTTCCGTGTTTGCTTCCCAGAGCCCCGAATCCAGTACTGCGACCGTGATGCCCTTTCCGGTAATGCCGTGGCTGTGCAGTAATGCCGCGCCGCTCACCGTTGGGTAGTAAGTGTCTTGCGAGGGCGCCGAGTAGCTGGGCACCAACTCGGCGATGCAGTCTTCATCAACGCGAGCCTGCAACGTCAGCTGGCTCTGCAGTGCTGCTTCGTTACCGGGGGCGCTCGCAAATCTAAAATTCACCCGCGCTGACTGCTCGCCTTCAATAGTTAGTGGTTGTTGATGGCGCCACACGACATCTCGTGTTTTGTCTGGGTTGTCGTTAATGTCGAGCGCGTTGGCCGGAGCGAGGTTGAGAGAGCTTGAGTTCCAGCTCGCAGACTTCAGCTCACCCAATTCCTCCGGCCAAGCCATACTTCCCTGTGCGATTGTTAGGGGTTCGTCTGACTTGTTAAAAAGCCGCCACGTCGCGGTATTGTCACTCCATTGAAGTTCGATTGAGGATCTGAGCGGGCAGAGCCCTAAATCCGGAGCCTCGGGTTCTGGTTCCCACGCAAGATCATCTATAACTCTCTCAATATTTGGGGTGTCTCTTTTGATAGCTGCGAGCTGTTTTGCGTTCATCCGCGCGCCAATCGCGTTGATGATGGGTAAATGGTGGGTAATAACCGCGCCGTGCTCATTGATGCTGTGAATGAAGCTATCGAGGTCGGATCCCTGCAGCATCACCAGCAAGTCGCTGCTGTTATCTACTGTTTCTCCGAAAGCCCCGAGGCTCATCGACGCGATCAAAGGGACTACGACGTAGAGGGACTTGGAGCTGCTCCGGGGGAAGCATCGGCGCATCGGTGCTATCCCTGCGAATCCCGTACCCGCTGAATTATCTCGGAATAATCCTGAACGATGGCGTTGGGGACGTCTTCGGGGTAGAGGGGGCGCGCAAAGTAGAACCCCTGCATGAGGTCGACGCCGCGCTTGGCTAGATAGGCCAGCTGCTCTTCGGTTTCGATGCCCTCTGCGATGGAGCGCATATTCAAGGTCTTCGCCAGCGCGATAATTGCATCGACGATGGCGGCGCCGTCGGCGCTGTTCATATCTGCAACAAAGCTCTGATCAATCTTCAGCGTGTTAATGGGGAATCGTCGTAAATAGCTGAGTGACGAATAGCCGGTTCCAAAGTCATCAACCGCAAGATCCAGCCCCAGAGACTTTAACTGCGACAGCTTTAGGATATTGCTCTCACCATCGGTCATGATGGCGCTTTCCGTGAGTTCCAGTTCCAGACGCTCCGGGTCCAGGCCAGAGCGGGATAGGAAGCCTTTCACGTAATGCAGCAGGTCCGGCTGGTTGAACTGCAGTGGCGAGATGTTTACGCAGACTCGAAAGCTAGCAAGTCCGATAGAGTCCCAGTAAACACAATGCCGGGCGACTTCTTTCAGTACCCACTCGCCCAGTTCAATAATCTGGCCGGTACTTTCTGCTACCGGTATAAAATCGCCAGGAGAGATCATTCCGCGCTCGGGATGCTTCCACCGCACTAGCGCTTCAAGGCTGACCACCGCACCTGTCACGGTTTCTACTTGCGGCTGATAGCGAAGCTCGAGTTGATTACTTCGCATAGCTTCACGGAGATCTTCCTCAAGCTTGAGGTGCTCTACGGACCGAGCGTTCATTTCTTCGTTGTAAAAGCGGAAGCACGCGCGGCCATCTGCTTTGGCGGCGTACATAGCCGTATCGGCGTTTCGCACCAGGCTATCGGCGTCTTCTCCGTCCTGAGGATACATGGCAATACCAATGCTTGGTGTCACGACCGGGTTGTGAGTTTGCAATGGAATCGGCTCTGAGAGGGATTGCATAATCCGGCGCGCTATTCGTTCTACGTCATCGGTATGCTGAACATCCGCCAGTACCACTGTGAATTCATCGCCACCTAAGCGGGCGATTTCCGTGTTGCCGTCGTGCTCTTGCTCGTCTTCTGCACTCGCCTCGGTGTAGTAGCTGATCGCATCATCTTCTCTAAGCTCATTAATCAGCCGCTTTGAGATCTCAACGAGTAGGCGATCCCCGCGACCGTGCCCGATGGAGTCGTTAATGCGCTTAAAGTTGTCCAAATCTATAAACAGCAGCGCAGAATAGGTATTCAGACGCTGAGATCGCTTAAGAATGCGGTTGAGCTGTTCGTTGAAGCTTCTGCGGTTGGGCAGACTGGTCAGGGGGTCGAAGTACGCTAGGTAGCGCAGACGATCTTCTTGCCGTTTCAGGGAGTTAAACGCATTGCTGGCCCGCAGCATGTATTGAACATCCCGCCCTAGTAGCGACCAGTTGACCGGTTTGGTTTTGTACTGGGTGGCGCCCGCATCAAAACCATCATCGATGGATTTTCGATCGTCCGAACCCGTCACGATCATGATAGGAACGCTTTCGCCCTGGGGCATGGCCCTAATACGGCTACATACCTCTAAGCCCGTCATGCCCGGCATTTCTACATCGAGAAAAACCAGATCAGGACGCTCGCGGACAAACGCGTCCAGCGCTTCATGGCCGTCAGCGGCTTCGACCACAATCATACCTTCGGATTCCAGGCACTGACGGCTTAACAATCGCACATTCATGTCGTCATCCGCGACGAGAATTTTTGCGCGTTGCCCCGGCTGGGTAACCTCGTTGGACATAAAATTGGATCGTTATGGAAGATGTGAAAGGCTATCATTGTGCCGTGCTAATGCCCAGCATTCCGAAAGGGCAGAGACGACGAATCTTGCGGCTCTGTGCTACTATTTTTTGATTGATATCCTCATAGGTTAAGCATGACTATCGCCTCCGATCGTCTGCAAGCGATTCGCGAGCAGGTCCAACATCACCTTGATAAAGATGCTTCAGAGCAGTTGTCTCCGGAGCAAAAGCGCGTACTTGTTGAGCGTATCAAGGAGCAACTCAGCGCCCACAACGCGGTAATTGTTGCGCATTACTACACGGCACCCGAGATTCAGGCGCTGGCAGAAGAGACGGGCGGCTGTGTGTCTGACTCTCTCGAAATGGCACGTTTTGGCCATGATCATCCTGCCGAGACGCTCATCGTCGCTGGTGTGCGCTTTATGGGGGAGACTGCGAAGATCCTCACTCCACATAAGCGCGTGCTTATGCCAACCCTTGAGGCTACCTGTTCCCTGGACCTGGGTTGCCCTGCGGACGAGTTCTCAGCTTTCTGCGATGAGCACCCGGACCGTCAAGTGGTGGTTTACGCAAACACCTCAGCGGCAGTGAAAGCCCGCGCTGATTGGGTGGTGACCTCAAGTATCGCTCTGGATGTTGCAGAGCACCTGAATGCGAGAGGCGAGAGGATCCTTTGGGCGCCGGATCGACACCTGGGCGACTACGTTCGACGAGAGACCGGCGCTGACATCGTGATGTGGGATGGCGCATGTATTGTCCACGAAGAGTTCAAGGCCCGAGCCCTCGAAGACCTGAAGCGTGTCTACCCGGACGCTGCGGTACTCGTACATCCGGAGTCTCCGCAAAGCGTTGTAGAAATGGCTGATCGTGTGGGTTCCACCACGCAGATTATTAACGCCGCTAGGGAGATGGATAACCCGCAATTTATCGTCGCTACGGATCAAGGGATTTTCTATAAGCTTCAGCAACAGGCGCCGGATAAGCAGTTCATTATTGCTCCGACCGCCGGCAATGGGGCCACCTGTCGCAGCTGTGCGAACTGCCCCTGGATGGCAATGAATGAACTGGAGTCTCTCGCTAAGGTGTTTGAGCGGGACAACAACGAGATCTTTGTCGACGCAGAGCTGGGAGAGCGAGCGATGCTGCCGTTGCAGCGGATGCTTGAGTTCTCCGCGAGTCGTGAAGCCTCTCGACGATAGCTTTGCTTAGGGATTCCTTCCTCAGGACTCCAGCATTTCTTTCATTTCTGCAACGTCGTTAAGCCGCTGATTAATTTTGGCGCTGGTGGTGTAGTCGTTGCGAACAAGATCCAGCGCGTAGCGGAGCTGTTTTTCCGCCTGATCAAGAATACCGTTGAGAATAAAGTATTCGGCTCGGGCCTGATGGAGCCCAATGATATTGCCCGAAAGTCCCTGTACCTCGGCGAGTAAGTACCAAAGATAGGGGTCGTTGGCCTTGCGCTTGCTCTGCTCGAGTAGCACCTGTTCGGCGATGTGCGCCTGCTGGTCCTGCATAAGTGCTTCTGCATAGGTCATCGTCAGCGGATGATTGCGCGGATTCAGCTTTAGCCTTTTTGCCAGCTTCTCTGCGGCGCGATGGGGTTCGTTTTTTGCCATGTCAATGCGCGCATCCGCAATGATGTACTCGAGTCGATCAGGGTCTGCTGCCCACAACGAATCCAATTCCAAGGCAGCCTCATCACCGCGACCTGCATCAGTCAAGGCCAGAACAAGCCCATAACGGGCGGCGGCGGTTGAGCGAGGGGAGCCTTCGAGCTCCTTTCTAAATTTGGCGGCAGCTTCCTCTGGGGTATCAGAGAGTTGGTTGACGACGCGAGCACGCATCAATTGATAATCGAGCTTTGCCGGCCGGATTTTCTTTGGATACTGTCGAGCTCGGTTTCGCGTATCCGCAATACGATTTTCTGACAGAGGATGAGTGCGCAGAAACTCAGGAATTCGACTGCCAGTGGCATAGCGGGAAGCCTGCATCATGCGATCGAACATTGATGAGGCGGCATGAGGATCCATTCCAGCGTTAACCATGGTCTGCATAGCGACGCGATCCGCCTCTGCTTCGTTGCTGCGTGAATATCGCAGCGCCGAGTCTTGCGCTGCGGCCTGAGCAGCCGCAAGTGCTGCCATGCCAGCGTCCCCTCCAGCGGTTGCCATGAGGACGAAGCCGGCGAGCATGGCGGCCAAAGTGATGGGCTGCTGGGTTTTTGCGAACTCGACACGACGGGAGAAATGTCGTTGGCTCAGGTGAGCGATTTCGTGTGCTATTACCGTGGCGAGTTCGTCTTCGGTCTGAGCGTGCAGAAGCAAGCCATTGTGAATCCCGATGACGCCGCCGGGAACGGCAAAAGCGTTGATGGCGGAATTGTCTACGACCACGAGCTCCAGGCGGCGGTCCTCTAGCTCGCTCTCGGCGGCGAGTTTAAAAATCAGGTCTTCGAGGTAGCTGAACAGTAGGGGATCGTTGACGGTTGCCACCTGACTGCGAAAAACGCGTAGCCATGCCCGTCCCAGTTGGTACTCGTACTCCGCAGAGAATAGGCTGGTGCTGGATTCACCGAGGTTGGGGATTTTTAGTTTTTCCGTGCGCTGCGCGTTTGCAGGGTTTGTGACGCACAGCAGAGCGGCCGAAATCCAAACAAGGAGGATTCGGTTCCAGAATTGCGGATCCAGTAGGCCGCGCATTGGCTTGGTGGCGATCATCAGCATGCAGTATTCTACGCGAGCCAGCTTGTCGTCGATTTGCCGCGGGTGAATTAAACCTTTGGACGATACTCCGGCGTAGAAGTTCTTAATAAAGTGCTTCATTTTCTGGCACACAGGCTCCACTACTATTTTACACAGGAAACTTTTCTTTGAGCAGCGAACAAGCATCTCATTCGGGAATAGGTCATGATGCGGATGCACAGGTAGATGCCCGGGGGCATCGCTGCCCCATGCCTCTTTTAATGGCGAAACGTGGCCTTAACGGTCTGGACGAGGGGCAAACACTGTTTTTGATGTCGACGGATGCGGGTTCACAACGGGATTTTGAAGTGTTCGCAAAGCAAAGCGGGCACGAGGTGCTGGAATCCCTCACTGTGGACGATGAATTTCACTTTCTGCTGCGTAAAAACTGAATATGCTGGAAATTCTTAATAAGTGGTACCAGCGCTATCTCTTCGAAGAAGAGTCGGTACTCCTGCTCGTACTCATTCTCCTGTCATTGGTGTTGCTGGCCACCATCGGTGACATCCTCGCACCGTTACTGGCGTCCATTGTTCTGGCTTACTTGGTGCAGGGCGTTGTAAACCTGCTCTGCCGACTGGGGTTACCTCCCTGGTTAGGCTTTTTTCTGGCATTTATGGTGTTCATGGGCGCATTTTTCGCAGTCCTGTTGGGCTTGTTGCCGCTGGTATGGAGACAGTCTATCGGCCTGATCACAGAAGTGCCTCGGATGGTCGATCAAGGGCGCGATCTTTTGGAAGTGCTCCCGGGTCGCTATCCAGATGTGTTTAGCCAGACACAGATCGACCAGCTTCTTGCAGGTATTCAGGGGGAGATAGCGGGGTTCGGTCAGAAAGTCGTGACGATGACGCTGGCGCGGATTCCGGGGTTTATGACCCTGTTGGTCTATGTGGTGCTCGTGCCAATCATTGTGTTCTTCCTGCTTAAGGATCGGACACAGATTACCCGATGGGTTGCGGCCTTTTTGCCTGAGAAGCGCCCATTGTTGAATCGTATCTGGGACGAAATGAACGTGCAGTTCTCGAACTATGCGCGTGGCAAGATGGTAGAGATTATCATCGTGGGCGCCGCGAGTTACGTGTGCTTTACCGGGCTAGGGCTGCGCTATGCCGCGCTTCTTGGGCTGCTGGTTGGCTTGTCGGTAATCATTCCCTATATCGGTGCCTTCATCGTTACCGTACCTATTGCGGCGGTGGCGTTGTTTCAATGGGGCTTCACATCGGAATTTTATTGGGTCCTTGCGGTCTATCTTGTTATACAAATGTTAGACGGTAACGTGTTGGTGCCCTTATTGTTTTCTGAAGCCGTTAATCTTCACCCTGTTGCGATTATTGTGGCGGTGCTGTTTTTTGGCGGTATTTGGGGTTTGTGGGGTGTGTTCTTTGCCATACCACTAGCCACCCTGATAAAGGCTGTTATTAACGCCTGGCCAAAACGCGAAACCGTCGCTTTAACTGATTCATTATCTAATCCTCTAACTGACTCTTCACCCAAACCCATAACTGACTCTGCGGAGTAACACTATGCAAATCCGTATCACCGCAAAGCGTGCGGTGCAGGGAAGTCTGTCTGCGCTATTTGGCCTTTTGGTTGCCTGCGCAAGTCCTGAGCCCTCTTCACCATCGAATAGCCCAGTCCAAAGCCCCAACGATCGCTTTGCCTACCGCTTGATCACCTTGGACAACGGTCTGGAAACGCTCCTCGTGTCTAACCCCGACACACCTAAGGCCGCGGCGTCGCTCGACGTGCAGGTTGGCCACGGGGATAACCCCGCAGGGCGGGGTGGATTGGCGCACTTTCTTGAGCACATGCTGTTTTTGGGCACCGAGAAGTACCCCGATGCGGCGGAGTATGAGCAGTACGTGACCGAGCATGGCGGTAGCAGAAACGCCTACACCAGCTTTGAGCACACCAACTACTTTTTTGATATTGATGCAGAGCATCTTCCGGGCGCCCTCGATCGTTTCGCTCAGTTCTTTGTATCCCCGAATTTTGATGCGGCCTATGTGGAGCGCGAGAGAAATGCGGTAGAGGCTGAGTATCAAATGGGCCTGAAGAGCGATTCTCGCCGTGGTCTGGATGTGCTTCAGCAATCAATGAATCCCTCACACCCCTTCAGCCAGTTCGCCGTGGGCAGCCTGGAGAGCTTGGCCGATCGACCTGATGCGAGTGTTCGCGAAGACTTGCTGAAATTCTACGATAAGCACTATTCAGCGGACGTTATGCGCTTGGTGATTCTGGGGCGTGAGCCATTGGATACGCTTGAGGATATGGCGACGGAGATGTTTTCTGCTGTGCCCAATCGCGGTGTGGAGTTAGAGCAGATAAATGAGCCACTGTTTGTCGACGCAAAGCTTCCCATGCTGGTCAAAGTCAAGCCTCAGGGGACCCTGCGTCAGCTCGAAGTGAATTTTCAAACTCCTGATTACCGCGCCGACTACAGGGTAAAGCCCATGACCTATGTGTCCAATCTTCTTGGGCATGAGGGCGAGGGGAGTCTCCTCTCCATGCTCAAGCGGGAGGGTTTGGCTGATGGCCTGTCATCGGGTACGGGTTTGAGCTGGCGGGGTGGCGTACTTTTGTCGCTCACCATCAGCCTTACAGAACAAGGGGTTGCCGAGTACGAGCGCGTACTGCAGGGAGTGTTTGCATACCTTGAGCTGCTTCGCTCACAAGACCCTATGGAGTGGCTATATCAAGAGCAGGCAGCTGTGGCCGCCTTGGGCTTCCGTTTCCGAGAGTCCTCCGAGCCCATGGGCTACGTGAGTCGCCTGAGCAATGCCATGCATTACTACGAGCCCGATGATGTACTTCAAGGGCCTTATCTGATGACCGACTTTAACGCGTCGATGATAAAAGGCGCGATTGGAGCCTTAAATCCAGATATGGCACAGGTGGTGCTAACAGCTCCGGAAGTCAGCACCGACCGAATCTCGCCTTACTATGGTGTTCCCTACAGTACGCTCGGTCCCGAGGCACTTATGCTGTCTCGCTGGAAGGCAGGTGATGTTGATGGCCTGCACTTTCCCGCGGCTAACCCCTTCATTGCGGAAAATGTTGAGCTAGTTGCGATCGCGGATGACAATCCCGCGCAGCCCGAGTTGTTGATAGACGAGCCGCGCAAGCGGTTATGGTTCAGGCAAGGCGAAGATTTTCGCGTGCCGAAAGGTGCTATGTATGTGAGCTTCCGCTCTCCCTTGGTGGCGGCATCAGCCGAGCAAAAAGCGGCTTCTGCACTCTACACACGCATGGTGAATGATGCGGTGCGCGAATATACCTACCCAACACTTCTTGCGGGAGTGGGCTTTAATTTTTATAGCCATGGGCAGGGGATCAGCATGCGTGTGAGTGGCTATAACGAAAAACAATTCGCCCTGGTCGAAGAACTGCTCACAAAAATTTGGGAGCAAGAGTTTGACCCGGCACGCTTCGAGCGGATTCGTCGGAGCTTGGTTCTGGGATTGCAGAACACGGTGGCGCGACGTCCGACTTCGCAGCTCATTGATGACCTCCGTCGAGCTTTGAGTACTGGATCCTACGACGAGGAAGACCTTATTGCCGCTCTGGAAAAATTGGATGTGGAAGCGCTAGATGCCTATCGGGATGAATTCTGGGAGTCCGTCAAAATTGAGGGATTGTTGTACGGAAATTACGTCCGAAGCGATGTTCAAACGATGTCGGAAACCCTCGATGTGTTACTGCAAACCGGCGCGGGTGCGCCTGCACTGGCGCCGGAGGTTTTGCGTATCGCGGAGGGTGACGATTTAGAGCTTCGTGCCCAGATCCAACACAATGACGCCGTGGTAGCTTGGTATCTTCAGGGCGAAGGACAAACCTGGCGGGATCGCGCGATGGTGTCGCTCACGGCGCAGATCACCGAGTCAGGATTTTTCCAGCAACTTCGCACAGAACAGCAGTTGGGCTACATCGTATCGAGCTTTGCTTGGCCGCAATATGACGTTCCAGCACTTATGTTGTTGATTCAATCGCCTTCGCATTCCGCGGAGCACGTTTACGGCGCGATGCAGCAGTTTTTGTTGGATACTGCGAAGGACATCACCGAAGAGCAGTTTGATCGTCATCGACAGGCTTTGATCAATGCAACGCTCAAGCCACAGGAGAATCTTGGCCAGCGCGCAGAGTTTTATTGGCAGTCGCTTGCAACGCGGGAGTGGGACTTCGATAGCCCTCAGCAAATGGCTGCGGCAATCGAATCGATCAGTTACGCGGACTGGCAACAGGCATATCGGCGAATGTTTCTCGAAGACCGTCGTTCATTGCTGGCGTTGACACCGGGTGCAAAAGGCCTCCCGTCAAAAGACGGGGCTGAGGTGTTCGAGAGCCCCGAAGCGCTCCGCGAAGGTCGTGAGACTCTGATTATCGATCTTGCACCGTTGTAGTGAAGTGAGCAGTGAAGTGAGCAGTGTTGTGAGCCGTATGGTGAGTTGTCTGGTGGAGTTACCTCTCGCTTAACTGGGGTAACTCCGCGGTCCAGCCCTTAAGATTTTTGCCGCTGCGCAGAAGGCTTATTTACTGTAAATCCGCCCTTTGAGCCGCATATCAATGTAAGCGGTATTAGTTTAATTGGTTCCATAATGAAACTTTTATGGAGCCATGTAGGACTTGTGTACAAAATTTTGACACCGTATGATCGTCCGCGACGCGCTCGAGTCAGTCTTTTTACTCGAGTAAATTCTAATAAAGAACTAACTAGTGCTGCTAAGGTGGGCCTGCCAGGGCGATTCCTTAAGCTAGTGCGGGCGGGACATTAGACAATGATCGACGACAACGACCCCATCGAAACCCGGGAATGGCTTGACGCTCTAGACAGTGTGGTACGAGAGGGCGGCGATAGCCGGGCTCGCTATCTCATGATCCAATTGGCGAAGCACGCCGTCGATACGGGTGTTCCCCTTCCCCCGTCGATTACTACACCGTTTAGAAACACCATCAGTCCCGAAGACGAGAAGCCGATGCCCGGCGACTTGTTTATGGAGCGTCGTATTCGCTCCCTGATCCGTTGGAACGCGTTGGCCATGGTTATGCGCGCGAATGACAACGACGACGGCCTTGGCGGGCACATCAGCAGCTTTTCATCATCGGCGACACTGTACGACGTGGGCTGTAACTATTTTTTCCGCGGTACGGAGGACGGCCATCCGGGCGACTTGGTCTTTTACCAAGGCCACAGCGCTCCGGGCATGTACGCTCGCTCTTACCTCGAAGGGCGCCTAGATGAAGACCAACTGGACAACTTCCGTCGCGAAGTTGATGGCAAGGGACTATCGTCTTACCCCCATCCTTGGCTCATGCCTGACTACTGGCAATTTCCTACGGTGTCCATGGGCCTCGGCCCCATTCAGGCGATCTATCAAGCACGGGTAATGAAGTATCAGGCCGATCGCGGCCTCCTGGACCAGAAGGATCGTAACGTCTGGTGCTTTATGGGCGACGGGGAGTGTGACGAGCCCGAGTCACTAGGCGCTATTTCCCTCGCGGGTCGAGAGAAGCTCGGTAACCTCATTTTCGTAGTGAACTGTAATTTGCAGCGTCTTGATGGCCCAGTACGCGGCAACGGCAAAATCATTCAAGAACTTGAAGGCGTGTTTCGTGGTGCCGGCTGGGATTGCCTAAAGGTGATCTGGGGGCGCAAATGGGATCCGCTCTTGGAGCGTGACGAGTCGGGCATGCTGCAAAAGCGCATGGACGAAGTCTGTGACGGTGAGCTCCAGAATTATAAATACAACGGCGGCGCCTATACCCGCGAGCATTTCTTCGGGAAGTATCCCGAGTCTCTGGATCTTGTAAAAGATTTATCAGACGACGACATCATGTATCTCAACCGCGGTGGACACGACCCTTACAAAGTTTATGCGGCCTATGCTAAAGCTGCCGAGCAGTTCGACCAGCCCACCGTGATTCTCGCTATGACCGTGAAAGGCTATGGCACCGGCGAAGCGGGCGAGGCAAGTAACGAAACTCACTCTCTCAAGAAGCTGAATATGGAATCCCTGCGGGCGTTCCGCGATCGTTTCGCGATTCCCATCGATGATGAGGATTTAGCGTCGGTGCCTTACTACAAGCCCGACGAGAACAGCCCGGAAATGCGCTACATGCGCGAGCAGCGTCGTAAGCTTGGTGGATGTATCCCCGCGCGGCGGAGTGAGGCTCAGGTGCTTCCGGTACCGGGTCTGGACGCTTTCTCGGCGCAGACAAAGAGTAGCGGCGAGCGTCAGGTATCGACGACCATGGCGTTTGTGCGAATCCTATCGGCCCTCGCCAAAGACAAAGCCATTGGCCATCGTGTTGTACCGATTGTGCCGGACGAGGCACGAACCTTCGGTATGGAAGGTATGTTCCGACAGTTGGGTATTTACTCCTCTGTGGGGCAGCGTTACACCCCGCATGATTCCGATCAGATCATGTTCTACAAGGAAGACATCAAAGGTCAAATTCTGGAGGAAGGAATTAACGAGGCGGGTGCCGGATCAGCTTGGTTAGCGGCGGCCACGTCCTACAGCACCAGCAATTTCCCGATGGTGCCGTTCTACATCTTTTACTCCATGTTCGGTTTTCAGCGTATCGGAGACCTGCTGTGGGCAGCGGGCGATAGTCAGGCTCGGGGCTTCCTTATGGGAGCGACGTCCGGTCGCACGACGCTTAACGGAGAAGGTTTGCAGCATCAGGACGGTCATAGCCTACTGTTGGCATCGACCATCCCGAACTGTGTGAGTTACGACCCGACTTACGCTTACGAACTGGCCGTCATCATTCAAGATGGCATGCGCCGCATGTATTCCGAGCGTGAAAATCGCTTTTACTACATCACCACGATGAACGAGAACTACCCCCAGCCAGCAATGCCTGAGGGTGTAGAGACGGGCATCGTGAAAGGCATGTATCGCTTGAAGAGCGCTGAGGGCGATGCGCCTCGTCTACGTCTATGTGGCGCGGGCACTATCTTGCGGGAAGTGGAGGCAGCTGCAGAAATGCTCCGCAACGATTACGGCGTGGACGCCGAGGTGTGGAGCCTGCCGAGTATTAATGAGCTTCAGCGCGACATTAAGCAGGTTGAGCGTTGGAACATGCTGAACCCCGGCGAGGAACCTCGTACCGCGTTCTTCACTGAGCAATTGCTGGGGAGCGACGCTCCTGTGGTAATCGCGACGGACTACATGAAGAGCTTCTCAGAGCAGCTCCGCTCCGCTTGTCCAGCACCGCTTTCTGTTCTTGGAACTGATGGCTTTGGACGCAGCGACACCCGCGCAAAGCTACGACACTTCTTTGAAGTGAGCCGAGAATTCGTGGTGCTGGCGTCTTTGAATGCTCTTGCCGCTCGTGGGGATATCAGTGCCGAAGAGGTGGCGACTGCTCGCGATGCGCTGGGTATCGACCCGAACAAAGTAGATCCTACAACGATATAAAAAGTAGCTAATACAGCGCTTTATAGCGCGTCTAGCGAGGAGAGAGTCCGTGGCACAGGAAACAGTCCTAGTCCCTGATATCGGCGGTTCAGATGCTGCCGAGGTCGTCGAGGTTTTGGTAAGCCCAGGCGATACCGTTGAGGTTGATCAGGGACTACTGGTACTCGAGTCTGATAAGGCATCAATGGAAATCCCATCGACCGTCGCTGGTACGGTCGTTGAGGTGCTGGCGAAAGACGGTGATGAGCTTGCTGAGGGCGCCGCTGTTGCGGTTATCGAAGTCGCTGGTGCGGAAGCTGAAGCGCCTGGAGCAGAAGGCTCGACTGGTGGCGACGAGAGTAAAGAGCCCGCGTCAGCAGAACCATCCGAACCCATCGTAGGAGAGACCAAGAAAGCTGAGCCAGCGCCTGCGGCGAGCCAGACGGTAGAGGTGCCTGTGCCGGATATCGGTACTGATGAGCCGGTCGATCTCATTGAAGTGTCAGTGAGTGTTGGGGACAGCATTTCAGAAGGCGACACACTCGTGGTGCTCGAGACGGATAAGGCGTCCATGGAGGTTCCGTCGCCTGCGACCGGTGTTGTCACAGCGTTGAAGGTAGAAGAAGGCTCGCAAGTTAAAGAAGGCGACGTACTGTTGCTCCTTGATGCGGTGACAGCTGCTCAAAGTGAAAACGAAGCCAAAAGTAGTGGCGATTCAGCCGCTCAAGCTAAGCCAGCGGCGGGCCAAGAATCGGCTCCCGCTGCAAAATCGGCTCCAGCGAGTGCGCCGACGCCTGCCAGTGAGACGTCTAAAACTGTCTCCAAGTCGAGCGGTAACACTGTGTATGCGGGACCTGCGGTTCGACGCCTCGCTCGAGAGTTTGGCGTACCTCTCGAATCCGTAAAGAGCAGCGGTCCCCGCGGACGCATCCTTAAAGAAGATCTGCACTCTTACGTCAGCAAAGCACTTGCTTCTCAGGAATCTACCAACGGTGGTGCGGGGATCCCAGCTGTACCAGACGTGGACTTCTCAGCGTTTGGGCCAGTGGAAGTGGTGGAGCGCAGTAAAATCGACAAAGTCACCGCTGCCAATATGCAGCGAAGCTGGCTCAATGTTCCTCACGTGACTCAGTTCGATGATGCGGACATCACAGAGATGGAATCGTTTAGAAAGTCACTCAAGGGAGAGGCAGATAAGCGCGGAACACGTTTAACACCTTTACCTTTCTTGCTTAAAGCCTGTGCGGTGGCACTGAAGAACAACGAGAAGCTGAATTCGTCGTTGAGCGATGGGGGCAGCACGCTTACATTTAAGCGTTATGTGCATATCGGCATGGCAGTTGATACACCTGCAGGCCTGGTAGTTCCCGTTATTCGGGATGTGGATCAGAAGACGCTCTGGGAGCTTGCTGATGAAGTTATTGAGCTCGCGGGTAAGGCACGAGAGCGCAAGCTCAAGCCCTCAGATATGCAGGGTGGTGGCTTCACTGTGTCGAGCTTAGGGTCCATCGGCGGTCGTGGCTTTACGCCAATCGTCAACGCCCCGGAGGTTGCGATTCTTGGAGTGAGTCGGGCAGATACACAGCCGGTGTGGGACGGTCAAGCCTTCCAGCCGCGACTACAGCTGCCTCTAGGCCTTTCCTATGATCACCGCGTTGTTAATGGCGGCGATGCGGGACGTTTTCTGACTGAGCTCTGTGCACTTCTTGGAGATATTCGTAAACTCCTTCTTTGATAGATGACGACGCAGAGGGGTAAATAGAGAAGCGTGAAACCATGGCAGCAGAGCTTCCTTGATACCCACCGCCTGCCCGAGAGCTATCTAGATACTGCCGACAGGTTTTTTTCGCCCCTGGCTAAGCAGCTCGAAGAGCGCAGGCAGAAGCAGGGTGCCTCCCTAAAGGTTGCTCTAAACGGCAGTCAGGGGTCGGGTAAGAGCACCTTGGGCGACTACCTTTGTGAGTGCTTGACCCACGAGTATGGACTCAGTGCTGCGGCTCTTTCTTTAGATGACTTTTATCTCACCCTTGCCGAGCGTCAAGATCTGGCGGTTAAGGTGCATCCTTTGCTTAAAACGCGCGGTGTTCCGGGTACCCACGATGTGGGTCTCTTGCGCCGTACTCTCAGCGAGCTGAGTCAAGCGTCCCCCGACGCAATCGCTGTCCCGCGCTTTGATAAGTCTATCGATGACCGGGCTCCAATGTCGGCATGGTCAACATTCGAGCCCCCTGTGGATGTGATCATTCTGGAGGGCTGGTGCCTGGGTGCTCGCAGCGAGTTACCCGTTACGCTGGAAAAGCCCTGTAATGCGCTGGAACGTGATGAGGATGGCAGGGGGCTCTGGCGTGGCTACTCTAATCGGCTGCTCGAAGAGAGCTACGAGTCACTCTACGCTGAGTTGGATATCTGGGTCATGCTGGCGGCTCCAGGATTTGAGCAGGTGCTGCGTTGGCGCAGTGAGCAGGAGCAAAAGCTTCGCGAAGCGGTGGGCGGTAAAGGGGAAGGCCTCATGGATGATGCGGCGTTGAGACGGTTTGTACAGTACTTTGAGCGTTATACACGACAATGCTTGCGCGACCTGCCTGAGCGTGCCGACGTGTTATTTCATTTAGATGAGGATCGTAGAATCGTAAGCGCTGAAGGACTGGAGGAAACGCGGTGAGCTCAACGGTACATCTAGTTGTCACTGATCTCGACGGCTCCCTTCTGGACCATGATGACTACAGTTATGAACCCGCAAAACCTGTGCTTCAGGTGCTTGAAGAGATGCGGATTCCTGTTGTTCTCGCGTCGAGTAAAACCCGCGCCGAGATGCTTGAGTTACGGCATGAGCTGGAAAATGAGCATCCTTTTATTGCGGAGAACGGTGCGGCGATTTACATTCCCGAGCGCTATTTTCAGAGGCAGCCGGAGGGTACCGAGCTTCGAGAGGGCTTTTGGGTGCGCGAGCTTGCACCATCTCGCGCGCACTGGAGTTCAGTCCTAGACCAATATCGACAGGAAATGCCGGGCTGTTTTTTGGACTTTGCCACGGCAGGAACTGCCGGTATTGCCGAGATGACCGGTTTAAGCCTCGAGAAAGCGGCTTTGGCCAACAAGCGAGAGTACAGCGAGCCTGTGCAGTGGCGGGGAAGTGATGAACAGCTGGAACTCTTTTTGAGCGGCATAAAAGCGGCCGGCGCGCGGGTGTTAAAGGGCGGGCGCTTTTACAGTGTGTCGGGCGATTGTGATAAAGGTCAGGCGCTTTTGTGGCTTCGTCAGGAATACGCGCTGGCAGCCGGGGCGTCGGCTGTTTATGATCTAGCTGTAGGGGATGGAGAGAACGATGTCCCCATGCTCGAAGTAGCCCGCCATGCTTTACAGATTCCTGCGCACAACCGTGCTCTGCCGGAGTTGGAGCGTGATTCCGGCGTTATCGTCGGGGAAGGGTTCGGTCCAGAAGCTTGGTCAGTCGGGGTGCGCGAATGGTTGCGTGGCCTTTATAAGTCGCGTGAGGAAGTTTAAAGCATGGCGGATTTTTACCAGAACGGCATCATTACTACTCTGCACAATCTCTCAAACAGGCCCTTAGAGGACCTAGAGGCAGAGCTTGTTGGCTTTAGTAAAGCAAGACCCATGGGACTGCTGTTGCCTTCTTTATACTCCGAGCTTGAAGGCGAGGCATTGCCCCGTATTGTCGATCATTTGGCGAAGGTTCCTTACCTGGAGCAGATCGTGATCGGCCTGGATCAGGCGACGGAAGATCAGTATCGAGATGCTCTTAAGTTCTTTTCTCGACTACCACAGCCTCATCGGGTTCTTTGGAACGATGGACCGCGATTGAAGGCTATTGACGAGGAGCTCCGGGAAATGGATCTCGCTCCGAGAGAGCTTGGTAAGGGTCGTAATGTCTGGTATTGCATGGGCTATATCTTGGCTGCGAACCGAGTGGAATCTATAGCGCTGCACGACTGCGATGTGCTGACTTATGATCGTTCGCTACTCGCCAGATTGATTTATCCCGTCGCCAATCCAAATTTTAACTACGAGTTTTGTAAGGGTTATTACGCGCGGGTCGCCAACGGTAAGATCAATGGACGAGTGAGTCGGCTCCTGGTGACCCCCCTATTGCGAGCCTTAAAAAAGACTCAGGGCGATATGGAATACATCAATTACATGGATAGCTTTCGCTATCCTCTGGCGGGGGAGTTCTCCTTCCGCCGCGATGTCCTTAACGATCTACGTATCCCTAGTGACTGGGGGCTCGAGATTGGCGTGTTGTCTGAGATGCATCGAAATTACGCGAATAATCGTCTGTGTCAGGCGGATATTGCAGACACCTACGATCATAAGCATCAACAACTCTCGGCAGACGACGCGTCGGCGGGTCTGTCTCGTATGTCCATCGATATCAGCAAGGCCCTATTCAGAAAATTGGCAACGAGGGGTGTGGTCTTTAGTACGGAGAGTTTCCGCTCTCTAAAGGCGAGTTATTACCGCGTAGCACTGGATTTTGTGGAGACCTATCACAATGATGCAGTGATGAACGGTCTCGAATATGATTTGCACAGTGAGGAGCGAGCGGTGGAGCTCTTTGCTGAAAACATCATGAAGGCCGGTGAGGCATTTCTTGATCGGCCCATGGAGAGGCCATTTATTCCGAGCTGGTCTCGGGTGAGTAGCGCAATGCCCACAGTACGTGATCGGCTGTTGCAGGCAGTGGAAGAGGACACCGCGGAGTATGCCCCCAGCTGAGCAACCAGACTTCCACGACGGCGGTCGGGACAAAGTCCACGGTCTAGCCTATCGAGTAGCACAACAGCTATCTGTCATCTATGCAGGTGGCGAAGTGAGTTCCGAGATGCACGCGCTCGCCGTGGACCTCCTCAAGATCATGCGGCTGCAGGACGATATGCCCCAGCCCAACCCCTATCTCAATCATTGGGATCAGCGCGATGCCCTGATGATTACCTACGGCGACAGCATTCAGCAAGAAGGCCAGGCGCCGCTTCAGACCTTAAAGCACTGGCTTGATCACTATGCGGATGGCTGCATCACCGGAGTGCACATCTTACCGTTTTGCCCCTGGAGCTCTGACGACGGCTTTTCTGTGATCGACTACTTGAAGGTAAACGAGTCCTTAGGTGAATGGGATGATGTGCTGGCCATTGGCGCCAAGTACAACCTCATGGGCGATCTGGTGATCAATCACTGCTCAAGCGAGAGCCAGTGGTTCGCCAACTTTTTGCAGAACAAAGAGCCCGGTGTGGATTACTTTGCGACGGCCTCACCTAAGGACGATCTGTCCCTGGTGGTGCGCCCGCGGACGTCGCCACTTCTGCGCGAGGTAGAGGCGGTTGATGGGACGCGGCACGTTTGGTGCACTTTTAGCCACGATCAGGTTGACCTCAATTTCAGGAACCCGGAGGTGCTCAAGCGCATGGTAGAGATCGTGCGCCACTACCTGGATAACGGCGTGCGAATTTTTCGCCTCGATGCCGTTGCGTTTCTCTGGAAGAAGCCAGGAACAAGTTCCCTCAATTTGCGGAAGACCCACGAGATAGTTCGCCTGCTGCGCACTTTGATCGAACACGCCCGCGGTGATGCGATGATCATCACTGAGACAAACATCCCTAATCAGGAAAATCTCTCGTATTTTGGCAATGGCAACGAGGCGCACTGCGTATACAACTTCTCGCTACCACCTCTGCTGGTTAACACCTTGGTGACCGGAGATTGCTTTTATTTAAAGCAGTGGATGATGAGTATGCCGCCGCCGCAACACGGCACTGCTTACTTCAATTTTATTGCCTCCCACGATGGTATTGGTTTGCGACCTGCAGAGGGTTTGCTGTCTGATGAGGAACTGCAAACGCTCATCAGTACTATGCGACGCTTTGGTGGGCATGTGTCTTATCGAGCATTGGAGAATGGGCAAAACAAGCCCTACGAGATCAACATCGCTCTGATTGACGCGCTCCAAGGTACGGTAGCCGGCGCCGATGAGTATGGCCTTCAACGTTTTGTTTGCGCCCACGCGATCATGCTGGGTCTGGAGGGTATTCCCGGCATCTACATTCACAGCCTACTTGGGACCAGAAACGATCTTGAACGCCTGGAAACGACGGGGCAGAACCGCGCTATCAATCGACACCAATGGCAACTTGATGAACTGGAGGCACAGCTTGCCGATGCGCAATCGGACCACGCGCAGGTGTTTCAAGGCATTATGGATCTGCTGGCAATCCGACAAAAGCAGTCGGCATTCCATCCCAATGCGACACAGTTCACCTTGCACCTCGGATCTACACTCTTCGGATTTTGGCGCCAGAGTTCTGATCGGCGTCAGAGCATTTTTTGCATTACCAATGTAAGTAACGAAGCGGAGTATCTGCAGCTCAGTGACATTAACCTCATCGAGGCTCAGGACTGGTCAGATCTCATTTCTGGCGAAGACTGTAACAAGCAACAAATGCTTCTTGAGCCTTATCAAACGGTCTGGATAAGCAACCGACGAGATCACCGCTAGGGCGAAAACCCTGTGCTAGAATTCTGCTCCTTTGAAGGCAGTTTCGAGTGGCCTTTCGTGCCTCCGTTGCTGTCAAAACATCCATCGTGAAATACGATGAAAAAAGGTAGCGTTTTATGGTCATCAAGCCCCGCGTTCGCGGCTTTCTTTGTACGACAACTCACCCGGTAGGCTGCGCTGAAAATGTTCGTCGGCAGATAGCCTATGTGCAAGGTAACGGTGATGTAGTAGACGGGCCGAAGCGCGTGCTAGTCATCGGTTCCTCAACGGGTTACGGCCTGGCATCGAGGATCGTTTCTGCCTTTGGAAGCGGAGCAGAAACACTGGGTGTGTTCTTTGAGAAGGAGGGCACCGAGCGTAAGCCAGGCACTGCGGGTTGGTATAACTCAGCGGCTTTTCATGCGGAAGCGGAAGCGGCCGGGCTATACGCCAAAAGCATCAACGGTGACGCCTTTAGCGACGAAGTAAAACAGCGGGCAATCGAAGAAATCCGCAGCCACATGGGGCAGATAGATCTTGTTGTGTATAGCCTGGCTTCACCTCGGCGACAGCACCCCAAGACAGGCGAAATTCATAGCTCGACATTGAAGCCTATCGGTAGTGCGACTACTCAAAAAGGCATCAACACCGATAAAGGCGAAATCCAAGAGTTTCATCTAGAGCCCGCGAGTCAGGAGGAGATCGATAACACTGTGGCTGTCATGGGCGGTGAAGATTGGCAGTTCTGGATCGAAGCTTTGGATGAGGCGGGGGTTCTTGCGGATGGCGCCAAGACCACGGCCTACACCTATGTTGGCGAGAAATTGACTTGGGATATTTATTGGCACGGCACGATTGGTGCGGCCAAGAAAGACCTTGATCGACGCGTGCTGGACATTCGAGAGCGACTCGCGGCTAGGGGTGGTGACGCTCGAGTTTCGGTGCTCAAGGCCGTGGTAACTCAGGCTAGTGCGGCGATACCTGCGATGCCAATTTATCTGGCGATCCTGTTTAAGGTAATGAAGTCGCAGGGCTCTCACGAAGGCTGTATCGAACAGGTAGATGGCCTCTTTCGCGACTCGCTCTACGCAGCGGCCCCCCAGCTTGATGACGAAGGTCGACTGCGCGCCGATGGCAAAGAGCTGGATCCTGCAGTGCAGGCAGCGGTAGGCGAGCTTTGGGAGCAGGTGGCGACAGAGAACCTGCATGAGCTTTCGGATTTTGCGGGCTACCGGCAGGAGTTTTTACAGCTCTTTGGCTTTGAGGTTGACGGCGTGGACTACGAAGCCGATGTCGATCCTCTGGTCCCCATTGCACAGTTGATCTGACATGCTGGAACACGGAAAGCCCTGGCGTTTGAGCACCCGCGTCCGTCGACTGGTGGCGCCGAACCCCGGTGCTATGACCGGGCCGGGGACGAATACCTACCTTCTTGGTGAGGAGGATGTGATTGTTCTTGACCCGGGTCCGGCGATTGAGTCACACATCGACGCGATCCTGGCTGCGGGAGCGGGGCGTATTCGTTATATCGTGTGCACGCATACCCATCCTGATCATTCCCCGGCCTGGAAAGCAGTAGCGGAGGCTACGGGTGCGACCGTCATTGGCGCATTGCCCGAGGGCGATGATCACCAAGACGAGACCTTTGCTCCTGATGTCAGGCTCGAGCATGAATACCGGTTAAAGACTAAAGAGCTATCTTTGCTCGCGCTTCATACGCCGGGGCATGTCAGCAATCACTACTGCTTCTTGCTGGAAGACGATGGAATGTTGTTCGCGGGCGATCACGTGATGAATGGCAGCACGGTTGTCATCATCCCTCCGGGAGGTGATATGCAGGCCTACATAGCAGCTTTAAAAATGCTGCTCGAGTACCCGGTGGCGTGTATTGCTCCGGGGCATGGTGAAGTCATTGACGATAGCCACGCTGAGATCGAGGGTTTGGTGGCCCATCGTCTTGCGAGAGAAACTAAAGTGATCAAGGGACTCAGCGCGCTGGGCTTGTGCGATCTCGACGCGCTTGTTCAGCAGGTGTACGACGATGTAGATCCAAGTCTGCACCCCTGGGCAAAGCTGTCTATGGAAGCACACTTGATTAAACTAGAGCGAGAGGGCCTAGCAGCGCGAGATGAGGAAAAGTGGCAAGTCATTTAGGCTTGGACCGCTGCTTGGACTGTTAATAAAAGTCTGGTCTAGTGGTCCCATAGTGCAACTCGTAACGACTTAGATGAAACCTTAGACAAAAAGCTTACATAAACAAAACAACAACAAAACAACACTTTGCTCATAGGAGTTCTCAATGAACGGTTTGATGATGGATGCCTCACTGACGATTACTTCAATCATGTCTCACGCCGAGCGTGTGCATGGCCACAAGGAAATTGTCTCAGTTACTCGCGATAACCCCCGTCATCGATATACCTACAACGATGCGTTCAAGCGCACGAGACAACTCGCCAATGGCATAGCAGGGTGGGGTCTTTCCAGGGGTGATCGTATCGCGACCCTCGCATGGAATGACTATCGCCATTTTGAGACCTATTACGCGTCTGCCTGCAGTGGGTATGTGTGTCACACCATCAATCCGAGATTGTTTCCAGAGCAGATCGTCTACATCATCAATCACGCCGAAGATCAGGTGGTGTTTGTCGATGCAGACTTCGTGCCTCTGGTGGAGGCTGTGGCGGCACAATGTCCCAAGGTGAGGGAGTGGGTTGTACTCACGACTAAAGAACACATGCCCGAGACAACTCTCGATAACGTCAGCTGCTACGAAGATCTCGTGCATAGTCATTCGGATGTTTTTGAATGGCCGCGGCTGGATGAGAATGAGGCCTGCGCGCTGTGCTACACCTCAGGCACCACAGGTAATCCAAAGGGTGTTTTGTATTCTCATAGATCTACGATGCTTCACGCCTATGCCACGCTAATGCCGGACGCTATGGGGCTGTCGAGTCGTGACGCAGTACTGCCCATCGTACCTATGTTTCACGTCAATGCCTGGGGCACGCCTTACGCTTGTCCCATGGTGGGAGCGAAGCTGGTGTTTCCCGGTAACAAGATGGGCGATGGTGAGACTCTCGCCGCGCTTATCAACGATGAGGGGGTCACCATGTCCGCTGGTGTTCCCACTGTTTGGCTTGGACTGCTTGCTTACCTCAAGCAATCGGGTATGACGGTGGAAACCCTGGATCGCGTGATTGTAGGTGGCGCAGCCTGCCCGCTATCCGTTATGGAGGACTTCGACCGCTACGGTGTGGAGACTCGCGTCGGCTGGGGAATGACCGAGATGAGTCCTCTGGGCTCCGTGAACGAGTGCACTGCCTCTCGTGCCGAGTACAGCGAAGAGGGTTTCGCTAAGCAGCGCCTAAAAGCGGGTAAGCCGATCTTTGGTGTTGAGATGAAGATTGTTGATGATGAAGGCAAGGAGCTGCCCTGGGATGGCGAAGCCTTTGGCTCACTGAAGGTTCGCGGCCCGTGGATTTGCTCAGATTATTACGATCTGGGAGAAGACTCCAGTGCTCATTCAGAGGAAGGCTGGTTTGAAACCGGCGACGTCGCGACTATCGATCCCACGGGCTACATGGCAATCACGGACCGCACTAAAGACGTGATCAAGTCCGGTGGTGAGTGGATCTCGTCTATCGACGTAGAAAACGCGGCAACTGATCACCCCAAGGTTGCTGAGGCAGCGGTGATCGGCCGCTATCACCCCAAGTGGTCCGAGCGCCCTTTGCTGGTGGTGGTGAAAGGCGCGAATGGGCAAGACCTCACGGCGGAGGAGATGCTCGCTTGGTTTGACGGCAAGATTGCCAAATGGTGGACGCCCGATGCCGTTGAGTTTGTCGATGAACTGCCCCATGGCGCTACTGGCAAAATCCATAAAGTTGGACTGCGTGAGCAGTTCAAAGACTATGAGTTTTCTGCCTGATCGGAGTCTGTGCGACGGTTGTCTTCGAGCGGAGTCATACCCGCTCTGTGATAAACTGTGTTGAATTTACTGGCCACTGAGACGTCTCATGTAGACGGACTATTGTTCGTAGATATGAATTCTCGGTCATTACGGTCGGGTTTAACGGTCGCGCAAAAGGGTTTGTAGACGGTGGTCACTAAGAAACTCGGCGAAATACTGATCGCACAGAGCAAGCTCTCTGCACGCGATGTCGAGCGCAGTTTGCTGGCACAGGCTGAAATGGGAGACCTTTTTGGTCGTGTTCTCGTGAAGCTGGGCTTAGTGTCAGAGGCGGACGTTGCTCAGGCCCTGAGTGAGCAGTTGGATATACCGCTGCTTGCCGCCTCCGATTATCCCGAGTCTCCGCCGATTCCCGAGGGTCTTGCTCGAGAGTTTCTGGTTAGCAATAACGTCATCCCCGTAGCGCTGTCCGACGCAGAAGCATCTTTTGCCGCTGCCGTTCCTCAAGATAGCTATCTGAGTAAAGCGCTGTCCATGGCTGTAGATCGCCCTATCAAGTTGATGCTCGGGACAGACAGCGATATTTCCCGTGCTCTTGAGCAAATGCTGAGCGATAGCGGCTCTGAAGAGGAAGACGACGAGGGACTAGATCAATTTGCCGGGCAGAGCGACGACGAATTCATTGAGCACCTTCGAGACCTAGCCAGTGAGGCTCCGGTAATTCGATTGGTGAATCAGCTGATTCACCGTGCACTGGATCTCTCTGCATCAGATATCCACATTGAACCTTTCGAGGATGGTCTGCACTTACGCTACCGTGTCGACGGGGTTTTGCAGGATATGGCCGATCCTCCTTCTGCGAGCCTTGCTCCTGCGATTGCGTCGCGTATAAAGCTTCTCTCGCATATGAACATTGCGGAGCGACGCTTGCCCCAAGACGGGCGAATCATGACGCGGGTGAAGGGGCATGAACTGGACCTTCGTGTGTCCACAATCCCAACGGTGCACGGCGAAAGTATCGTAATGCGGGTGCTCGATAGAGAGAGTATCCAGCTGTCGCTGCCGGACATGGGTTTTAGCGAAGATACCTTACTGCGCTACCAGCAGTTGCTGGCGAGACCTCACGGCGTGCTTCTGGTGACGGGGCCAACGGGCTCCGGCAAAACTACGACGCTCTACGCGTCCCTCGCCTCGATGGAAACACGGGATCGCAAGATCATTACCGTTGAGGACCCCGTGGAGTATCAACTCGCCGGCGTCAATCAGATTCAGGTACAGGCACAGATAGAGCTGTCTTTTGCCAGGGCACTGCGTGCCATTCTGCGTCAGGACCCAGACATCATCATGATCGGTGAGATGCGCGATGGTGAAACCGCCCAGATAGGGGTGCAGTCCGCCCTTACGGGTCACCTCGTCTTGTCGACGCTCCACACCAATACGGCGGCGGGAGCCATCACGCGTTTAGAAGACATGGGAATCGAGCGCTACCTTATTACCTCATCGGTAAATGGCGTTTTGGCACAAAGACTGATTCGTACGCTTTGCACCCATTGCAAGGCTCCCGTCGAGCTGTCCGACACTGCAATCGCCCAGTGCGGTATCAAGCGCTTCTTGCCCCCGGGGCAGCGGACCGTATACGAAGCTAGGGGTTGCGAGCACTGTTTGCAAAGCGGTTACTCTGGACGAACGGGTATCCATGAGCTGTTTTTACTCGACGAAGAGATTCGCGGGGTGGTTCAGTCCGGCGCGGATGCCTCCGAGTTACATACCGCGGCGCGCTCTCAGGGCATGATTACTCTGTACGAGGATGGCCTTCGAAAAGTTGTTGCGGGGGAGAGTTCTTTAGAGGAAGTGCTCCGGGTCACTCAGGATCAAAGTGAGGCTGAGGACAGCCTGCCAGCGGGTGCTTCGGCCGAAGTAAGTCGCATCCAACCGATGCCGGCCTAGCCCCGTGGCGGTTTTTTATTACCGCGCTGTAGGGCGCGATGGAAAAACGGTCGATGGCACCCTGGAGGCTGCCGGCCAGGAACTGGCCTCTCGTCAGTTGCGTGCTCGCGGTCTTACGCTCCTTTCTCTCAACAGCGATGAAGCGGGTAGTGCGGTAGGTCGAAGCAGCGGTCGCCCACCTTCGCGTCAGGATGTATTGTCCATGACCAGCGAGCTTGCAGTACTGCTCCGCGCTGGCCTGCCATTGGATAGGTCTCTGAAAGTGCTTATCGAAATGGCGTCTCTACCTTCTATGACGGCATTGCTCTCGGATGTTTTGAAGTCGGTGAAAGGCGGTAAGGCCCTTAGTGCGTCGTTGGAGCCCTACTCTGATTTGTTTGGTCGCTTTTATCTCAGCATGTTGCGCAGCGGCGAAGCCAGTGGCGAGATGTCCGCGGTACTTGATCGGCTCGTGGCACATCTTGAAGAGTCTAAGGCAACGCGGGACAACGTCGTTTCCGCATTGATTTATCCCGCGATTTTGTTTGTCGTAGCCGTGTTGTCCATCGTGGTAATGCTGGCTTTTGTGGTGCCCCAGTTTGAAACTCTCTTCAATGACATGGGGGATTCACTGCCTAGCCTGACGCGCGTGGTGATCAATGCGGCGGATTTCGTAACAGCATGGTTCTGGCTATTGGCGATAGTTATCGCTCTGACGGTGGTTGCAGTACGAAATTGGTTGCGTAGTGATGCTGGAAAGCAGCGTTGGCATGCGCGAATGCTCACTCTCCCTTTGTTCGGCGGAATAGTCTTTGAGTTTGAGATGGCGCGCTTTGCGCGAACTCTGGGAACGCTGCTGGGTAATGGCGTCCCGATGCTAAAAGCCATTGATATCGCAATCGGAACGGTAGAGAACGTGGTTTTAAAGGCATCTCTGGGCAGTTTACCGCCCGCCGTGAAAGCCGGGCAGCGGATGTCCGTGGCCCTGGCCGAGTCGAAGATGTTTACTCCGATGGTGATTCAAATGACCAGAGTCGGTGAAGAATCCGGCGCCATGGACACAATGATGCTTGAGCTGGCGAAAGTTTTTGACGATCACGTGAACTCTGGCGTGAAACGCAGTCTTACTTTACTGGAGCCTTTGCTCATTTTGACCATGGGTGCGGTGATAGCCGTCATTATCATAGCGATCCTTATGGGCATTCTTTCGGTGAACGACTTGGCGGTGTAAACCGCAACGTCGTCCGACTTAAAGCGGCGCTAATGGTTGCAAAACAATCGATATGAAATACGCGGTAAGCGTTTGAAGAGAAATTGGATAGGAAAACAACAATGAGCTGTAAGGAAAAAAGAGTGTCACGAGGATTTCGAAGAACAAACCGCGCTCAATCGGGCTTTACGCTCATGGAGTTGCTGGTCGTGCTCGCGATTCTTGGATTGCTCATGAGTTTGGTGGGGCCGCAGGTATTGAATCAACTAGGTGGCGCTAAGACTAAAACCGCGCTCATTCAGATCCGTGATTTGGAACAGGCATTAGAAATGTACAAGCTTGACGTGGGTCGTTATCCCAACACGGCGCAGGGTTTAGCGGCTCTAGTGAACAAGCCCGGGGGCGCAGCAGGCTGGAATGGCCCTTACCTCAAAGGGGATGTCCCTCAGGATCCATGGAAGCAGGACTACCTATATAAGTATCCGGGAGAGCGTGGCGAGTTAGATATCTTTAGCTACGGTCAGAACGGTTCTCCCGGCGGTGATGGCGAAGATGCCGACGTCGGCAACTGGCAATAAGACCGTGGCAATGCTCGGGTATCGCAAGTTGGATGCTCGAGGTTTTAGTCTGGTAGAGCTTCTGGTGGCACTCGCGATCGCAGGCTTGATTATGGCGGCTGCGGTACCGTCGAGTGTGCGCTTTTACGAGGGTATGCAGCGCAGGCAGGCCGTTCGAAGCGCAGTCACTCTACTGTCATCGGCGCGCGAGCAAGCACTGTCGTCCGGGCGAGTACAGGACGTAAACGTCCGTCCCTCCACTCGGCGTATTTGGTATGGCAAGCGGACTCATACCCTCCCTGAAGGTCTTAGAATCACTGTCCACGGTGCTGCGGAACTTAACCGCGAGAACATTGGAGTCATTCGTTTTTATCCTGACGGCAGTGCCAGTGGAGGCGGTGTGGACATCGCTCGCGCCGACGGCTCTGGCACGCGCATTAGTGTGGACTGGTTGGTCGGCCGCGTTGAGCAATCTGCGTTGGCGCCTGGATGAAAGCGATCCCCGGTAGACTACAGCAGGGGTTTTCTCTGTTAGAGATGGTCGTGGCTGTGGCTATTCTTGGTCTGGCTTTGGGCGCCCTTTATCAATCGGTTGGTGGCGCTACGCGCAATGTTCGCGCGGATCAGCGCTATGCCTATGCTGTAGAGCTTGGCCGCTCTCTCATTGCGGACAACAGTGTTGTGCCCGTTGAAGGCTTACAGAAGAACGGCGAGACCAGCGGTGGTTTCGTTTGGCAGGTTGCTGCATCTCCGGTAGCTAGGCCACGAGGCTCCGCCCTGGGTGGGGGACGCTTGCAACGTATAGATGTTCGCGTTTCCTGGCCCGACGGAACCCGTCAACGTGAGATCAATCTGCACTCGGTTGTTGCGGGTTCAGAGCGCTAATGTCCTCCAAGAGCCAAGGATTTACACTGGTAGAGATGATGGTGTCGGTCACCATTTTGTCGCTGGTGATGCTTGCGACCGTTACCGGTTTGCGTACCTTGGCATCCACTCAAAGCTCTCTGAATGCAGTGACAGATCGCAACGATGAAATCAGAAGTGTTAGTAGTTTTCTGAGAGACGCACTCGAGTCCGCTGTAGTCGGAAGTAGTAGTGGAGGTTTGACCGTCGGCGGTGGCGGTGCGGAAATGACAGTGTTTGAGTCGTCACCTACGCAGTTAATCTGGAAGACTACGATGCTCTTTGGCGAGAGTGCCGGCGGTAGTTTTGTGGTGAGAGTCGCCAGGGAAAACCCAAATATAGTGCTGCGCTGGCAGAAAATGGACGCCCGAGGTCAGATTGACGATTGGAATAATGCCGCTGCGCGCACGTTAGTCGAGGGCGTGCAGGAGTTTTCCGTAGCCTACCGCCGCGAGCGCGAGGGAGCGTGGTTGTCAGAGTGGGACGACCGAGGGCCCCCGGGTTGGGTGCGTTTGCGGGTGCAGTCGGCGGAACGTTATTGGCCGGACATTGTGATGGAAGTGGCTCAATGAGCAGCTATTCGCGTAGCGAATCCGGCGTGGCTTTAGCGGTCGTGGTTTGGTTTATCGCGGGAATGTCGTTGCTGGTTGCGGGCGTGGTGATGTCAGCGAGAACTGATGTTCGATTTGCCCAGTTGCACATGGGGCGTGCTCAGGCATCAGCGGCGGGAGACGGGGCGGTTAATCTCCTTCTTGCCGATATGCGAGATGGACTCTACGTCGATGATGGAGTAGCTCGCCTACCCCAGCAGGTTTACCAGTTGGGTGAGGTCCAAGTTGATGTGGTGGCGGTGCCGACGGAATGGTTGGTGGATATCAATACCGCAACCGCGCCTTTGATGGCCAATGCGCTTCAGTTATCGGGTGCGTTAGACCAGTCTCGTGCGCAGTTTCTAGGGAACGCTGTTGTACAATGGCGCCGGGATCCAAAGGGCGCAGCGGGCGTGCGAATGGAGGCGCTTGAGGACTTGTTGAGCGTTCCCGGCGTAAATCGCCGGACCTGGGATCGCGTACGAGACTACATCGCGGTGCCGGTCGGAAGTGTTGGCCTTAGTCGTCCTGGTGCAAAGGCGCAGCAGCGCATGAGAATGCTGCAGACACTGACGCCGGTACAAAGAGTTAGTGCTACTGGGCAAGCTTTTGCTGGCATTAGCACAGGAGCGGCGCGAGCAACGGGGTATCGGATTGATGCCCTTGTGAGGATTGGTGACACGGTTTGGTTGCGTCGCCGGTGGGTGTCGATGTCAGCGTCTGTAGGTGTGCTGCCATGGCGGGTGTACCGAACGGAGCCCGCGAGAATAGTCAGTAGGCCCGGCCCGGCTGCTTAGTTTACGTGTAAACAGTGTGTAATTAGTGTGTAAGTGGCGTGTAAGCAGTTTGTAAGTGGTGTGCAGTGGCTCGGCAGCGTAACGGCACTCAGTATCCAATTTAGGTAACAGGTGTAGAGAGAACGTATCAAGGTGGCAGTGCAAAATAGTCAATGGATGCTCTTCGGCATCGATATGCGTCACATCGGGCAGCAATGGCTGTCCGCTTGGCGTGAGCTGCTATTTTCCACGACGTCGCCGATTCGCCAACGCCTAGATGAGCCGGTACAGCTCCACACCGGAGATGAGGTACAGCTTTTTCAGGGTGGCTTGCCTCAGTCGAATGTGGCTCAGAGTGCCGCGACTTGTGATGCCTATTTGCTTGATGACGCTCTTGTGCTTAGTCGTTCTTTGAGTATTCCCATCGCGGCCGAATCAGAGCTTCCTTCGGTCTTATCTATGGAGGTTGCTGCTGCCAGTCCCTTTAAGTCTGACGACACGGTGTTTGGCTGGCGTGAGACTGGCCGTGATGCCCAATTGATTCATGTGTCTATGGCTATAGCCTCACACTCTGCAGTTGATCGGTGGAAGCGTGATCAAGCGGCGGCGGAACAGTTGCCCGATGCGGTCAATGCTGAACTTTGGGCTGAAGCCGATGGCGCGTTTGTTACTTTGCAAGGCTTCGGCGAAGGACAGCGGGAGGCTTTGTATCGTCGGCGTCTGATGCGAGCAGGCTTGCTGGTAGGCTCTATTTTGGTCTTGGTGCTGGTGTCGGCAGCGGTGTTTGCCGTCCAGCAGAGAATCTCTTTCAACAGATTTGAGTACATGCAGTCCAGGATTCAGAATGAGTCTCAGGCGGTTTCGGAGATGCGGGCGACGATGGTTGATGCCAACGAAACTATTCGTGCGGCGAATGAGCTTGTCTCCGGCTATCCAAACCCCCACATAGAGATCGCCCGGCTTACGGAGCTCCTTTCGGACGAAGTACACATCATGCATTTCGCCATGCGTGGTCGCGAACTGCGGGTACGTGGCAGAGCCCGCGATGCTGCAGTCGTCATGCAGACTCTTGCGCAAACGCCGGCGTTCTCCAGTGTCACCGCTCCACAGGCGATAACGGCGGTGGGTAATACCGGACTTGAACAGTTTCACCTCGATATTGAAGTTGAACCCCCAATCGAGGGCGGGCCGGGATCATGAACTGGATTCGTCTTCATCGACGCACGGCGCTATTCGTTGGTTTAACACTACTTTTGCCGGCGTTTTTCTACCTAAAGACGGTGTTTGGTTTGATTGGTGTGGGTTTAGAGTATGCGGGAGATCGCGGGCGCATAGAGCCGCGCGTCGCTCGCCTTAAAGGCCTACTGCAAAACGAGGCTGAGCTTGCAAAGCAGAGCCAGCTTGCAGAAGGACGGCTGTTGGAAGTCGCGTTTCCAGCCAACGAGGATCCTTCGGCCTTGGCCGCAAGGCTACAGGCCGACATCAGGCAGATCATGTCGGAGGCCGGGATGTCCGTGAGCAACAGTCAAGTCATGCCGGTGCGTCAGGGTGAGTACTTTGACCAGGTGGCAGTGAAGCTGACGACTGCGGGCTCCCTTACTGCACTCGATGCAGCATTGATTGGTATTGCTGCATATCGCCCGCAGCTGCTGATCGAGTCCCTCGATACGTTTCCAGCGCGCCCGAATGCACGTAAGAACTCGGGTGATTCACAGTCCGTTACCGCTGTTATGCAGTTGATGGTGCTGAGGGTGTTGCCGTGAACGTCCTTGAGATGGCGCGTAGTCGCTATTCAGTACAGGTGGAACCGCAGCGTTCGGAGCGGCGGCTCGAGTTAATTGTCCTCGCTTTAATTCTGGTCATCGGTTTGCAGGTTGTTTGGTGGTTCCTAGCGCATACGAGCAACGTGCAGGTGAAGGCGGTCGCGCCGGCAGGAGATAGCCTGCGGGTAATGGACGCGAGAGCCCCCGGATCGATCACAGCTCCTCAAAGTTTACAACTTCAAGCCAGGCCTATTTTTTGGGCGTCGCGACGACCCAATGCAAATGCGGTAGCTCAGCAGCCCGTTGCGGGCTCGACGGGTAAAGCCGCGCGGCGCCTCGAGGGTCTGCAGGTGGCGGGCGCGGTTGGGGCCGGGGATCAAGGTAAGGCGATAGTGATTTATAAAGATAAACTCATGCGTCTCGGTATTGGTGACAGGGTCGCAGGTTGGAGCTTGCAATCTGTGTCTCTGGATCAAGTGGTATTTGTGAGCGCAGGCTTACGCGACGTACGGCGACTCACACCCATGCCGGTGGTCGCTGCGCAAAAGGCAGCGCCTGCTCAGACTAAGCAGGCGGCAAGCGATGTGGTCAGGGCTGCGCCGCAGGCGGCAAAAGCGGCTGTCCCTAGTAATACTGCAAAGACAGCACAGAAAAACAACAAAACGGAAAGCAAGCTCACCCTGGGTGGGTAATCGCTTATCTCACGATCATTGGGAATAACGTAGACCATGAAAGATACAGTTGAGAGTTCTCCGCAGATGACCCGGGCACGACTGGCATCGTTTACAGCGCTTTGTGTTGTGCTGAGTACTGTGCTGACCGGTTGTGCGTCTCAGGATTTACAGCAGATGGCGCGTTCAGAAACGGTGCTCCTAGGAGAGCCAGGAGCGGTAGAGGGGCGTCCTGAACCCGTAACACCGCCTGAGTCTGCTTCCGGATCCCCTCTGGCTGTATCAGCGCAGGAGTTAGCCGACAAGCAATCGGAGTCTCGGGCCGAACCTGTTCTTTATAGAGGTACCGATCAGCAGGTACGCCTTCCGGAGCCTCAGCAAACAGTTAAGTTCATTGGCGATGACGTGAGTCTGAACTTTGAGCAGGCTCCTCTCGATGAGGTAGTGCACGCGGTTGTAGGCGATATTCTGCAACTGGACTACATAGTCGATCGGCCCATTCAAGGCAAAGTTACTCTACGTACGCGCACGCCGATCCCACGGGCTGAACTCCTCGTGGTACTCGAGTCGCTGCTGAAGGCACATGACGCCTTGATGATTCGTGGAGATGACGGTCGCTATCTCATTACCGGCTCGCAGCAGGCGATGAACCTTCGTCCGGATGTCACCAGCGCAGAAGATATAGCGGCCGGTTATTCGACGATGGTCATCCCTCTGCAATTTATTAGTGCGAAGGCTATGGCTCGCATTCTTGAGCCCTTGGCTGACGAGGATGCTTTTGTACGAGTCGATAACACTCGAGCGCTGCTGATGATGGCGGGTACGCGGGAGCAACTGAGTGGCTGGCTCGAAATCGTAAGCACCTTCGATGTTGATCTTTTGGCGGGAATGTCCGTCGGTATGTTTCCGCTTGAGAATAGCAGCGTAAACGAGACCTTGGCAGCCGTCGAGACCTTGATGGATGCAGCGGGAGGCGAGGGCGGAGACATTACGGGGATTGTGCGAGTGCTGCCCATGGAGCGACTCAATAGCATTCTTGTGGTCACTCCTAGAGCGCATTACCTTGATCGCGTCGGTAACTGGATTGAGCGGATTGATGTTGACCCCAATGCGCGTTTTGAAAAACGCCTTTACGTTTATCCAGTACAAAACACCACTGCAACGCGCTTGGCGGAGTTGCTAAATTCCATTTACTCCGGCGCAACTACTGGGTCGGGCTCTAGTGGTCTGCAAGGCTCATCGAGAACTCCAGGAGATCAAGCGGCTGTAGCTCCGGGGATGTCCCCCGAATCTATTGGTGGAGGTTCTTCGGGTCTAGGTGGATCTGGTAGCGGTTCCGGCAGTGGCTCTTCGCTGGGTTCGGGCTTGGGAACCTCTGGTTCCGCGTCGAGCAGCAACTACTCCTCAAGTGGCGGAGCAGGATCTGGCCAGGGCGCTCGTGCGGCGGCTGCGGCAATGACTTCCGTCAGTATGGGCGGCATGGGTAATAGCGTAGGTATGAATCGACTGGCTGACGTCCGCGTCGTCGCCGATGAAGAAAACAACGCCTTGATGATTTATGCCGATGGCAAGCAGTACAACATTGTTAAAGATGCTCTGAAGCAGCTGGATGTTGTTGCGACTCAGGTGATCATTGAAGCGAGCATTATGGAAGTGCAGCTCATCGACGAGTTGCGCTACGGGCTTGAGTGGACGTTTAAGAACGGTCTGGGTAGCAATTATGACGGGCTGGGTACTTTAGCGGCTGGAGCGGCAGGGCCGGCGGCGGCAGCTGGCTTCTCCTACACGGTGACAAACTCGCTCGGTGATATCTCCGCTGTGCTGAACGCGCTCAGCGAAGAATCGCTGATAAACGTTATTTCGAGTCCGTCGGTCATGGTTTTAGATAACCATACGGCCTTTATATCGGTAGGTGATCAAGTGCCCGTGCTTCAGGGACAAACCATTACTAATGGTGGTAACTCGGTGCAGAACATCACCTACCGCGACACGGGTGTGCAATTGTCTGTAAAACCGTCAGTTAACGCAGGCGGCTTGGTTACGATGGATATTGAGCAGTCGGTGATTGATGTGGGCTCTATTGACTCCGCGACAGGCCAGCGAGCGTTTCTCGACCGCACGATTAACAGCCGCGTGGCGGTGCGCTCCTCCGAGTCCGTCGTTCTCGGGGGATTGATTCGTGAGAATTCAAGCCTGGGTGACTCTGGTGTTCCCATTCTTCGCGAGATTCCGCTGGTGGGAAGCCTGTTTGGCACGACAACCACCGATAGTCGTCGCACGGAACTGCTGGTGATTATCACCCCGAGAGCTCTTTACAACGAAGAAGAGCTGCGAGCGGTGAGTGATGAGATGCGCGAACAGGTGCGTTTTATGGAATTAGTGCGTGATCCGCCTCGTTCTGGGGTCATGACGTATAAAAAATGATGGTATTTTTCCCAATCAACGAATGAAAATTAGTGGGAATAAACCTCGAAGTTAATCGCCTGTAAGGCTCTAAGTGACTGAAAATACGCAGATATCGAGTGAGTATTCATGGGTTTCGCGCTGTATTTCGGTCACTATCCAGGGGGGGGGGAGGTGTCAGGAAATTTTACATTTGAGTGCGAGTAGAAGTACCCATTTTGGTCAAGGCCTATCACTCAGTCTAACCTTTGATGTGGTTCACAGTAGTATCATTTCTAAATTAAACACATACTTATCAGTTAGTTAGGAGACTTTATGGGTGCTCTAGAACGCTTGGGCGTTTTAATATTGCTTGTTTTGCTTAGCGGTTGCGTTGGGTTGCAGAAGATGACCGACGAGTCCCAGGCACGCTTGCTCGAGCGTGCTGAAGCGCGCCGGATCGCTCTAGAGGATCGCGACTGGAGCACCGCTTACGAATACACGTCCCCTGCATACAAAGAGATTTTTAGCAGAGAAATGTACGAGCGGAAGTTTTCTTACATGGTGGAATGGGAGTTGACTTCGGTCGATTTCGTTAACTATGATGCGCGGGCAGCTGTAGCGAGTGTGGCGATCGGGGTCATGTCCCGACCCGTCAAACAAACTTCAGCGGCCTCAGTAGCAATAGGCGCAGTACCAACAAAAGTTGTAGAGCAGTGGATACTGCTAGACGGCGAGTGGTGGTACAGTGCCAACTTGTAAGCGTGGCAGCGGGTTGAAAGCTGGCTGCAGCTAGCGAAAAAAAGCGCTAGCACAATCTATGAATTGTGAAAACTGAAGACATTAGGAGTCTCCAATCATGAAACAAGTATTTAAGCCTCTTGGCATCGCCACTGCAGTAGCTGCTGCTTCTGCTGGTTATGTCAACGTAGCAAACGCACAGATGGTTGCGAACAACGCACTGGGCGACCTTGCACTCGTACCGTACTACACCGTCAATGGCGAGTGGATTACCGGCATTCACATCGTTAACACAAGCGAGCAGACACAAGTTGTTAAGTTCCGCTTCCGTCGCGCTGCAGACTCTTTGGACGCACTCGACTTTAACGTTGTAATGTCACCTAACGACGTCTATGCAGGATTCCTGTCTGACGACGAGAACGGCAACATCGTATGGTCTGCTAACGACACTACCTGTACTGTTCCTGCAACTACCGGTGGCAAGCTCACTATGCCTTCAATCTATCGCGAAGGCGCAGAGACAGGATACGTAGAAATCATTGGTATGGGTGCTCCCACTACCGAGACTCTGCCTATCGCTGTTGCAGCTCTACACAGCACAGACGCTACTTTGACTCCAGAGAACTGCGAAGCTGTTCGTTCAAACTTCTTTGCTAACGGCGACACTGGCACTCGTGGCGTAGTCGACTTTGAGACCTCTAAGCAGTCAGCAGTAGCTACTTCGACTAAAGCTGCGGTGAAGGCGGGTGGTGAAAACACCTACGTAGATACTGGTGACGTGTTGAAGGTGTCTTACTTCATTCGCGACAATGAGTCTGGCGTAGAGTTTGGCGACAACGCTGTTCACATCCAGGGTTTCCTTACACAGCCTTCAATCTCCAACCAGCAGTTTGGTTGGTTGTCTGGTGATCTCGACGGGTTTGACTTCCCGGATCTCGATGGTGGTGTACCGAACGGTGGTGAGCGTGCGCGCTTCGATCTGCTACGTGCCAACACCGTTCTGGGTGTGGGTCAGTTGAACAACGAGTGGACAGCTAATCCTTCAAACGGTGCTGCTTTGGATTGGGTGATCACTATGCCCGGTCAGTACACTATGTTCGATACTCCTCGTTACGTATTGGCGCTGCAAGATGCTGCTGATGGTGAGACTGCTGCTCCAGAAATCACTTGCACACGCTCTAACGGCTGTGACTTCCGTGACATTCCTGCGACAGTACGGTTCCGTGCTTACAACCGTGAAGAGTTAACCTCTACTCCTGAGTCAGGTGAGTTGACTGTGTCTCCGGCTCTACCAGGTACAATTCCCACTGCTTCCTTGGCAAAAGAAACCAACGTTATTACGTTTGGTGGCAACAGTGTGCTGGGTGTAAGCGATCTAAACGTAGACGCTGACTTGGTTCAGAACTTTGGTTGGGTCCGTTTGGGCGTAACTAGCGCTTCTGGTGACCAGGCTATCTGTAACTGGAATGACGCTAACGACACAGTGGGTGGCTCGCAGGCTGCACAATCTGTGTTGCTGTCTCTGATGGATTGCGGCAACGGTACCTCAACAGCTGCAACCGGTGCGGTCCCAATGGTTGGTTTCGCCGCTTGGGCTCGTAGTGTTGCTGCTAACCCTGATGCGAGCTACGGCCGTATCGTGGCGCACAGCTTCAGCAGCTCTTCTACGATCAACTAAGGTTGATCATGGAGGTTGGCTAAGGGTCGTCTGACCCGAGGCCCTTCCAAATTAGGCCGGCGTTCCGATGGGAGCGCCGGTTTTTTTTTACCAATGCAGTGGGCTGTGAAAGCTGCAGCTGCCTTTGGATTTGGCCTTGTCCCTTCTAAGACGGTTCTCGAGGCACAAGGCACTACAGTAGCTGAATTCTTGGTTTTACATTCTCGGAGATTAGGTTTCAACATGAGTGGTTTTCTTAATAAATTCTGTTTTGCTGTCATCGTTTTGATTATGGCCTCCACTACTTCTATTGCAGAAGTTGTTGTAAGGGACGGCGACATCGAAATCACACGAGAAGAGTTTGAGGCGGCTCTTACAATGATGCCCGGCTCGATGCTCAATGCCGCTTCCAATGATCTCGGCGAGCGCTACGAATTGATAAACAACATGATGCAAGTCCGCAAACTCGCGGCACGAGCTGATAAATTGTCCAGCGATACGCCGGGCTACTGGGAAGCACAGTTCCAGATTCTTGCCATTAAACGTGAACTCGCCTACCAGATGGAGCTCGGTAAAAAGACAGTTCCACGACCGCAGCAGTTGGCTAGGGAGTATTACGAAACTCAAAAGGACAAGTACGCGAAGAAGCCGGAGACTCGTCTTTCTAGCCACATTCTTCTAGCGTCCGCTCCGGGTTTGCCCAGAGAAGAGGTTCGCGCCAAAGCCCAAGACATTCTGGATGAACTGAGAGCAGGAGCCGACTTCGAAGCGCTCGTGCAGGAGTATTCTGCAGATCCGGGCAGTAAAAGCCGAGGAGGGGCAATCCCTACATGGATGAGGTTTGGCGACCCAGGCTTCTCTCCTCCCTATTCTGAAGCGCTTTTCACTATCGAAAAAGTTGGCGACTATGCCGAAATCACTGACTCTCAGTTTGGTATTCACATCATAAGACTGGATGGAGTGCGTGAAGGAGGCTATTACCCATTTGAAGATGTAAAACAAAAAATATTTGCTGATATAGTTGCCGAGTATCGAAGGCTTGCAACGAGCGAGATTAACTCCCGCTACGATTTAACCGACGAAGCATACATTGACGGCCCAGCAATGCAGGAACTTTTCGAGCAACGCAAAAAGCAGTAAAAAAGTGGTGTTTGGCCTGGACAATAACCGTGAGGGGGCTGTACTAGCGATTATCGGTATGCACCGATCGGGCACGTCGCTTGTTGCGCATGCCTGCGCAGCAGCAGGTATTAGCGCCGGTCCCGACGAGGAGTTATTGTCTGCACAAGCCGATAACCCCGATGGATTCTATGAGAACCGTCGACTTGTCGAGCTGAACGATTCGATGATCTCAAATGCTGGAGGAGAGTGGTACTCGCCTCCAGTTGCACTTAGTGCTGAATCAGGCTGTCTGGAAGCTCAGACAGAGCTGCTTGGACATCTCTCCGATGGTGGCAACGCGGGACAGTTCCTGCTCAAAGATCCAAGACTATGCCTCACCTGGCCCCTCTGGGAGCCTTTGGCTAAAGACTCAACCCTACTGTTTGTTTACCGATCACCATTGGCTGTAGCCCGATCGCTGGCACGACGTCATGGATTCCCGCTGCAGCTCGGATTGGCTTTGTGGGAGCTTTATAACCGCAGAGCTTTGGTACTGCTTGACGAAGAAACTGTCACCGTAAGCTATGACGAAATCGCCAGTGGAGAGTCAACGCTTGGCAGTCTTGTAACGCAGCTACAGGAGGCTGGCTTCGACTGTGATCCAGCGAAGGCTGAGTCGATATTCAACGCTGATCTACGCCACTTCGAAACATTGGGCGACGATCCAGACCTACAGCTTTTGAGCGACTCGCAGCAACGCCTGCATGATCACTGCGCTACCCTATGTGCGGGTACCTTAAGTGAGCTATCAGGACTGGATTCTGAGTCTCTACTTCTCGCCCGTATCGAAGATTTAGCATCGTCGCTTAAACCCCTAGCCAGAGTGTTTGAGACTGCGCAAGAGCGGGATGTCGCTCAAGCGTTGGTGCAGGAGCATCTCAGCGAGCGAGATCAAGCTCTGGCGGCACTGTCGCGTCTCGAAAGTGACTATGAGGCATTAGCGACTGCCCACAAGAGTGAGCAGAAGCTACATACACAAGCCGCTAAAACGCTGGAGAACCTTACCCAAGAGCATACGGAGCTAGCGCAAGCGCATGAAACTGAAAAGCAATTGCACTTGGTGGCGGGTTCGACCCTTGAAAGCCTAACAACTGAGCATGATGCGCTTGCCATTGCGCATGAGAACGAACAAGCGCTTCACGCCAAAGCTGCTCAGGCGCTGGAAAATCTTGTTGCAGACCATGAAGCCCTCGCGGCAGCGCACGAGAAAGAGGTCGACGCACACCGTAAGCTACACGCCTTGCACGAAGAACTGCATAGCGAGTTCGACGAGCGAGGCGAACTTCAGGCGCAGCTGTATGAGCAAATTGCTGATCAGGAAGCTGAATTTGCAGCGCTGACCTCCAAACATGACGATTTACTCGCTGCTCAGGAAGTCCTTCGCGCTGCGCACGAAGAACTTGAAAGACAGCGTCAGGCTTTGGATGACAAGACCGAGTATCTATTTGAGCTCCTGACAGACACTCACCATACTTTGCTTAGCTTCGAGCTTTCGCTCATGGCTCGCTTCCAGCGCTACACGCGTAAGTTTTACCGCTTGTTCACGGGCCAGAGGGGCAAGAATAGCGCCTACGAAGATCTCCTTGAGCAAGCTCATCGCCACTTTGATGAGTTTGGTATGGAGAAGCCGACGCCGAGACCCACAAAGCTTGGAATGGCTGGCGATGTCGTGCGGTATGTCCGCCAAAACCCAGCCGGGTCGCTACGCAGTTTTAGTTGGACTCGTTTTCGTCGCGCAGCGTCGGTTTTCTTTGGCAGTTCCTCCGAGGATTTGGCTGTCTGGGTGAATGCTCGATTTCCTGACGCCGAAGATAGCTCGCAGGCCTTTGATCCTGACTCCTTAAGTGCCGACCTGAATCTGCTGGAACTCGACTTCGTAGCTTCAGAGAAGCCCGTGGTTTCAATCGTTGTTCCCGTTTACAACGACTATCGAGTGACGATCAATTGCCTGAAGTCGGTGCATCAGTTTTCTCAGGATGTTGAATATGAGGTGATTATCGCTGACGACTCGTCGACGGATCTCACGGCCACGATCGCCGAACGCATGCGCGGTGTCGTGGTTTCGAAAACGACGGAAAATCTGCGGTTTCTAAAGAACTGTAACCAGGCTGCAGCGCACGCGCGTGGTGAGTTCATCGTGTTTCTCAACAATGATACCGCGGTCACTGAGGGGTGGTTGTCCTCGCTGCTTGTGCCGTTTGATGACCCCAACGTTGGTATCACGGGTCCGATGCTCCTGTTTGCCGACGGCGTCCTGCAGGAGGCGGGCGGCATTATTTGGAATGATGCCTCGGGCTGGAACTTTGGCCGTGCAGATGATCGTGAAAAGCCCGCTTATAACTATTTGCGCGATGTAGATTACGTTTCTGGTGCCTGCCTGGCGATACGCAGTGACCTTTGGAAGCAGCTAGGTGGTTTTGACGAACGATTCGCACCCGCGTACTACGAAGATGCCGACATCTGTTTTTCAGCGCGCGAAGCCGGCTACCGTGTTTTGTATCAACCTGACAGTGTGGTGTACCACTTTGAGGGCGTCAGCAACGGAACCGACTTAAACGCGGGGGTGAAACAGCATCAGGTAACGAACCAAGCCGTTTTTCGAGACAAGTGGCAGCAGGTTTTGGACGACTCACACTTTGCGAACGCGGAGCACGTGGTTCATGCTAGAGATCGCTCTGCGGACAAGCCCTGTGTTTTGGTGATTGATCATTATGTTCCCCACCACGACAAAGATGCGGGTGGGCGTTCCACATACATGTACATTCAGTTGCTACTTTCTCTCGGTTGCCGCGTGCAGTTGATGGGCGCTAACTTTTTTCCTCATCAGCCATATACCAAGGCTCTACAAGCTATGGGTGTAGAGGCGTTGGTGGGGGAGAGTATAGCTAGGCATCTCGATGAATGGCTCGCAGAGCACGCGCCCTACATTGATGAGATATTCCTCCATCGGCCGCATATTGCGGAGCAAATGCTGCCGCACCTGGAGCGAATGTCGCCGCGACCTACCATCAGTTTTTTTGGGCACGATCTTCACTATTTGCGGATCGCTCGGGAGGCCGCCCTTAAAGCTGACGATGGGTTGCGCCGTGACTCCGAATCCTGGCGAAAGCGCGAGTTGGCCGTCTGCGAGAGAGCCGATCGTGTTTACTACTTTTCTCAAGTTGAGATCGATGCTCTTTCGGAACTGGTACCAGTCTCCAAGCTGCGGCGTATTCCCCTCTATACTATGGAGATCGAACAGCTTCCCGATTACGCGCCTTCTGCACCCGCAGAGCTTTTGTTTGTGGGAGGCTACAATCACCCGCCGAATGTAGATGCCGCGAGGTGGCTTGTAGACGAGATACTGCCGGTGGTGCTTGAATCAGTGCCCGATGCACGACTTCACCTGGTGGGGTCTAATCCGCCTGGTGACGTACTTTCTCTTGCTAGCGATAATGTGATCGTTCACGGGTACGTCAGCGACAATACGTTAGATGAGCTTTACCGCCAGGTGGGCGTGGTAGTCGTGCCCTTGCGTTATGGTGCGGGCATCAAGGGCAAAATCATAGAAGCAATAGCAAACCATGTGCCGGTGGTGACTACGGACATCGGTGTCGAGGGAATTCCTGACAGCGACACCGTCATGTGGGTAGAGAACAGTGCATCGGCTATTGCTGAGAGGCTTGTCTCTCTGTTGCTGGATCGCGAAGAAAAGGGGCCGAAGCTTAAAAAGCATGAAGAGTGGCTTCATCGTTACTTCGATCAAGAGTGTGCCGCCGCCGAGCTACGCGCTGACATCCCCAAGCTTGGCTCGCTAAAGGGTCGTATACCCTAGTGAACGCTACCACACATGACACGACCCTTCTTAGCGACTTCGATGGCAGCCGAAGAAATAACTTTACTGCATTACGGATTTTGTTCGCTTGGCTTGTACTGTTTGGTCATAGTTTCCCTATCACCGGTCATGGTGAGCTGAATCCTCTGCGCGAATTCTTTGAGAGGTCCACGTGGATAGGGGAGATAGCGGTAAGCGGCTTTTTCGCGATCAGTGGCTTTTTGGTGGCGGCGAGCTTTGTACGTAGAGGGATGGTGGACTACTGCATTTCACGCGTTTTGCGCATTTACCCGGCATTGATTGTCTGCGTGTGTCTCTCAGTTGTGGTCCTCGGGGCTTCTCTTACGACGCTGGAGCGATCGGCGTATTTCTCTGATCCCCGTACCTGGAATTACTTCTGGAACACCACCGCGATGTTCCCTATGAGTTTCCGTCTTCCTGGTGTTTTTGACTCACTGCCGCGACCAGGCATTAATGGGTCTCTGTGGACTCTGCCGGTCGAAGTCTCCTGTTATATCCTTTTGATGTTTGTGGGCGCGACCGGTTTGCTTCGCTGGCGCACTCTCGCGAACCTTGCCGGGGTGGCGCTACTATTATTCTCCATCAACTACTTCGGCGACATACCGCTAGTAGGCCGAATAGAAAAGTGGGCCGAGCCATGTGTGTACTTTCTTCTTGGGGTAGGTTGCTACATCAATAGAGTGTCGATTCCACTGAGTGTGGCCCTTGCTGTTGTGGCCGGAGGTCTTGCTTACGCGGCGCTAGGCGAGCCGTGGTTTCCTTATGTGTTTCCCCCGGCCTTTGTGTATCTAATATTTTTTGCGGCCTATCGCAGTCCCTACCTGGACTTGGACCGTTGGCTAGGCGATCCGTCTTATGGGATATACATCTATGCTTGGCCTGTACAGCAAACGATCGTCTATTTCTTTCCAGAGCAGGGGCCTTACTTCAATACAGCGCTCGCAACCATCGTCGTTGTATTACTCGCCCTTATGTCCTGGCATTTTTTGGAAAAGCCCGCGCTCGGACTGAAGCGACGTTGGCTTAAGAATTCTACCGGGGGATAAATGCATTATTTAATTGCAGGGCTGGCGAAATCCGGCACGACACGTTTGTTCAGCCAACTTAAAGGAGCTTTGGACCAATCACCTGAGACACTTCAGACCTTTTTTGAGCCGGACACGGATGAGGCTCTCAAAGATGTTCTGAGCCAAGATGGCTCCACTCTCACCAAAGTTCTTATTGGAAGAGTAAGTAAAGAGAACGCTGTTCTTGAGCAATTTGACAGTCATGTGCTGATTTATCGTGACCCGCGTGATCAATTCATCAGCATGTTGTTATACCTGTTTTACGACTTCCAGGTCAGTGGCGATGCAGAGGCCTACGCGAAAGCCCGGCAGGCGCTAAAAGCCAAGGTGGAGTCTCCGTCCACCGTGTCGACGATTGAACTCTACAACACGCTCGCTACTCTCGTAGGCCGAGGGCCGATCGGCGTCTTCAAGCGTTTACATGCCATACAGCGAGAGTACGAAGACGCGTTTAGCCCCTTTATGTTGTGCTATGAAGACTTGTTGCAAGGTAAGAACCTATCCGAGCTGAGCACTTATACGGGACTGGCTCTTGAGGGCGATGCTGAAGTACCTGCAGAGTACACCCGAGTGGCTCGGTCCCGTGGATTTGGCGAATGGCGTTCATGGCTTAACGCCGAAGATCTTGAATTCATCGACCGAGAGTGGGGAGAAAACATTAGCTATCTTGGTTATGCGCTGGAACCTGAGGCTAAGGTTCTGGAGATCAATCCACAAACCTCTTTGGACTATGTCGCGCAGTTCGATCCTACTGGTGGTTCTTAAAACAGCTAAATTGTTAGCGGGCCTCTTTTAACCGCTGCGTGCGCATAGCGATTGCACGCTTGTAGAGCGCTATATCTTTCGCGTGAACGGTTTCAATGGCGCTTCGAAGCGGCTCGCTTACTACGTAGTCGCTATCGTCTCGCTCAATATCTAGATCCGGGTTTCTGTTCAGTTCTTTCTGTACAGCGGTAGCTTGAAGGATAAGGCGTCCAAAGTCTTCGAGTTCGCTCGTGAAGTGCTCAGTGATACCGATAAAAGCAAATCGCTCAAGGGGAAAGCCCCACAAAAAAATACTATAGATGTTGCGCAGCTCTTTGCACCGGACAAACTCTTCGAGCGTCCAGTCTTCTTCTATCATCCGTTGATGTAGCGGCCCCGACTGCCCCGGTTGATAGCTACGCTTCCAATAGTGGTAATGGGAGACCAAGCGCTGGACCGGGTCTCGCAGCCAGGTAACAAAACGCATGTTCGTTTGTGGTTTCGCGAACCGATAATTCAGTGGCAGAAAGTGACCGTGTATGCAGCTAAGTTCACCGTCTGAGCTTTTGGCGCCGCGGTTTCGCAAACTACTGACACTCGCGTCAAAATTTCGTGACCAAGCACTTCGATGTAAGGGTTTGTCTTCGTAACGGAGTTTGAGCGCATCGCCATAATGAGCGGCGAGGGTGGCTTGAAAGCTTGATCCCGCCGTCTTCGGCATATGTACCGAAATCAGCATGGGGGAGTCCCGCGACCGCAGGTTCGCTTAAAACCTTCAGACAAGCTATCGGCCCGCTGTTGCATCAGCGACCTCCAGAAGTTTTAGCAATGTGGAATACATGGTTTCGAACTGTATGTCTCGGATTGGTAACCCCGGATGCGTCGGGAAATTAGAGTAGTCAAAGAGCTGATGTTCTCCGAAGTAGGTTGAAGCAACCTCGGTATCTGAATCACGACTGCTCTCCACGAGATCACTGACTATCTCAGGGGGTAGTGTGAACTTAGGTGCAGGGAAGAGCGCATTGAGTTTCGGAAGCACAGGGTAGATTTGCAATTGTGGCGGCATGTTCGCTGGCTTTCTGCGATTCAATTCACACTTAAATAGAGTGACTACGCTGTTTAGCGACGGATTGCTGGGCGCATTTCGCAGGCGAAAGTGCGCTACGGGTACTCTCAAAACAGAGGTTGCAAAATCTTCCACAACGTTCGATGACCTGTAGCGCCTCACCACGAGCTGATTGGGAAAAAATTCGCTCCAGTTCTCGAGGAAGCTCGCGTAATGGTTACCCGCCTGATACACGTCTCTGTAGAAATCCTGGAGGGACCCTGTGTACTGTGTAGCATGCACCCGTTGTGCGTAGGACGATGCTAGGTACTCGAGTTGGCTACGTAGATACACCACAATCTGCGCCTGGTAGTCCTTAAATCCCGCACGTACCATATTTGGCTTGCTGTTTTGGAAGCCTTCGGAGCTGATCACTGCGGTGCTATCTGCGTCATGCAGTGCAAGTTCATTCTTTAGGGACTTAAATGGCTTAAGCTGACGGTAGTCATCTACACCCTCGAGCTGGTGGGCATTGCGAGGTTGAAACGGGCGCGCGAATTCGTGATGTGCATCTTTAATACGACCAGACTGAGGGACCACATACCCAAGTTGGCCAAGGCTTTCGCGATTGTCCTGCAAAAAATTCTGAATCGCGGTTGTACCCGTCTTATGTCGACCTATGTGAATAAGAACTTTGCGCATGGTGGGGCAGTATCGCTGGGTACGCCGGTTATCGTAAAATTGGAGAATACCAGCCTCGGGTGAAGTACTACAGAACTCCGCCCACCGGCTTAGACAGTAGTTTGACCATATCAGTGTGAGTTTTCGCTGATGCCCACTTCTCACTTAGCGTTTGGACCCAGTCAATGCGTCACATCATTCTTCACGGTCATATTTTCAAGAATGCCGGGTCGACATTTGACTGGAGCTTGAATCGCAACTTCGGAGAGGGGTTTCTGGATCATCGGGACAATCGCGCGATGCGCCAGCAACGGGCAAAACATCTGGCAACGGTGGTTTCCAGTACGCCTGGTTTAACTGCGCTCTCCAGCCACCATCTTTGCTATCCGCTGCCTCAGCCGCCCGAGGTAACCTTTCATACGGCTTACCTGTTACGCCATCCCATCGAACGTATCCAATCGGTCTATGCCTTTGAACGAAAACAGGACGCTGATACTCCGGGCGCCGTTGCCGCCAAAGAAAAGAATTTTGCCCAATATGTAGCGTGGCGGATGCAGGAGGAGATTCCCCGTACGATTCGAGACTATCAGACAAGTTATGTTGCTGGATTCCACACCAGACACGTAAAGGCCACGGCCCCTGCTGATTGGTTGCAGCGTGCACTGCACCATTTAGAGTTTTTGGACTGTGTGGGAGTGGTCGACCGTTATGACGAGAGCATGGTGGTTTTTGAGCGCTATCTCGAGCCATTTTTCCCCGACATCGATCTGGCCTATGTTCGTCAAAACGTGACTCAGCGGGATATCGCGAGCGACGCAATTGATACGCGTGTGCACAACACACTGGATAAGCTGGGCGATCTAGCAGCCGAGGTACTAAGTCGAAATAGCTATGACCTCGCGCTGTACCGACAGGCGAATCAGAAATTGGATGAAGCCATTGCAAGGATCGATGATTTTGACCGTCGTCTTGCCAAGTTCCGAAAGCGCTGCAAACGCATCAATGTAGGATCGGTCCTCGAGCGGATTGGTCTCCAATGAGTAAGGATCAAGTGCGCCCAATCCTTCTGCACGCTCACTTGTTTAAGAATGCCGGCACTACCCTTGATTGGAGTCTCGAGCGGAGTTTTTCTGCAGGATTTTGTGATCATCGTGACGACGCCAATATGCGCGGTAATCCAGAGTATCTGGCCAAGTTTCTTAGGGACAATTCGGGGTTACGAGCACTTTCAAGTCACTGGCTACCCTTCCCTTTACCCTCGTTGAGTGGAGCAGTGCTGCGCCCCCTCGTGCTACTTCGACATCCCATAGAGCGCATATTATCGGTTTACGAATTTGAACGCCGTCAGGCAGTAGATCATCCAGGAACGCAAAGGGCCCGAGATGGAGATCTTCAAAGCTATGTGCGCTGGCGGCTTGAGGAGCGTACTGGGCCGGTTATCCGAAATTACCAGACGCGTATGCTGTCAGGAACCTATCCGGGTGAGGGTGATCAGCAGCAATTTGAGCGCGCGAAACAGCTTTTAGACAGCCTACCTGCTGTCGGCATTGTTGAACGATACAGTGAGAGTGTCGTGCTCTTCGAGCAGGCGTTGAAAGAGGAATTTCCCGAGATCGACCTTGCCTTTCGGCGGCAGAACGTTCGCGATGCGGGCGATCGACGGACTCCTGAAGAACGTCGCGAAGCCGTTGAGCAAAACCTGGGTGAGCTTTTAGATTCCGTGAGAGAGGCGAACAGCTTGGATCTGACCCTTTATGAGCTAGCGTGTGAACGGTTTGATGCTGACTGGCAAGGTCTCAACAACGCGGAAGCCCTGTTGGACAAGCTGGATAGCCGCTGCCAGCGCTTGGGAGCTTCCTAGCTTGTCACTGCTCCGAAGGGTGTTCCGCGGAAGATTTAGGCCGCCAGAGTTTGTAATCGCAGCACACTACTTTTCCGACGGATGGCCGTTGGATTCATTGCAGGTCATGCGCTCGTCGTTTGTTCGTAGTGAGTTAACACAACTGCGAAGAGACGGATTTAATACGATTATCGTTGTGGTGCCATGGCGTAGTTTCCAGTCAAGTCAGACACCCGTCACTTATGATGAGTTTTATGAACGTCAGTTACGGCTGGTGCTTCGCGAGGCCCAGCGTGTAGGACTCGCTGTTTTGCTACGTGTGGCATACACACACCAGGTTATGATGGCGCCTTCCCTGAATGGCTTTCGGTGGGCCCAGGCGCTTCTCACAGACCCTGTCATTGAACAGGCATGGTTGGACTATTTTGCGCAGATCTCACGAATCTGTCAGGACTATAAGTGCTGCATCGGTGGTTTTATTTCGTGGGAAGAGCTATGGCATGCCTTCAGGGTTTGGCAGGAGCAGAAGGGAGATGCCAACATTGCGGCTGCGAAAGCGTCGGGTTATTTGGATTATCTCGACGCGCAGGGTATTGCGCACGAGGGTTGCATACCCTCAAAACAAAGCCCGGCACATGGCGACTACTTAGCGTTCGCAAATGCGCGGATGGCGCAGATGTTCGGGCTTGCTCGATCACAGTGGTCCGATCTCGGAGTCGAGTATCGCGTGGATAAAGACCCTGTGCCCACGGACGGGGGCATACATTGGCGGGATAACGAGCCGTTTCTGGATTGGGAGCCCAACCGGTATTCCTACTGGGCACCTTTTATGGGTGCAGAAAATATCGGTGAGGAATTGAGTGCCGAGCAGGCTGAAGTCTTACTCCGATATATGCTTGAGACTACCAGTGAGGGAGGCCTTCTTCCGGGGCAAATCGTAGAGCAGTTCAATTTTATTGATAACACGCAGAAATACCTGGGCACACACGCCAAAATCGCCGACGATCAAGTCACTGAGTTTTTATCATTAGCCTCGCCGCTATTGCGAAAGTACGCCGGTGGATATGGTCTGTGGGCGAGCCGCGACTATCGTATGAGCATACTCTACAACGGAGCACTTCTGGACGCCGCTAGAGGGTGGACGCTGTCGGAACTGTCTCGAGTCCGAAAGGCAGGCGGCGTGCGATTGATGCAGGGGGGCCGTTTAGCGCAGCGGATTGAGCCACGAGTCACCTGGGTTCAGCGTAACCACACGACTCAAGAAGTGTTCTTGGAGCTTGAGTTCCTGCGCTGGCGAGGCTTTGGCGTATCTAACCTGCGTGTACGACTCAATAACGGCGCCTGGGCCAGCTGCGAGGTGCAAGCAAAGGGCAGGTTAGTGGCTCGAGTCGCAGCAGATTTAGAAGATGTTTTCGATAATGGCATCGACTTTGAAATCGAGAATCTCGGGCGTGCGCTGACAATCACTCGGGTATTCCTGTACTACGAAACCTACACCGCGGGTGTCAGAGATCTCGATGCCAATCCCGGCCCCTTATTGGAAACAATTCAGCACTTCAATTCACAGCTCGCGAACTATGAAGGGCCCACCGAGGACGAAGGGCAGGTAGATGGGCAGGAGAATGGAGCTGAGATAGAAGTAAACGAGGAAGAGTCACAGGCTGAGGATTCTGATAAAGGTCGCGCCGAGGCTGCCATTAAGAGGTGACTAAAATCAGAAATACTGTGCAGCATAGGGAGTTTCCTCAATCAACGAGAGTGACTTTTCCAGAGTTTTGAGTACTCGCAGTCTGTCAGCTGGTTTGATTTGTGTGATTTTTCGCGGATTCATATCTAGTAGAGGTCGTTTTTGCACGCCGTCGACAGCGTGTGCTTCAATGGCACTTGTGTAGTCCACGTCCTGCAGTGAAGGTAGCCACTCTGCCAGAGTTTTAAAGACGAATTGGGGGTCGGCCACCATGTCCTCGTAGTACAGCACTTGACTGCTCGATTGTTCTTCGCGCGTTTTAAGATGCAACCCTAACCAATAGGTCCAACGCTCAGCCGCGGCTTCCCATGACATGCCATTGCGGCGATGTAAGGCCTCGCAGATCGCAAGGGGGTCGCGCATGAGAAGGATAAATTCCGTGGGCTGGAAGCGTTCTAGAATCGCGTCGACGCGGCATAGGTGCGGGGGGCTTTTCTCCAAAAGCACGGGTTTTTCGGAATCCCAGTAGTGATGCCAGGTGGTAGATATCAAGTCCCAATCAAAGGTGGTGCTTGGGTCCCAGGGGTTGTCGCGCATCATGTTGCGTAACTCGGGAAGCTTTTGCCCCTCGTCAGGTAAGGCCGATACCTGCGATGATGTCTTGAGTAACTGCCACAGTACAGTCGATCCGCTGTATGGAGGCGATAAAATAAAAAGGTATGTGTGGTTCATGACAACATTTTTAGATTTCCTTGATTCGTATTATCACCGATGACGACAGGCAGTGTCCTACAGCAAATACTTTCTCGGCGCATGCTCATTTGCGTGTTTACCGGGCTTTCTTCGGGCATGCCGTTGTATGTGCTGGTACAGCTGCTTCCGGCTTGGCTCCATGATGCGGGTGTATCCCTTGCCGATATCGGGCTATTTGCCTTAGTCGGGATTCCCTACAACTGGAAGTTTCTCTGGGCGCCACTTATGGATCGCTATGTACCTCTCGCCCTTGGGCGGCGCCGGGCGTGGATGCTCGTTTTTCAGGTGGCGCTGTTAGTGGGCATCGGTGCCATGGGGATGATCAATCCTGCGGTAAGTACCTCAAGTGTCGCAGTCCTGGCGTTCATTGTCGCGTTTTTCAGTGCGAGTCAGGATGTAGCAATCGACGCCTATCGACGAGAGCTGCTTCCTGACGGAGAGCTCGGCCTCGGTAACGCAGTGCATGTGCAGGCCTATCGAATAGCCAGCCTGGTGCCAGGTAGCCTTTCTTTGATTTTGGCGGATCTGCTTCCCTGGAGCAGCGTTTTTTGGATTACTGGGGCTTTCATGTCCGTCGGTATTCTGATGACGCTGTTTGTGCGGGAACCGGAATCACGCCTTCCCAAGGCTTCAGGCATTCGGGAAACACTGACAGCCCCCTTCATGGAATACATAGGTCGTAAAGGCTGGCGCGCGCTATTGGTCGTTTTGGCGTTCCTGGTGCTCTACAAGATTGGAGATAATATGGCGACGGCCTTATCGACGCCGTTTTATCTGGATATCGGATTTACTAAGACAGAGATTGGCTTGGTCGCCAAGAATGCAGCTCTTTGGCCTGCAATCATCGGGGGTTTGCTGGGTGGCGTGCTGATGCTAAAGCTCGGGATTAACCGCGCGTTGTGGATGTTCGGCTTGGTACAGGTTGTTTCTATCTTAGGGTTCGCGGTACTTGCTTACTATGGGCCAGAGCTTTGGTTGCTGGCGAGTGTGATTGCCTTTGAGTATCTGGGTGTCGGCATGGGCACTGCCGCATTCACCGCGTTCATAGCGCGTGAAACGAGTCCATTGTTTGCCGCGACACAGTTTTCTCTGTTTACCGCGCTAGCCGCGATTCCTCGGACTTTTGCTAACGCGAGTACCGGGTTTTTGGTCGAGTATTTTGATTGGGTGACGTTCTTTTTATTGTGCGCCGTCGTGGCTCTACCCGGTTTGTTACTGCTTCCCTGGGTAGCTCCTTGGGCGGACGCACCGGAACTAGAGGCTGAAACTGAGACAGATGCTTAAGCGACGGTGATTGACTTGTTTCTGTTTCTAATCCATGGGCGTTGGTCAGTCACTACCAACGATAGCGTTTTAGTACGGACACGCCCCCAGATCTAAGGAGCACGCCTTCGTCCGCAAGCAGCCTACGCTGTCGATCAGCCCCGTTTCTGCCCGGGGGCAAGGAGCTCTTACCACTAGCGTTCACTACACGGTACCAAGGCACGGCGCTGCCATGGGGTAGCTTTCGTAGCGCGGCTCCTACCCGCCTGGCGGCTCCTGGAAGTCCCGCACGCTCGGCTATATCGCCATAGGTCGACAGTTTGCCGGCGGGGATCGCACATACGGTTAGCCAGATGCGTTGATCCAGATCGGTATCCATGGGGTGTTTTTTCGTCATGGGACAATTGTACGTGACGGGTGCGCTTCTCTTGCAAACGCTTTGGGAGCCCCCATACTTGAATAATGAGATGGTTTTTTCTGCTGCTTCCGTGGATGGAGCTTTTTACATTGATTCAGCTTGGATCGCGCATCGGCGCAGTCCAGGCGATGTTCTATGTACTGGCGACGTTTGTGCTCGGTTTAGCTATTTTGCGAGCCCAGGGTATGGAGATCGTGAATAAACTCCGCGCTGCTCAGGGTGGGGGCGCAGTGTTACCCCAGCAACTCCTCGCCGATGAACTTGCCCTGGGCTTGGCAGGACTCTTGTTGATCGTTCCAGGCCTGATAACTGACGTTGTAGCTGTGTTAGTGCTGTTCGGGCCCCTCCGGCGTAAACTTTTTGCGGCTCTGGGCGGCAGCACGCAGCATTCTGCTCATCAGTCACGCCCCGGCGACCCCATTGAGGGGGAGTTTCGTCGATTAGACGATGATGATTTGTAAGCTACTGTAATTAAGGCATTTTTCGCCAGCAGCGGGGCTTTCTGGGAGCGTGTACCGCAAGGCTCGCTAAAATAATTAGCACTCTAGGCAAAAGAGTGCCAAAAACCTCTTGAAATCCCACTGATACACCCCATAACACAGTCAGTCCCCCGCTTCGGGGTCCCGTAAAGTTGATTGATTGGAGATTTGAAGCAATGAAGATCCGTCCGCTGTATGACCGTGTGGTCATTCGTCGTAACGAAGAAGAACAAACCACGGCCGGTGGCATCCTTCTGCCCGGTTCCGCCAAAGAAAAGCCAAATCAGGGTGAAGTTGTCGCTGTAGGTGATGGCAAAGCGCTGGATAGCGGTGAGGTTCGTCCTCTCGCAGTGAAGGTGGGTGACACAGTCGTATTCGGTCAGTATGCCGGCAGCAACACTATCGAAGTTGAAGGCGAAGAGCTGATCATCATGGGTGAGAGCGAAATCTACGCAGTCGTAGAGTAAGCCGGATAGACAAAGCCCGTAACCCAAGACATTCAATTTTTAGAAAGACTTAAAGGAACAAATCATGGCAGCTAAAGACGTATTTTTTGCTGACGAAGCCCGCCAACGCATGTTGGCAGGCGTAAACATTCTGGCAGACGCTGTAAAGGCGACGCTCGGACCCAAGGGTCGTAACGTTATCCTCGAGAAGTCCTTCGGTGCGCCGACTGTGACTAAAGACGGTGTTTCCGTTGCGAAAGAAATCGAACTCAAAGATCGCTTCGAGAATATGGGCGCTCAGATGGTAAAAGAAGTCGCGTCTCAGGCTTCTGATGTTGCCGGCGACGGAACAACCACAGCGACCGTACTGGCTCAATCGATTGTCAATGAAGGCCTCAAGTCCGTTGCAGCGGGCATGAATCCTATGGACCTGAAGCGCGGTATCGATAAAGCCGTAGCTGCAGCTGTAGAGCAGGTTCAGGCTGCTGCGATTCCTTGTGAAGACAACAAGGCGATTGCGCAGGTAGGTACTATCTCCGCCAACTCTGACTCTGCGGTTGGCGAAATCATCGCCGATGCGATGGATAAGGTGGGTAAAGAAGGTGTCATCACCGTCGAAGAGGGCTCTGGCCTCGAGAACGAGCTGGATGTTGTTGAAGGTATGCAGTTTGATCGCGGTTACCTGTCTCCTTACTTCATCACCAATCAGGACAGCATGAGCGTTGATACCGACAGCCCATTCATTCTGCTTGTTGATAAGAAGATCTCTAACATTCGCGAGTTGCTGCCTCTGCTGGAGCAGGTAGCCAAGGCTTCCAAGCCATTGGTTATCGTTGCAGAAGACGTAGAAGGCGAAGCACTGGCTACTTTGGTTGTTAACAATATGCGCGGCATCGTGAAAGTCGCTGCTTGTAAGGCTCCAGGCTTTGGCGATCGTCGTAAAGCTATGCTGCAGGACATAGCTATTCTCACCGGTGCAACTGTTATTTCAGAAGAAGTTGGTCTGGACCTGGAAGCCGCGACTCTTGAGCACCTGGGTAATGCCAAGCGATTCACCATGGACAAGGACAACAGCACAATCATCGACGGTGCCGGCGAAGCTGCTGCTATCGAAGCGCGTGTGAAAGAGATCCGTGTACAGATCGAAAACACTTCTTCTGATTACGATCGTGAGAAGCTGCAAGAGCGCGTAGCCAAGTTGGCTGGCGGTGTTGCGGTAATCAAGGTTGGCGCTGCCACCGAGATCGAAATGAAAGAGAAGAAAGCTCGAGTTGAAGATGCGCTTCACGCAACCCGCGCGGCCGTTGAAGAGGGCGTAGTATCTGGTGGTGGTGTTGCACTGATCCGCGCTATCTCTGCGATCACTGATCTTAAGGGCGATAACGAGGACCAAAACCACGGTATCGCGGCTGCGCTGCGTGCTATGGAAGCACCTCTGCGCCAGATTGTTGGCAACGCCGGTGACGAAGCCTCTGTTGTCCTCGATAAAGTTCGCCAGAGCGAAGGTAACTTCGGCTACAACGCTGCAAGCGGCGAGTACGGCGATATGATCGAGATGGGCATTCTTGACCCAGCGAAGGTGACTCGCGCTGCTCTGCAGGCGGCGGGTTCCGTAGCAGGACTCATGATCACCACTGAAGTGATGATTGCCGACGCACCTGACGACAGCGCGCCTGCTGGCGGTGGCGGTATGCCTGATATGGGTGGCATGGGCGGTATGGGCGGCATGATGTAAGCCAGCTTCCCAAGCGCGTAATCAAAGCCCGGTCTGTTCGCAGCCCGGGCTTTTTTGTGCCCGCGCGTTGCTTTCGTACCAATTCGCGAGCAATCCCGGCATTGCCAATCTCGCTGCTGTCGCTTCTACGCTTCGATCGACAACGCCGTGCTTGCTCGCTTCGTCCGAGGGCACTGCTTCAGCCGGTGCGTGGGTAGTGCTTACGCAGCAATCAGGAGCGCTTGCGCGACGCGGAGTAAGCGCTGCGCTCGTGCAGGCTGACTATCAGAGTAATTTTGCTTGACACAAAAAAAGCCGCCTGAGCTGTCGCTGAGGCGGCTCAATCGGAAGGGGCCGGTTTACGCCATGTTGCTAGCTGCAAACTCCCAGTTGACGAGATTCCAGAACGCTTCGAGGTACTTGGGTCGAGCATTGCGGTAGTCGATGTAGTAGGCGTGTTCCCATACGTCGACGGTCAATAGCGGAGTAACGTCTTCAGTCAGAGGGCAGCCCGCATTACTGGTATTGCTGATAGCTACGGAGCCGTCAGCGCTTTGCACTAACCACGTCCATCCGGAGCCGAAGTTACCCGCCGCTGCCGTTGAGAATTGTTCTTTGAACTCAGCGAAGGAGCCGAACGCACTGTTGATAGCTTCTGCCAGTGCTCCGCTGGGCTCACCGCCGCCGTTGGGAGAGAGGCAGTTCCAGTAAAAACTGTGATTCCAGATCTGCGCGGCATTATTGAAAACGCCACCCTCAGATTGTCGGATTACCTCTTCCAATGTCGCTGACTCGTGAGCTGTGCCGGCGACCATGCCGTTGAGCTTGTCTACGTAAGATTTGTGGTGTTTTCCGTAATGAAACTCCAGTGTCTCTGCCGATATATGCGGTTCGAGCGCATCTTGGTCGTACGGCAGAGCGGGTAGTTCAAAAGCCATATTGTGTCTCCAAGCTCCGTGAGTTGTTGAAAAAAAATCTGCGCGCCTCTCCCTGCGTGCCTTCACCTGGTGTCCAGCAGAAGTCCTTTCGGGATTCGCAAAACGCATAAGTTATACGGGATAAGTAGCCGAGCCGATGTGCATGGCTGAAGGCACGTGTATTATAGAAGGGTTCAACTCATCAGGGGGATTTCCAAATGATCGTAGAGTTTATTTTTCGTTGGTTTCACGTGCTTGCTGGCATCGTTTGGATCGGCATGCTGTATTACTTCAATTTTGTACAAACAGAGTACTTTAAGGAGGCCGAAGCGGGCGCTAAAGCGGATGCCATGAAGAAGCTGGCTCCCCGCGCATTGAAGTGGTTTCGCTATGGTGCGTTGGTGACTTTTTTGACAGGCCTGGGTTTGCTGCATTTCGTCAACGCGTTTGCAAACGCCAACATCACTGCGCTTATTTTGATGGGCGCGCTGACCGGCACCTTGATGTTTCTTAACGTTTGGTTGGTGATCTGGCCCAAGCAGAAAATTGTGTTGGGGATGAAGGAGGGGGATGGGCCTGCTGCCGCGGCGAAGGCGGGCTTGGCATCACGGACCAATACTTTGTTCTCAGGCCCGATGCTCCTCGGCATGCTGGGCTCACAGAGTCTATCGAGCATGACGCCCGTAAGTACGACTGGTCTTACAGCAGCCTGCGGTTTGATCATTTTGCTCGAACTTAATGCCTTGTTTGGACGAATGGGTCCTATGGCGAGTGTTGTTGGGGTGGTGCACATGAGTATTCTACTCACCGGCGTCATTTGGGCGCTTTTGGCTTACCTCTAAAGACCCAAAGGAGGCTTCTCGGTTGTTTTAGGCCGGGACATAACTTTCCACGCACGGGCGCGATATAATCGCGCCCGTTTTATTTAAAAAGCAAAGCGCATGTCTAAAGACGACGATATCTCACCCATACCCTCAATCAGTGCCAGCCGAGATGGCGGAGCGCCTTCGGCGTCAGTGCCGCGCCCTCGTGGAGGTTCGCGTTCCGCGCCGAAGTCCGATGGTGGTGGCGGCAAACCTGGATTGATATCCGGTATCGGTCTGTTTGTAGCCTTGCTGATCGCCATCGCCGCCTGTGCTTGGTCCTGGCAGCTGCAGGAAAAGCTTACTCAGGCAGGACACGTTTTGGAGCGCTATGAAAAACGCATTGGTGATCTGGAAGACCGGCTGTCTGATACAGACGAGGGCATGAGCCAGAACGCGGCGGTGCAAGCGGCGAAGATTCGTGAACTGGATAGTGAAGTTCGCAAGCTTTGGGATAACGTTTGGAAAAGTACCAAAGAGCGCCTTGGTAAGCTCGAGGCGGGGGCCAAACGAGCGGACGGCGCAGTAGCTGCGAACACGCAAACGGTAAAGACGACGCAGGCTGATTTGGGCAAAGCACTTCAGGATATTACGCGGCTGCAGAAAGTCTCTGGTGATCTCGAGCGAAGTGCGGCCAGCGCGCGGTCCAGTCAGGCCGAGGTAGAGCGCGTGGCTGACGCCTTGAATGCTATCGATTTGGAACTCGCCAAGCTGAGCAAGCGGGTAGGAGGCAATGAAGAGTGGATTAAATCCATAAATGCCTTTAGGCAGTCTACCAATGCGAGCATTAGCCAACTGCAGTCGCAGCTGCGCGCAATGCAAACATCCGGTGCGGGCGGTTAGCACGCAGCTAACGCTGCGGCGTCTACAGTTATAGGACAGTTATATGACGGTAATTCGACAAGACGACTTTATAGACAGCGTTGCCGACGCTCTACAGTTTATCTCCTACTACCATCCGGTGGATTTTGTGCAAGCGGTACATAAGGCTTGGGAAATGGAGCAAAACCCGGCGGCGAAAGATGCCATGGCGCAGATTCTCATTAATTCAAGAATGTGTGCGCAGGGACATCGTCCGATCTGTCAGGACACGGGGATTGTCACCGTATTTCTGCAAGTGGGAATGGATGTTCGCTGGGATGCAAGGCTGTCGGTGACTGATATGGTCAATGAAGGCGTGCGACGAGCCTATACACACCCGGATAATGTTTTGCGAGCCTCGATCCTTAGCGACCCCGCAGGGGCGCGGAAAAATACCGGAGATAACACACCGGCCGTGGTTCACATGGAACTGGTTCCTGGCGATACCGTCGATGTCCGTGTCGCTGCCAAAGGCGGTGGCTCTGAGAACAAAGCTAAGCTGGCGATGCTGAATCCCTCGGATTCCGTAGTCGACTGGGTGGTGAAAACTGTCCCAACGATGGGCGCGGGCTGGTGTCCTCCGGGAATGCTGGGAATTGGTATCGGCGGCACCGCTGAAAAAGCGGCAGTACTCGCCAAAGAATCATTGATGGATCCTATCGATATCTATGATCTTCGAGAGCGTGGTCCATCAAATCGCGTCGAAGAACTGCGACTGGAAATCATGGATGCGGTGAACCGCTTGGGTATTGGCGCGCAAGGCTTGGGTGGTCTGACGACTGTTGTGGACGTCAAGATTAAGGACTTCCCCACTCATGCTGCATCGCTCCCCGTGGCGATGATCCCCAATTGCGCAGCGACCCGTCATGCGCATTTCACCCTCGACGGCAATGGCCCTGCACTGCAGACGCCCCCAGACCTGAGTGATTGGCCAGACATCAGCTGGGAGGCAGGCGATGATGTTCGTCGTGTGAATCTCGATACGGTCACTCGCGAAGATGTTGCGACCTGGCAGCCCGGTGACACGCTGCTGCTGTCAGGGAAGATGCTGACGGGACGCGATGCAGCGCACAAAAAAATGCAGGAGCTCATTCGCAGTGGTGAAGGTCTTCCGGATGGCGTTGATTTGAAAAATCGCTTCATCTACTACGTGGGTCCTGTTGATCCGGTGAGAGATGAGGTGGTGGGGCCAGCAGGACCGACCACGTCAACGCGTATGGATAAATTTACCGATTTCATTCTCGAAGAAACGGGATTGCTGGGAATGATCGGCAAAGCAGAGCGTGGGCCGACGGGAATCGAGGCTATTCGCAAGCACGAGGCTGTCTACTTGATGGCCGTCGGTGGGGCCGCTTATCTGGTGTCCCGAGCGATCACCTCTTCTCGTGTGGTGGCGTTCCCCGAGCTTGGAATGGAGGCGATCTACGAATTCGAAGTTAAAGATATGCCGGTGAGCGTGGCAGTCGATACACGCGGTACCTCGGTACATCTGTCAGGCCCTGCACATTGGAGAGGAGTCATCGAAGAGCAGGCTCTTGAGCTCATCTGAAACGCTTTACTGGCATGACTACGAAACATTTGGCGTAGACCCCGGATACGACAGGCCGGCGCAATTTGCCGGTCTGCGCACGGATTTAGATCTGAACCCCATCGGCGAGCCGTTGGTGATCTACGCGAAACCCCAGCGGGACTATGTTCCCCATCCGGAAGCTTGCCTTGTTACCGGTATAACGCCACAAATCTCTGATGCAGAGGGGGTTGTCGAAGCCGAGTTCATCGCGGCCATTCTCAAAGAGTTTATGCAGCCTGGCACCTGCGCTGTCGGTTACAACTCGCTGCGATTCGACGATACGGTGACGCGCTCAACGCTGTATCGAAGCCTTCGCGACCCCTATGCACGGGAGTATGGTGACGGCCGTTCCCGTTGGGATCTCATTGATGTTGCAAGAACGGCTTACGCCCTTCGACCTGAGGGCTTGAATTGGCCATCCCGGGAAAACGGCTTGCCTAGCTTTCGGCTGGAAGACCTGTGCAAAGCCAACGGGCTGGAGCAGGGGCAGGCGCATGATGCTCTAGTGGATGTTAAAGCCACTATTGCGCTGGCGCGCGAAATCAAGGCCAAGCAGCCGCGGCTGTTCGAATGGTTGTTTCGGCAACGCTTCAAGCAAGCAGTGAAGCCCATGCTGGAACCCCTTTCTCCGCAAAGTTCACAGCCACTCCTGCATGTATCCGGGATGTTTGGGGCGCAACGAGCCAACCTCGGACTTGTCGTGCCGCTGGCCGTGCACTACCAAAATCAAAATGAAGTGATCTGTGCGGATCTCAGTATCGACGCTGAAATTGTCATTGACTTGGCCCCTTCGGAACTGCATCGCTTGTTGTACACGGCAAACTCTGATTTATCCGACGGTGAGCAGCGACCGGGTCTCAAGTCTGTGCACATCAACCGCTGTCCCGTTTTGCTGCCGGCGAAAATGGCAGATCCAGAGGTCGCTGAGCGGGCAGGCCTTAACTTAGAAGCCTGCAGAAAGAACCTTCGGTTGCTTCAGGATTTTGAGGCGCGTATGCCCGGTGCACTGCGGGATAAGCTTCGTAGCGTTGCCGAATTGTCGGCCCGCCCACCCGAGACGGATCCCGATCTAATGCTCTACAGCGGCGGTTTTATCCCTCGGGAGGATCGACAAACGCTCGACAGGATTCTCGATCTGTCTCCAGCAGATCTTGCTGAAACCACGGTCGCGTTTGACGACTCTCGTTTAGAGGAAATGCTGTTTCGCTACCGTGCGCGGAATTACCCGGAAACCCTCAGCGATGATGAGAGGGACCGTTGGGAGGAGTTCCGCTTCGCGCGTATCAGTGAAGGAGGCGAACGTAGGCTTTGCCTTGAGGATCTAAACGAGAATCTCGAAGAACGTCTTTCCGCTGCAGATCTTTCACAGCGAGATCGTCACATCCTGGAAGAATTGCAGCGCTGGGGCGACAGCTTGTTGGTCTGAGCTTCGCCTATGCCGCGAGACCCGTATAATGCGCGTCAATAGATTTCTTATTCAGGCGGCGTCCTATGAAATTCGCGGGTAGTCATATCCTCACGGTAGGGCAGTTCGAGCGTCCCGACGTAGAGAGCGTATTCGAAGTCGCCGACGCCATGCAGCCCTATGCCCGTCGCCGTAAAGTCACCCGCGTCCTTGAGGGCGCCATTCTTGGATCTATGTTCTTTGAGCCAAGCACGCGGACGAGAGTGAGCTTTGGTAGCGCCTTTAATCTGCTCGGTGGCGAGGTTAGAGAGACCACGGGCATAGAGAATTCCGCCATTGCTAAAGGCGAATCGCTTTACGATACCGCCCGAGTGCTTTCCGGTTATTCAGACGTAGTGGCCATGCGCCATCCCGAAGTGGGCTCCGTCGTAGAGTTTGCCGCCGCTAGTCGAGTTCCTGTTATAAACGGCGGAGATGGCAGTAACGAGCACCCCACGCAGGCATTGCTCGATCTTTACACTATCCGCAGCGAATTATCGGCGCAGGGGCGAGGTATCGATCAGCTTCGTATCGCGATGGTAGGTGATTTACGTTTTGGTCGCACCGTACACAGCCTATGTAAGCTTCTCTGCTTGTTCGATGGGGTGAGCGTTACGCTGGTATCTCCAGACGAGCTTCGAATGCCTGGTGAGATTGTCGAAGGGCTGCGTGAGGCGGGGCACACTGTAGTCGAGAGTGATGCCATGGAGGAGGGTATTGCGCATGTGGATATTGTCTACAGCACGCGATTGCAGGAAGAGCGCTTTGCATCATCCGAAGAGGCAAACCTCTACCGCGGTCGCTTTCGACTCAATCAGCAGATATACACACGGCATTGCGATCCCAACACCGTCATCATGCATCCTCTTCCCCGAGACTCGCGTGAGGCAGCGCGGGAGTTAGACGACGACCTGAACGAAAACCCCAACTTGGCCATCTTTCGGCAGACCGACAATGGAGTGCTCGTGCGCATGGCATTGTTTGCCTTGGTATTGGATGTGGTGGGTCAGGTCGATAAGCACGCCCGAGAGGTGAGCTGGTACACCGGTAGTCGTTTCACGTGAGTTTCTCTCTGCGCTTTGGTCCCACGGATGTCCGCACATTGGAGAACAGCAAGGTATTCGACGGATACTTTGGGGTCCACAAGCTGACTATTCAGCATCGCAGCTTTGCTGGTGACTGGAGCGCGCCGGTGACGCGCGAAGTGTTTGAGCGCGGAGACGCTGTGGGGGTGCTGCCCTACGATCCTGAGACCGACTCTCTGATCCTAATAGAACAGTTTCGCGCGGGGAGCCTTCGCGATAGTCACAGTCCGTGGATGCTTGAGCTTATTGCCGGAATCGTCGAACCCGGCGAAAGCGATGAGACTGTGGCAAGACGCGAAGCTCAGGAAGAGGCAGGCTGTGAGTTCGGAGAGTTAGTGCCCATCGCCTCTTACTACCCCAGCGCTGGCGCATGTAGTGAGCATGTGCGGCTCTTCTGTGGGCGTGTGTTGAATGCGGCCGTAGGAGAAATACGAGGTGTGGCTGAGGAAGGCGAAGATATTCTTGTGCACCGCATATCCCGTGAGGATGTTTTAGAGGTTCTCGCAAGGGATCAGCTCAATAATGGACACACCCTAGTCGCGATGCAGTGGTTTGCTTTGCATGGTGAGCGTCTGAGGGACGCTTGGCTAAGTGGGTCTACTGCTGTCCAATGACACAGGAACCCGCATCCGAAAAACATTCAGGCCTCCTGCGCTCCAGCGCGGTCGTGGGTGTCATGACGATGCTGTCGCGTGTATTGGGCCTAGCGCGGGACGTTATTCTGGCGGCCGTGTTGGGTGCCAGTGCTAACGCTGACGCCTTTTTTATCGCCTTTAAGATTCCTAATTTTCTTCGCCGTTTGTTTGCTGAAGGCGCCTTTGCCCAGGCTTTTGTTCCTGTCCTTGCTGAGTGTCGTGAGAATGGAGGACAGAAAGCCGTTAGGGCTCTTGTAGATCGCGTCGCGGGTGTCTTGGGCGGCGTGCTCTTTCTTTTGACTGCGCTCACTCTTCTTGCGGCGCCTTTGGTGGCCGGTCTCTTCGCTCCAGGCTACATTGCTCAGCCAGAGAAGTTTGCGCTCACCGCGGGACTGATACGGATAACGTTTCCTTATCTTATGTTGATCTCGTTGACCGGTATGTGCGGGGCAATTCTCAACAGCTATGGGCGCTTTGCTGTTCCCGCATTTACACCGGTTCTCTTGAATCTCTCTCTAATCGCAGCCTCGCTCTTGGTCGCGCCCTATTTCTCTGAGCCAGCATTTGCCTTGGCCTGGGGCGTGTTGTTTGCTGGCCTTATCCAGCTGCTGTTTCAGATGCCGTTTCTTTACCGTTTGGATTTGGTGCCAAGACCGCGCTGGGAGCCGTCTCACCCCGGCGTGCGCCAGGTTATGACACTGATGATTCCCGCGTTGTTTGGTGTGTCTGTAAGTCAGCTGAACCTGCTTTTTGACACGGTCCTGGCGTCATTTTTACCTACCGGCAGCGTGTCGTGGCTCTACTACTCTGATCGGCTCACGGAGCTTCCCCTCGGAGTTTTTGCCATTGCCGTGGCCACCGTGATCATGCCTACGCTTGCGGCGCAGAAGTCTGCCGCCCGAGAGGAGGATTACTCAAAGACCTTGGATTGGGCCGTACGGTCGGTATTGTTGGTGGGCGTGCCTTCGACTGTGGCTCTGCTCATACTGGCAGAACCTATTTTGATCAGCTTGTTTCACTACGGAGCGCTTAGTGAGAACGATATCGCGATGTCGGCCTTAAGCCTGCGTGCTTACAGTCTTGGTTTGTGTGCGTTTATGTTGATCAAGGTGCTCGCGCCGGGTTTTTATGCCCGTCAGGATATGGTCACCCCTGTGCGCATCGGTATCAAAGCTATGGTCGCCAATATGGTGATGAACCTCGTCTTCGTCGTTCCCCTCATGCTTTATTTTGGTGTAGGGCATGTAGGTTTGGCGCTTGCGACTAGCTTGAGCGCGTTCCTGAATGCGGGGCTGCTCTGGCGAGGCTTGCGACGGGAGGGCGTCTATCGGTTCGCACCTGTATGGCGTCGTTATCTTGTCCGACTCGTGCTGGCCTGTCTTTGCATGGCGCTCGTCCTGATGTATGCGACGCCAGATGAGGTTCTGTGGTTTGGCGGATCATGGGGTCAGCGAGCCGTCGGGATTATCGGGCTTTGCGGCGCTGGCTTGGCAATGTATCTGATAGTGCTGTGGGGCTTGGGAATGCGTCTGGCCGATCTCCGGGCACCGGCATTTGCGATGGATAAATCACTGTCGGAGTCTGACGCTTCTGCATAGGCTGTAAGCCCGTTCTTCGATATACTGCTGCGTCTTTTTTTAAACCTCAGTGACGCCATGGAGCTCCTACGCGGCCTAGAAGGCCTGCGTCCCAAAGATCGCCCCAGTGTAGCGACCATCGGTGCCTTCGATGGTGTGCATTTGGGCCACCAGACTGTGATTTCACAGCTGCAAGAACAGGGCCGCAAATACGACCTTCCGACCACGGTGGTGACCTTTGAACCCCTACCGAGGGAGTACTTGGCCGCGGCTTCCGCTCCCGCGCGCTTGCAGAGCTTTCGTGAGCGCTTTGAATCTTTGGCGTCCCTGGGTATTGATCGATTGTTGTGCCTGCGCTTTGACGAAAAGCTACGCCAAATGTCAGCAGAGGAGTTTGCGGATCGAATCTTCGTGCAGGGTTTGGGCGTGCGTTCTCTGGTACTGGGGGACGACTTTCGCTTTGGGCATGACCGAGAGGGCGGTTTTTCTCTCATGCAGGCCATAGGCGAGCGCGAGGGCTTTACCACGCTGGCAACGCAGACTATCGAAGTCGAAGGGGAGCGAGTCAGCAGTACCCGTTTGCGTAGTGCCCTGACGATCGGTGATTTCGCGACATCCTGTGCTTGCTTAGGACATGATTATGAGATGTCCGGCAGGGTGATCTTCGGTCGTCAGCTTGGACGGCAAATAGGGGTTCCTACTGCGAACATCGCCCTCCGCCGTAAAAGTGTGCCCTTGAGCGGTGTGTTTGCGGTGACCGCTACGGGAGGAGGCTTGTGTGATACCCCGGCTATCGCCAACGTCGGGGTTCGGCCCACGGTGGAAGCGGGGCTTCGGCCAAATCTTGAAGTGCATATCCTTGACGGGGAGCATGCACTTTATGGCAAGCGGCTTAGCGTGCGCTTCTTGCACAAGTTACGTGATGAGCAACGCTTTGAGTCTGTGGACGTGCTCAAGGCCAAAATACATGAAGATATTGAAGGAGCTCGTGCGTATTTTGCACTGGGCGCTGAGGAAAGATAGAACCCATGAGTGAGTACAAGGATACCCTGAATCTGCCGACGACGGGCTTTCCCATGAAGGCAAACCTTGCCCAGCGTGAGCCATCTAGGATTAAGCAGTGGCAGGACATGGGACTTTATCACCGGATACGGGAATTGAGGGCGGGTCGCCCCAAGTTCATCCTCCATGATGGACCTCCCTATGCGAATGGCGATCTCCACGTTGGCCACGCGGTCAACAAGGTGCTCAAAGACATTATCGTCAAGTACAAGACTTTGGACGGCTTTGACTCTCCCTACGTACCCGGCTGGGATTGTCATGGTTTGCCGATCGAGCTCAACGTCGAGAAAAAAGTAGGGAAACCCGGCGTCAAGCTCAGCGCGGCGGAATTTCGGGAAAAGTGTCGTGCCTACGCCCAGCGTCAGATTGATAACCAGCGCGAAGATTTTGTGCGCATGGGGATCATTGGAGATTGGGAGAATCCCTACCTAACAATGAACTACGACTTTGAGGCGGACATTGTCCGCACACTGGGTCGCTTAGTTGAGCGCGGACATGTGCACAAAGGGTTTAAGCCGGTGCATTGGTGCCTCGATTGTGGCTCGGCTCTCGCCGAGGCTGAAGTCGAGTACGCTGACAAGCAATCGCCAGCTATCGACGTTGCCTTCGCGGCGGTCGATCCAGCCGCTATCAATCACGCTTGCGGCGTAGACGACGACAAGGCGGTCACCGTGCCAATCTGGACAACCACGCCGTGGACATTGCCTGCGAATCGAGCTGTGAGTCTGCATCCGGATTTTGATTACGTCCTCATCGCTGGGGGGGGGCAGCGCATACTCGTGGCCGAAGCGCTCGCTGAGAGTTGTGCCGCACGCTACGGTCTGGGAGAGCCTCAGGTCATTGGTAAGTGCAAGGGAAGGGATGTGGAGCTGCAGTTACTTCAACACCCGTTTCTTGACCGTCAAGTTCCTGTGATTCTGGGAGAGCATGTGACAGTGGATGCGGGAACCGGTGCAGTACACACCGCGCCAGCCCATGGTCAGGATGACTATTCAGTAGGCCTGCGTTATGAACTGTCGGTCGATAACCCCGTAGGACCGAATGGCGTGTTTCGTGAAGACACAGAGCTGTTTGCCGGAGAGCACGTTTTTAAGGCAAACGCGAAAATTGTTACTGCGCTTGAGGAGCGTGGGGTGCTGCTCCATCACGAGGATTATCTGCATTCCTATCCTCACTGCTGGCGGCACAAGACACCGCTGATTTTTCGCGCCACGCCCCAGTGGTTTGTGCGCATGCATGAGAACGGACTCCTAGACGCGGCCCAGAATGCTGTGGATGGGGTGCAGTGGATACCGGATTGGGGACGTGCACGCATAGAGTCTATGCTGAGTGATCGCCCGGATTGGTGTATCTCCCGGCAACGAACCTGGGGTGTGCCCATCACTTTGTTTGTGCACAAAGAGACTGCGGAGCTTCATCCCGATACTCCAGCGCTTATAGAGCAGGCGGCGCAGCGCATACAGGAGTCTGGTATCGAAGCCTGGTTCAGTCTCGAACCTTCAGAGCTTATTGGCGATGACGCAGAGCACTATGACAAGGTTACGGACACTCTCGATGTCTGGTTTGATTCGGGGGTCACCCACGCTTGTGTGCTGCGGCGTCGAGAAGGACTTTCCGCACCTGCCGATCTGTATCTTGAGGGTTCGGATCAGCATCGTGGCTGGTTTCAGTCATCGCTGCTAACGGGGATAGGAGCCTATGGCGAAGCGCCCTATAAAGCGGTACTGACTCATGGTTTTACCGTGGATGGCGACGGTCGGAAGATGTCCAAGTCCATCGGCAACATCATTCCCGCTCGCAAAGCGATGAACGATCAGGGAGCTGATATTTTGCGGCTCTGGCTCGCATCTACAGATTACCGCAACGAGGTTGCAGTATCGGACGAGATTCTAAAGCGAACTGGAGATAGTTATCGACGGATCCGTAACACCGCACGCTTCATGCTAGCCAACCTGTCGGGATTCGATCCGGCGGAGCATAGTGTGGCAGACGAGGATTTGCTGCCTTTGGATCGTTGGGCTGTGGATTCGGCTGCGCGACTGCAGGAAGAGCTAAAACAAGCGTATGACGCTTATCAATTCCATCAGGTATGCCATCGGCTGCATAACTTCTGCTCTGGGGAAATGGGTGGTTTCTACCTGGACATTATCAAGGATCGGCAATACACCACGCGTGCCGATAGCCTGCCCAGGCGCTCAGCCCAAACGGCGCTCTACCGTATTGCCGACGCCATGGCGAGATGGATGGCGCCAGTATTGTCCTTTACTGCAGAGGAAGTGTGGGAAAACCTTCCGGGTGACCGCGAAGATTCTGTACTCCTTGCGGGCTGGGGCGCACCTCTGCTTCGACTATCGCGCAATGATGAATTGGATGCTGATTACTGGGACGCGTTGATCGCTGTTCGTGCGGCCGTTAACAAACAGCTGGAAACGCTTCGTGCTGCGGGTGAGCTGCGCGGCTCTTTGGATGCGGCGGTGACGCTTTACTGCGATGGTCAGCTGGCCGAGCGTTTGGCAGGATTAGGTAATGAGCTCCGGTTTGTTCTTATCACATCTCGGGCAGACGTAGCCGGTTTAACATCTGCAACTGATGATGCCGCGCCCACAGAAATAGAAGGTTTACGCCTGTCAGTGACCGTCTGCGAAGATGAAAAGTGCGAACGCTGCTGGCACCGCTGTGCGGATGTCGGTGAACATAATGAGCATCCAACTTTGTGCGGTCGTTGTGTCAGTAACGTTGAAGGCCCTGGTGAGGAACGTGAGTTTGCCTAGTGCTTTTTCGGGCGTAGGGCGCTGGTACGCTGTGGCTGCACTTATTGTAGCGCTGGACCAGGGGACTAAGTTGCTCGCATCAAGCGAACTTAGCTATGCCATGCCGGTTAAAATACTAAGCTGGTTTAATTTGACGCTGCACCACAATCAAGGCGCTGCTTTTAGTTTTCTGGCAGGTGCGGGGGGGTGGCAGCGTTGGTTCTTTGCCGTCTTGGCCCTGGCTGTGAGCGCCATGATTATCTTTTGGCTAAAAGATCTGAAGCCGCGCCAGTGGCAGCTTTCTTTAGCGTTGGCATTGGTACTCGGCGGGGCTTTAGGCAATCTTGTGGACCGGGTCTATCTGGGCTACGTTGTTGATTTTGTCAGCGTCCACTATCGTGACTGGTACTTCCCTACATTCAATGTTGCCGACGCGGCAATATCCGTAGGAGCGTTTCTTATTATTATGGATAGTGTGTTTAGTTCGGTGGCGAAAGAGGCCTCGGGCGAGGATGGGCGTGCTTAATGTCAGACATCGCGGATAACGATATGGATGGAAACGTGAGTGAAGGCACTCGTGTTTTTCTGAATTTCTCTTTGGCTTTAGAGGATGGGGACGAAGTGGATTCGAACTTTGGTGGTGAGGCTGTGAGCTTTGCCATCGGTGATGGCAGCCTTTTACCGGGTTTCGAGCGGCGCATTATCGGTATGCAGTCGGGTGAGCGGAAACTGTTTCAGGTGCCGCCGGAAGAGGCCTTTGGTCAACCCAATGAGAATAATGTTCAGCGAGTGCCCCGCGACGGTTTTGATGAAGATCTGGAGTTAGAGCTGGGGTTGGTCTGCTCCTTCGCTGATGCTTCTGGTGGCGAATTGCCAGGAATGATTGTGGGTTTTGACGACACTGAGGTGACGGTAGATTTCAACCACCCTTTGGCGGGCCGCACCATTTTGTTTGATGTGCAAATTCATCGTTTGGAAGCGGTAGACTTACACTGATGGATATTCAACTAGCCAATCCAAGAGGGTTTTGTGCGGGTGTGGATCGTGCGATCGACATTGTTAACCGTGCTTTGGATGTCTTTGGCGCGCCGATCTATGTTCGCCACGAAGTGGTTCACAACCGTTTTGTTGTAGATGACTTGCGGTCCCGAGGCGCGGTTTTTGTCGAGGAGCTACACGAGGTTCCCGATGACTGCATCGTGATCTTTAGTGCTCACGGCGTATCTCAAGCGGTGCGAAAAAAAGCGGACTCCCGCGGATTAAAAGTGTTTGATGCAACTTGTCCTTTGGTGACGAAGGTTCATATAGAGGTCACGCGCTACAGTGCCGAAGGGCGAGAGTGCGTGCTTATAGGCCATGCGGGTCACCCCGAAGTTGAAGGGACTATGGGGCAGTACGACTACAGCAAGGGCGGTGACATCTATCTGGTGGAAGATGAGGAGCAGGTCGCGAGCCTCAATGTTCGCAATCCGGACAATCTTTCCTATGTCACTCAAACCACCTTGTCGATGGACGATACGGCTCGGGTGATTGAAGCTCTTAAAGCGCGCTTCCCTGCTATCACGGGGCCTCGAAAAGATGACATCTGTTACGCCACCCAGAATAGGCAGGACGCGGTTAAACAGCTGGCGGCGGACTGCGATCTCATGATTGTAGTGGGTTCCCCTAACAGCTCTAATTCCAACCGTCTCCGAGAACTCGCGGAGCGTATGGGCGCGCAGGCATTCCTTTTGGACCGCGCTGATGAAATCGAACCGGCCTGGCTAAAGGATAAGCAGCGCGTAGGCGTCACTGCCGGTGCGTCAGCGCCAGAGGTATTGGTGCAAGAGGTGGTCGAACGGCTGCAGGAACTGGGTGCGAATACTGTGAGGGAGGTCGATGGGCGCCCGGAGAACGTGACTTTTAGTATGCCCAAAGAATTGCGCTTACACGCTGTAGACTAGCTATTAGCTCGCATGACTTTCAGTGCGTAACTTCCTGATTTATACCGGTGATCGCCAAATCTGACCGTTCGTCGGAACCCTGCTGATCGCTCGACCCTTTGCCCCTATGGTAGAGGGATGAAAAAGTGCCCCTACAGCTACGCTTTACCGCTTGCCTTTTCAGGCAGCCAGTTGTCTCGCGCCGAAGCGTTGGCGCGTCCAACTTTTGTTTGCGCTAAGGGGCAGTCGGGCTTCACGCTCATCGAGTTAATGATGGTGTTGGTACTCATCGCTGTCTTGCTGGGCGTGGGTGGCCCCTCCTTTCAGAGCAGCCTGCAGCGCAATCGTCTTCAATCTGCGGTTAATACGGTGGCAACCGCCCTCAGTTTTGCGAGGGCGGAAGCCGTGATCCGTTCACAACCTGTGTCTATTTGCCCAACAATCGATACTTCTTCGTGTTCGGGAAGCAACTGGGAAACCGGCTGGCTGATTTTTGTTGATAACAATGAAGGCGGCGGTGGAGCCGCGTCGGATGGGACTTTGAACGGCGGCGAAGAGCTTCTGCGCATCGGCGAGCCAGCTCCTCAGGGAGTCACCGTTAGAACGGTTAATTTTCCATCTACGGCTGCTATTGTTTTCACGGACTCGGGTCGTGTCCTACAGAACATTAGTGGAACCGTCACTGTTTGTGACGAACGGGGCGTCAATGAGGCGCGGGCGTTAGTCGTGGAGGTCTCTGGACAGGCGCGCCGTGCTGTCGATACCGACGGTAACGGGGTTGTGGAAGACGACACTGTAACAGCGGTGACTTGCCCATGATGAAAAACAGCAAGCACAGACAGCATGTGACTCGAATGAATAGCAGCAGGCAGCAAGCCGGATTTACGCTGATAGAAGTAATGGTGAGTGTACTTATTCTTCTCGTTGGCTTACTCGGCGTGGTTGGGATGCAGATGTTGAGTCTCCAGGCGAATCAAGGCGCCTATTTTCGTTCCCAGGCCGTGTATATCGGCGCTGAGATTCTTGATGCCATGCGTGCCAATCCTACTGCTGCCGCGTCGTATGTCGGCGTCTATCCTGACGACGGAGCTGGGACCAGTACCGTGCCGGCGGACCAGAGCTGCGACGATGCTGATGGCTGTACACCCCAAGAAGCGGCACAACAGGATATTAGGGAGTGGAACGTGCACTTTTTTGACGTTCTGGGCGTCGGTGCGGGAAATTTTCGTCCTAGCATTCCAAACGGTCGCGCGGTGATTACGGCGACTGGCAATCAATACACCGTGACGGTGAACTGGACTGAGCGTCAGTTTGATGACACCGATAATACAGACGGATCCGATACGCGATCGCGGGTGCAACAGGTCGTGAACCTCACAGCGGCGCTCACACCATGACTAGTGCAAAACATACACAGGAGTCGCTGGGTGGCCGCGCTTCGCGTCATCAAACCGGCCTTTCGCTGATTGAGTTCATGGTGGCGCTGTTGATTGGTGCGTTTTTGGTGCTTGGTGTGGTTACCGTGTTTCTTGCGAACAAAGACTCAGCGCGGCTTGAAAATTCCTTGGCACGACTTCAGGAAAATGGTCGCTTTGCATTAGACCTTATGCGCGAAGATCTGCATCAGGCTCAGTATCTGGGCTGTAACACCGGCGATGTTTTCGTGATCAATATGATAGAGGACCCTAACTCTGCTGGGTTTTCAGCTACGCTCGAGGGTATCCGTGCGTACGAGCGGAACGGAACCGGTACTTGGGCTGCTAACCCTCCCGTAGCTGATTTGTCTGCGACGGTACAAGCTGCCGAAACAGCGGGGGGGGCTCGCAATGGCAGCGACGTTCTCAGCATCCGTATGACAGAACTGATGAACGAAGATGATCCCAATGATCCCTTACTCACAGGGCTGGTGTTGCCCACCAGTACCAACGTTCCTATTGATGACAATCCAGACTGTGCAATCGAGGAAGGAAGTCGCGTTGTGATTACTGGTTGTAATCTGACTGCGCATCTTTTCGAGGTTACCAATGCTCAGTCGTGCACGGCCGGTACGCCGCCTAATGCGACAACGCTTGAGTTCGATAACACGGGCAATTTTTCGACGTCGATCAACACCACCTATGATGCCGAGTCCCAGGTACTCCTTTACGAGGAGGCCGTCTGGTACGTCGCGGACACCGGACGCGATCGCAATGGTTTTGATGTTTGGGCTTTGTATCGTGAGGTCAACGGCACCACGCAGGAAATGATTGAAGGCGTCGAGCACATGCAAGTGAAGATTGGTCAGCGCGTGAGCCTCAGCGATTCCATTCGGTACGTCGACCCCAGTGACGCCACACTCAATACCGGGAATAACTACGAGGGGGCCATATCCGTTCGCGTCGCTCTACTTATGCAGGGTTTTGACCTTATTAGAGACGGGGATGACGCCCGGGTGTATGTGCTCATAGATGAACAAGTGCCCGGGATAGGTGGCACCGCAGTGGGGCAGGGCGGCCTACATGCGTCTGGTGCTGTGCAGCGCGATGTGTTCAGTACAAATGTAACCTTACGGAACGCTCCGGAGTTTTAGGAAATGAATGTAAATACAGAGGGGCAGCGGTATCGCCGACAGCGTCAGGACGGAGTGGTGCTATTGGTTGTTCTCATGCTTCTGTTGCTCACCACCATCGTCGGTTATCAGGTGATGGAAACAAGCTCGCTCGAAGCACGTATGGCTGTCGCCCGTCAGGGTAAGGAAGTGAGCTTTCAGGCGGCCGAATCGATTATCGATCAATCCAAAAATGATCAGAATCTCTTGGTTCTCGCTTTTATCGCTGGGCTTAACAATTCAGCATGGCCCGAGAGTACCGCGTTTACGTTTGTTGACGACGCGGCACTGGCAGGGAGAGCGGAGGTTCGTTACGTCGACGAGGTGGCGACGCTCGGAAATGACCTCGTGATAGGTAATCCGGGACTAAGAAGTCTGCACTTTGAAATTCGAGCGCAGTCTGGGCGTGTCGACGATCGCTTCAACAGTCAGCATATTCAAGGCATAAAACGTTTTGCACCCAAGTTGCTTTAGGGCGCGCGTAGGAGAAAGAACATGAACACTCTCAATACTATTCTGAAAAAAACGGGTGCAGCGTTTTTAGCGACGCTTTGGTGTACTTCGCCCGTATGGGGAGACGACACAGAAATCTTTTTTGGAGATGTCGACAGCGCTAACGCGCGAACAAATGTTCTTTTTATCATCGATACCTCAGGATCGATGGGGGGAAGCGTTGTCCCTGATAACGGCAAGGATCGTCTCGACAACGTGAAGGACGCGTTCTACACGCTCATGGACGAACTGAATAACGTCAACGTGGGCTTGATGCGCTTCACTAATCCAGGTGGTCCGGTGCTGTATCCGGTGACAAATATTGATGAGGAAGTTCCGTCCGGCGTTATTACAACGGTTGTAGGCACAATTGAATCTGGTAATGACGACGCTCAACAATTTGTCGGTGGTACCAATGCTGGCTTGATGGTCCTCGATAGCGAGTTTCTTCAACTGGGAGAAGTCTCCTTAGGAGGGACGGAAATTTTTGAGGATCGAATCTCCCCCGCGTCTGGGGAAGATGATGATCGAACTGAGCGCCTGAACCCTGGTGATCAACAGAGTCCCGACACCTGGCTGTACATTGGGGCGCCAGATTCATCTTTTCCTAACCGCCTTGGCCTTCGCTTCACTGGTGCGACAATTCCGGCGGGTGCAACCATCACCAATGCTTATGTACGTTTGTATGGCAAGAGCTCATCACGTGATAACGGGAACGATATCGACTTAGTGATTTCTGGTGAGCTCGCTGACTCAGGTGACTTCCAAGGCGTGTCGAACTACAACGTTCGTGATCGGATCAGAACTAGTGACTCTGTAGACGTTGATTGGCAGATCACTCCACTTATCGCTGACCGAGAGAGCATCGACACTCCAGACATCAAAGAGGTGATTCAGGAGATTATTCAGCAGACCTCTTGGATTGACGGTAGCGAGCGCGACATTGTGATTCTGATTGACCCGCCTGCTGGCTCGACCGGCGGAGGCGTACGAGCCTTTTATCCTCGTAACGCATCCTCAACCTACCAGGCGCGTTTGTTTGTAGAATACTCCACAGGCCCCATTATCAGCGGCGCTGGAACAACGGGGTTGCGCTTTGACAACCTTGAAATCCCAAGGGGCGTCACCGTCACCGAGGCCTATCTTGAATTCAACGCCTATCGCGATTTTACCTCGCCTTACGATCTAACCATCAAGACCGAGCTGGTCGGCGATTCCGCGCAGTTTACCAGCGCGGCCGGCGACATTTCCGTGAGAGACAAGAGCAGTTCTATCGATTGGACCGGATCTGTGGCTGTTTCTCAGGGGGATACGATTCAGTCCCCCGACCTGACTGCAATCATTGAGGAAGTAACGGATGGCGTAGACTGGTGTGGTAGTAATGCACTGACGCTGTTCATAGACGGGACAGGCCAGATGCCTGTGTGGTCGAATGAGGGGGACGGTTCCCTGTCCCCAAGGCTAGTCGTCAAATATGAATACGACTCTATTCCCAACGGCACGTCCTGCTTGCAGCGATCCATTACACGTTCTGTAAGCCGCTTGGCCGATGATGTCGAAGAGTCATCTACGAATGCGTCGCTCAACGGCAATACACTTAATCTCGAGAGTGGGAATCTAGTTGGGCTTCGCTTCGAAAACCTAGATATACCTAAGTCTTCGCCGATTAGTAGCGCGACCCTAAGGATGGTGGCGCAGGATACTTCGTCAGGTGCAGCGACGATAGAGATAAGCGCAGAAACCTCGCCGACTCCCGAGTCATTCACTGGAACCATCGGTACGGTGTCTGACCGATTCTGGAGCTCCTCAACGCCTTGGGATATCTCAAGTGACTGGTCCAGCGGATCTTCTTACGAGGTTTCTACGCCTGGTCTTGCGTCGATCATATCTGATGCTGTCAGTCGCACCGGCTGGGTTCTTGGCGGCGCCCTAGCGCTTCAGCTTGAAACAACCAATGGAATTCGGGGTGCGAAATCCAATGACCGCAGTCCTGGTGAGGCGCCAGAGCTTGTTGTCACTTTCACCGACGACGGTTCCGGAGTCCAGCGTCGGCGAACGCGAGACGTTCTGAAGGAGATTGTGAGTGGCTTGAATCACAGCGGTTGGACGCCCATTCAGGATACGCTTTATGAGGCGGCGCTTTATTACACTGGTGAGAAGGTAAAGTGGGGGGCCACGAGAGGAGCGGAAGAAGGCCCCTACAACTACGCGCGGGTATCCGCTGCAGAGTCAATGGTTGACGGCACTTACAGTATTTACCGACCCAGCGGGTGTACGGATGCTAACCTCAACTCCAACGATTGCCGAGAGGAGAGAATCAATACGCTCGGTGTTGCTCAGTACAAGACCCCCATTGATGACTTTTGTCAGGCGGAAAGCCACATCATTTTATTGACGGATGGACAGGCTAACTTGCCGCACTCTGCCACTTTGATCGATGACTTTATCGATGGTGATGGGTCGTGCAAGACCGCTGGCAGTGTGAGTGGAGAGCGCTGTGTTAAAGAGTTGGCGAATTACATGTATACGACAGATATGCGCCCCGGCGATGATCTGCCCGGGCCGCAGATCATCAAGACACATACCATCGGTTTCTCCTTCAGCAGTCAATGGTTGAGCGATGTTGCTGAAGCAGGCGGTGGTGTATCGACTACGGCCAGCGATACAGACACATTGGTCCAGGCGATTAAGGATATCCTTGGAGAAGTGTTGAAGACGGATTCGACCTTCGTTGCGCCGGTAGCTGCGGTGAACCAATTTAATCAGTTGAGTCATTTGGCGCAGGTGTACTTTGCGGTTTTCCGTCCTGACGAGCTGCCTCGCTGGCGTGGAAATCTCAAGAAATATACTTTGAGTGAGGAGGGGATCGAAATTGTGGACTCCAAGCCGGCTCCGGCGATTGATCCGGCAACCGGCTTTTTCGTGGAGAGTTCTCGAAGCTTTTGGAGTGCCAGTGAAGACGGCGACAAGGTGGACCTGGGTGGAGCGGCGGAGAATATCCCTGATTATCTGAATCGCAACGTATTCACCCACTACAGCGGATCGACAAGTACTAACCTGGCGAGCAGTGTTAACGCCATAAGCACCAGTAACACCAACTTGACGGCTGCTATGCTCGGGGTTCCGGGATTTAGTGCTACGCAACTTGCCGAGCACATCGAATGGATTCGTGGTCGCGATGTCGATAATGAAAACGATGCTAATGGCACGACGGATGATCGCTATGTTTTCGGTGATCCTCTTCACTCTCGTCCCGTGGCAATCACCTACGGCGGTACCGAGGCGTCGCCGGATGTTGAGGTGTTTTTTGGCACGAACTCTGGTGCGATTCAGGCTGTTGACGCCGCAACCGGGATAGAAAGCTTTGCTTTCATTCCTGAGGCCTTACTGCCAATGCAGAATGACCTTCGGCAAAACCTTGCCACGACTGCCCACCCCTACGGGATCGACGGTACGGTTTCGCCCTGGTTTAACGACAATGGTCGTGACGGAATTGATCCGAGCGATGCAGACGACTTCGTGAGGATTTACGTTGGAATGCGAAGAGGCGGTCGCAACTACTACGCCTTGGATGTTACTGATCGTGCTAATCCTGAAATTATGTGGCAGATCAGCGGCGGTACGGCGTCAGGCAGCAACGACTTTCGTGAGTTGGGTCAGAGCTGGTCGAGGCCGATTAAAACGCAGATTATCATCGATGGAGACACTGCCCCTCGGGACGTGCTGCTGTTCAGTGCGGGTTACGATGAGGCGCAGGATAGCGCAGAGTTGCGCACACCCGACTCGGTCGGCAGAGGTATGTATATTGTCGACGCTGTTACCGGTGACTTAATCTGGTCTGGCGGTAAGACCGGGGCCCAGAGTTGGGTGGAGTCTTACTCAGCAATGGATTACTCGTTCCCAAGTGATATGTCTGTTGTTGATATCAACCAAGACGGTCTGGCTGACATGTGGTTCGGCGCCGATACGGGGGGGCAGCTCTGGCGCTTTGATATTCAGAACGGGCAAAGTTTGGCTAACCTGGTGACCGGAGGCGTCATTGCTGATCTGGGTGTAGCCGCGGAGACAAATACCAAGGAAGACAATCGACGGTTTTTTGCGTCGCCAAGTGTCGCCCTTATACGTGGCCCCGACGGTCCAGAGCTCGCAGTTGCCATTGGGTCGGGGTCTCGTCCCTCTCCGTTGTCAGTTTTGGCGACGAATAGGATGTATCTGATAAGGCAGCAAGCGGTGTTTTCAGCGCCGTCTAGCTATGTCGCTGTTACCCGCAGCGACCTCTATGACGCTACTTCTAATACGTTGGCAACCGCGACCGGCAGCGCACTTGAAGCCGAGCAGGAGCTCTTGTACAACGCTCAGGGCTGGTATTTTGGATTTGCCCGAAGTGGCGAGAAGGTGCTTTCTTCGCCGCTTATCGCGAATGATCGGGTCATCTTCACCACTTACACACCGGGTAACTCTGGCGTGTGGTGTCGGCCTGCTGCAGGAACGTCCCGATCTTATTCTGTGCGCCTTGAGGATGCTGTTCGCACCGAGCCACGGCCACTGCTCACGCCGAGTATCGTTGACCAGGCGACTATTATCGTTCCGCCACCGTACACACCCGACCCCAATGATCCGGATGACCCCAATGATCCGGATGATCCTAATGACCCAGGCGAAGTGTGCCCTAATGGCAACAATGTTGTGATCAAGTTGAATGCAGAAGATGGTCCTATAGATGATTGGTGTAACGACGCCTCAAAGACCTATTGGGTTAAGGAGCAATGATTATGATGCAGCCGCGTTCTCAATCTGGATTTACGCTCATCGAGTTGATGATCGTTATCGTGATTCTCGGAATTCTGGTAGGTATCGGATTGCCGAGTTATCAGCGCCAGATTCTGCGTTCGAATCGGGCAGATGCGCAAGCTGCCCTCCTGGGCTTTGCACAGGCTATGGAGCGGCGGTTTACGCAGAACTATAGCTATGAAGCTTCCGCAGCGGGAGGCGCAGACACGGGGGCTCCTGATCCTACTGTCTACCCAAGTCAGTCGCCTATCGACGGCAACGACCCAGCGTATAACCTTAGTATTCAGGCTGCCGATGATACAGGTTTTACCATCCGTGCTACGCCCATCGCCGGTGGCCGACAGGCCGGGGACGGCTTTTTAGAGTTAGATTCTTTAGGCCGTCGAGCGTGGGACGCCAACAACGATAACGCGCTTGCAACCACAGAGTTTACTTGGGAGTAATCATAATGACTCAGAATCGACTAATACGATGTTTTCGGTTTGTCGCGCTGAGCTTTGCGCTAGCCCAGGCCGCGTTGGTAGTTGCTCAGCAGGAAACCGCTAGTCCTTATCCGTCAGGAGAGGAACGGGAATTCCATACGATTGGGGATGTGCCGACGACGGTTGTTGCTGTGGCGAAGCGAAACGCGCCAAGCGTAGTGTTTAGTGAGGCGGAAAGTTACTGGGAGGCGGATGTCCGTGTCTACCGGCTTTCAGGTCGACTCTACAGAGAAGTATGGCAGGTTTACGTGACAGAGCAGGGACAGTTTCTGTACAGCGAGTCCGACTTACAGGACGATTAGCAGCGCAGGTTTCGACCCGACCGATCCTCGCGGATCCCATCCCCGTTACTGTCGACCGTCTTATAGTTTCGCCCACTGTGACTGATAACAAGTGCGCGGGCTTTTCTCGCGTCTAGACTGCTGGGGCAGTAGTAGAGAGTTCCGTTTTGCCAAGTGCCCCCATTGGATTCAAACTGCAGGTAGTTCCGAGCTAGGGATGCGCGCCAGGAAATTTCGCCTCCCTTAAGTGGCCAACGAAGTTCCTTTAATACCTGATCGCTGTTGTCTAGTCTGCGATCATTGTTTTGATCGATAAACACCGCGATATTGCTGTTAGCCGTCCAGTTTCTATGGCATTTCTGCTCTGCTGTCAGTGCGCATACGATCACTGGCCGTTGTCTTATCAGAGCTTCGTGACGAGCCAAAGCGAAAAGCGACGCCAAATGACGCATCGCACTCGCGCTACGGAGGTCCTCTATACGGTCTTTAAAGGGTGGCGCTGTTAAGCTCAACGAGATAGCGAGCATGGAGAGCACCAACAAGACTTCGATTAGCGTGAATCCGGAGCTGGCGTTTCGATAGCCGTTGCTCCTGTCTCGATTGACCCAGTAACACATGCTCCGTCTGTGGCCGGGTCGGTGGGCAGACATGGGGTCTGTTCGAACACTGCCGCGCATATTGGCAGTCCAGATAAGCTGAATTGATTTCTAGTGTTACATTCCATGTCGGCAGCTGTGTACACCAGCTTTGGCTCTAATCAATCATCAAGCTCCAGCTTCTTCATTCGATACCGAAGACTCCTGAAGCTTACGCCAAGAGCTTTCGCGGTCTCCGTTCGATTCCAGCGATGAGCATCCAGCGCCTCACTGAGTATCCCCCGTTCGATATCGGCCAAGTAGCCATCGAGGTCCCCAGCAACCTCGTTTAGCTGGCTGCCTTTGGCGTCCGATTTCTCGAGCGCTGCCGATGTTATGGGCGTTTCGATACTGCCTATTTGAAGGTCTTCTGCGTCGATCACATCGGCCTCGCACAATGCGAAGGCACGTTCGAGCATGTTTTCCAGTTCCCGTACATTGCCCGGGAATTGATAGTTATTCATCGTGGCTATCGCTGCAGGGCTAATAGCAGGGATCTCGCTATGATGGGCGTCTGCAATCCGTTTGATGAGAGCCCGCGAAAGCACAGGCAGGTCATCCTTTCTCTCTCTGAGGCTAGGGACCTCAAGTTCGATAACGTTTACCCTAAAGAACAGATCCTCACGAAAACGGCCCTCGGCTACTTCCTTAGCGAGACTCTTATGGGTGGCGGAGAGCAAGCGCACATCGGTAGCTACCTCCTCGTTTGCGCCCACGGGACGCACACGTTTTTCTTGAATCGCCCGCAAAAGCTTTACCTGCATGGCAAGCGGTAAATCTGCAACTTCGTCCAAAAACAAAGTCCCGCCCTCCGCAGCTTGGAACAAGCCGAGCTTGTCACGACTCGCGCCCGTGAAGCTTCCTTTGAGATGCCCAAAGAGCTCACTTTCAATAAGTTCTGCGGGTATCGCGCCGCAGTTAACGGCGACGAAGGGGCCTGCAGCTCTTGGTCCTTTGCCATGGATGTTCCGTGCGACCACTTCCTTACCACTGCCGGATTCGCCTCGTATGTGCACTGGCGCTTGGCTTCGGGCAAGCTTGGCAATCTGCGTGCGAAGCTTATCCATCTGGTGAGTTTCGCCGATGAGCTCGTTATCATCCGAGACATCACCCGCGGCATCAATGGGATCAAGTTCCAAAGCAGCGCTGATGAGAGAGCGAAGCTTTTCCAGAGCCACAGGCTTACTAATAAAATCGAACGCACCGGCTTTCAGTGCCCGAATGGCGCTATCAACATTACCATGCGCGGTAATCATGGCCACGGGTAGGGAGGGCTGCGTCGCCTGAATATGTTCTACAAGCTCTATGCCGTTTCCGTCAGGCAAACGCATGTCGGTTAGGCAGAGTTGAAGGGGATTTTCGTCATCCAGTAGTTGATAGGCTTCCCTGAGGTTGGCGGCGCTGACGGTATCCAATCCCATACGACCAAGGGTTATCTCCAAAAGCTCTCGAATGTCGGGCTCATCATCCACGATGAGCACTCTAGCGGTTTGACTATTGCTCAAACTTGATTACTCCTGATGCTCTATGGTGATTTGAAAGCGACTTCGACCCTCGGTGGTCGGCAGATAGGCGATTCGGGCTTGATTGAGTTCGCACAGCTCACGGCAAAGGTACAGTCCGAGCCCACTTCCGCCCTGGCTGCGCGTAAAGAAAGGTTCGAAGAGCCGAGGGATGTCTGCTTCGCTAACTCCGATACCATCGTCGTAAACGTCAATGACACACTCACGCTTTTTGCGATCCACTCGAATTCTCAGTTCAGCGGAGCACTCGCCGGTGGCGAGTTCACTGTGCCGCATGGCGTTGTCTACCAGATTATCAAGTACGCGCTGGAGATGCTCCGGGTCTACAAGCACGCAAGCCGTCGGAGCGACGTACTCAATGTTAAGTTTGCCCGGATTATCTCTGGCACTATGGTAGTGCTCGGAATAGCCGCTCATCCATTCGACGAGTTTCAATGTTTCCAGTTTTGGCGGTTCCCGTCGCGAAATCTGCAACACACTTTCTACTATGTCATTCACCCGCTGACTGTTTGTGAGCACCATGTCCACCATGCGCTTATCGTCGGGTGCCAGCGTAGGGGACTCGTTGAGTAGCTGTGAAGCATGGCTGATAGCGCCCAAGGGATTACGGATTTCATGAGCGATGCTAGCGGCTAGGCGGCCCAGCGAGGATAGCTTCAGGGACTGCGCGTAGGCTGCTACCGGCCGATAGTCCTCGAGGAACACTAGAGTTTGGTCTTCTTCACCGCCCTCGAGACTGTGAAATCGCGCGACGAGTTCCGCACCATCTCCGCCCGCTTCAAAGGGTGAGCCTACTTGGCGACCGCTGCGGCGAAATTCTTCAATCCGTTCAGCAAGCGCGTCGCTGTAGTCGGTAAGAGACCGACCCTGCTCCAGCGCAATGGGTCTGCTGGGATCTAATAGTCTGCCCGCTGCAGCATTGAGCACCCTGGCACGATTCTGAGAGTCGACCAAGAGAATTCCCGTTTGCATGTTCTGCACAATCTGCTCATTCAGTCGTTGCAGGCGATAGATGTCACTCGCGCGTTCACTGGCGAGGGCCTCCACACGTCCCAGCCTAAGGGCGACGAGTTGGACGATGCCGGACACGATAAAAAACAGTAGGCCGAGCAAACCTGCGGGGAAAAGCGCTGTGACGCCCGCATCCGTTGTAGAGATCAGCCGGAGGGTATCTCCCAATACAGCCAGTACGGTCAGTGCGGCCACGAGCGTCGCAACGGTACGGTTGCTGATCAGAACCGCACTAGAAGCAACGGTGATTGCCAGTAACAATGGCAAGCCGCTGCTCATGCCACCTGAGGAGTCACTCAACAGCGTAATGCATACAATATCAACGCTAAAAAGCAGCACCAGTCTCGCGTTGGAGCTTTGCCATCGAGCTGCAACAACGCCGAGCAAGGCAATGTTGCTGAACAGAAACACACTGCTTACTGCGATATATAAAGTCGGGTTCTGCGCTCCCACGAGTTGACGAGACGCGGGAATCGTAATCAGGAGCAGGAAAACCACCGACAGCACGGTACGGTAGATTAGATAAATCCGAAACAGCAGCAAATTCTGTTCGGATCCCATCGCGCCGGGGGGGACTAAAATGGCAGGACTGCTCACGGATTTCTATCCAATCTAGGGTGACTGTGACTGCGAGACCTCATTCTAGCAGTGCTATTGGTGTTTTCGTCCCATCTAGTCAGCCTGCCTTAGATCGCTGACAATAGCGCACCCGGAAAGTTGGATACGCTCTATGCACATTTTGATGGCCCAGATAAACACTCATGTGGGCGATTTTGTCGGTAACACAAATCAGGTTATTCAAATCGCAAATCAGGCTTCCCTAAGTCAGGAGTCGCCGGTTGTGGTTTTTCCCGAATTGACGCTTTCCGGCTATCCGCCAGAGGACTTGTTACTACGGCCAGCGCTGTGTAAGCGTGTGAACGACTCGATTGACCGCTTGTGTCGGGAACTGCCTTCAAACGCTTGGGTCATTGTCGGCTATCCCATTCGCAGGGGCGATATTCTTTATAACTGTGCGGGCGTGTTCCACGAGGGGGAACTAAAAGTCGAGTACCACAAGAACGAGCTTCCCAATTATCAGGTCTTTGACGAGAAACGATATTTTGCTGCCGGTTCACGGCCCTGTGTTTTTGACATTCAGGGTACAAAGGTGGGTCTCAGTATCTGTGAAGATATTTGGGTGCCCGGGCCTAGCGCTGCGGCAGCTTCTGCAGGCGCTGAGCTGTTGATTAATCTCAACGCGTCGCCTTTCCATCGGGGGAAACAGCAGGAACGCATGGATTTAGTCGCCAAGCGATGCTGCGACAATCAGGTCGCCGTGGTTTATGTGAATCAGGTAGGGGGGCAGGACGAGCTGGTATTTGATGGTGGCTCCTTTGCTATGGGTAGTAACGGTAGTCTCGCAGCGCAGAGTGCGCGCTTTGAATCGGCTGCTGATTGGTGTGAGTTCCCTGGAGGGGAAGCAGGTCGGGGTTTTAGGCAGTCAGCGTTGGCGGAGCCTTTGGATGAACTCGCGGCGATCTGGCAGGCGCTGGTTTTGGGCATGCGTGACTATGTAAACAAGAATGGCTTTCCGAGTGTTGTTCTCGGTCTCTCTGGCGGTGTTGATTCTGCCCTGACTCTCGCCGTGGCAGTAGATGCCTTGGGGGCGGAGCGGGTAGAAGCAGTAATGATGCCCTTTCGTTATACATCTGATATCAGTATTGCCGACGCTGCGGAGCAAAGCGCGACGCTTGGTGTTCGTCACAGCGTTATCTCTATTGAGCCGATTTATGAGAGCTTTTTGGCAGCTTTAAGCGACGAGTTTGCGGGGCTTAGTGCCGATACGACAGAAGAGAACCTGCAAGCCCGCTGTCGAGGGGTTCTGCTCATGTCTATCTCAAACAAGAAACGGTCTCTGGTGTTAACCACGGGGAACAAGAGCGAGTTGGCGGTGGGCTATTCAACGCTTTACGGCGACATGGCAGGAGGCTTTGACGTACTCAAAGACGTGCCGAAAACGCTGGTTTACGAACTCTGCCGCTACCGAAACAGTCTTGGCCCTTGTATCCCTGATCGGGTTATTGAGCGGCCCCCGTCAGCAGAGCTGGCTCCTGATCAAAAAGATGAGGATCGCCTGCCACCTTACGATGTCCTTGATAGAATTTTGGAGCTGTACGTTGAGCAAGATTTCAGCGCTGAAGCCATTATTGCTGAAGGCATCGCCCGGGAAGATGTTGAGCGCGCAGTGAGACTGGTCGACATTAACGAATACAAGCGCCGGCAGGCGCCTATTGGTGTTCGTATTACCCAGCGAGGGTTTGGGCGGGATCGTCGTTACCCGATCACCTCAGCCTGGCGTATCGGCGACTGAAAGACCTTAGCTGATCCCTTTGCGGCTATCGAACTGAGGTGGCTTCGGCGGATCGAAAAGGCCGAAGCTGAGCTTGTTGATAATTGATCGCTGCACACCGTCTTGGGTGTAGACCGTATCGAATTCACCGTCCTCGTTGAGCGCAGGGTGGTCTGGGTAGTTAAGCGCCAGCGTGTCGATTGCGTCCTGGGCGAGGTCGTCCATGCCAAGAATCAGATAGCCCTGCGCCATAACTGCTAGGCCATCACCCACAGCGGGGGTTCGCTGAAAGTTCTCCACCACATAACGACCACGGTTTGCAGCCGCTAGGTAAGCGCCTCTGCGGAAATAATAGTTGGCCACATGAATCTCGTTGCGTGCCAAGAGGTTGCGCAGGTAGACCATTCGAGACTTGGCGTCCGCAGCATAGGGGCTGTCGGGAAAACGGGTAACAAGCTGAGAAAACTCTGCAAAGGCTTCCTTGGCAAAGCTTGTATCCCTGAGCGTCTTATCGGTTGGGGTAAAGCGGGAAAGGAAGTCCTGGCTGGCTGTAGCTGTTGCCAGGCCCTTCATGTAATAGGCGTAGTCGACATTAGGATGTTGAGGGTGCAGACGGATAAAGCGGTCTGCGGCCTCCACCGCTGCCTCGGGAGAATAGGCCCCATAATGCGCGTAGATCAGCTCCAGCTGAGCCTGTTCTGCGTAACGGCCAAAAGGGTATCTGGATTCAAGAGCCTGTAAGGCGCGTATCGACAGATCAAAATTTCGCGCGTTGAGATAGCGCTGCGCTTCATCATAGATTTGCTGTTCGCCGCTATCTGCCGAGAAGTCACCTTCTTCGTCGTTGTTCGCGCAGCCGCTTATCAGCAAAACCGAGAGCAGGCTAATGAGATAAGACCAGCGCTTGGCTGACGTGTCGAGGGTACTAAAAAGGCTCATGCTAAAATCGGCGAATAAAAGAAGGGCGCTATTTAAGCACAGCCGCGGGAGTCCATAAACCATAGAACAGACAATCGAAAAGCGTTTGATTGAGAGAAATGCGACCGCCGGAGACGATCTTGCGGGGGCGCGTTTCGATCAGGCTGCGGCACAGCTGTTTTCTGAGTTCTCCCGTGCGCGGTTGCAGACCTGGATCCGCGGTGGGCAGCTTTTACTGGATGGCGCGAAAGCGCGCCCTCGCGATGCGGTTGAGAGCGGTGCGGTGCTCAGTCTAAGTGCCGAGCTGGAGAGTGAAGTCTCTTGGGGGGCAGAGGCCTTGCCGCTGGATATTGTTTACGAAGACGAGGAAATTCTGGTGATCGATAAACCCGCGGGGCTAGTGGTGCATCCCGGGGCGGGAAATCATCATGGCACCCTGGTGAATGCGCTCTTGAATCACCGGCCCGCTCTGGAGGCGGTGCCCAGGGGTGGAATTGTCCATCGTCTTGATAAAGAAACAAGTGGTCTGCTGGTTGTCGCAGGAACTCTGAATGCCCACCGTAGTCTCGTGGCACAGCTGCAAAAGAAAGATGTGCAGCGGGAGTACTTTGCGATCGTCCGGGGGGTGCCGAGCGGCGGTGGACGTATAGAAGCCGCTATAGGTCGTCACCCGCGACAAAGAACCCGTATGGCAGTGGTCGCCAATGGCGGGAAGCCTGCGGTGACACATTACCGCATCGCCCAGCGGTTCGCGCAGTACACGGCACTGAACGTGCAACTCGAAACCGGGCGGACCCATCAGATACGCGTACACATGGCCCATCGGGGCTACCCGTTGCTGGGAGACCCTGTCTACGGCGGCCGGCTGCAGCTCCCCAGAGGGTGCAGTGATAGGCTAGCCGATACGCTCCGCGAGTTTCGGCGGCAGGCTCTCCATGCTCGCTGCTTGAGCTTCGTACATCCGGGGTCCGGCGATTATTGCAGTTTTGAGTCGCCTCTAGCCGATGATTTGGAGCGGCTGCTCCAGATATTGACGGAGGAGAACTCCGAACATGATGGGCTGGAGTATTAGTCAGTCATGAGCGTTGAGGAAGCCTCGCTCGAGGACTGGCCCGTCAACGTTCGTATTTTTTATACCACTCGGGAGGGTGGGCATAGCGAAGGTCCTTTCAGGGGGTTCAATCTTGGACTCCATGTTGGAGACCGTGAGGAGGCCGTTCTAGAGAACCGTGCCGTGCTTCAGAGCCATCTACCGGAAGACACAAAAATTGCGTGGATGGATCAGGTTCACGGCATTCGCGTTGTAGCAGCAAGCGACAGCATTACCACGCCCTTGCCAGCTGACGCCTGCTGGACCTGCGAGAGCGGTATCGCCTGTGCGGTCATGGTTGCGGACTGCTTACCCGTGTTGTTGACTGACCAGCGCGGTGACGTCGTAGCAGCAGTGCATGCAGGCTGGAGAGGTTTGGCCGCAGGCGTGCTGGATTCGGCGGTGTCAGCCCTTAAAGTTCCTCCGGAGGAAATCTGTGCGTGGCTGGGGCCGGCAATTGGCAAAGAGGTTTTTGAAGTTGGTCCTGAAGTGAGAGCAGCATTCATTACAGGAGATAGTGGCTCGGGTCTATCCGCATGTTTTCGTTTGTCTCCCCATCACGCCGGACATTACCTTGCAGATCTCTCCGAGTTGACGAGGCTGCGCCTGCAAAGGCTTGGTGTGTTTAATGTCAGTAGTCTTAACGCTTGTACTGTGAACGAACCCGACCGGTTTTTTTCTTATCGTAGAGACGGGGTAACCGGACGAATGGCCTGCCTCATACTCCGGGATAAGTAACTGCTAGCTCTTGAAATTGATCCTTAAACCCCAATATCTATAAGGGTATAAATGATCACGCCAACGACAGCGTTGGCTGACGGTGATCCTTGAATCGCTGTGGAGGTAGATAGTTATGAGAATGGACAAGTTAACCAATCCCCTGCAAAACGCCCTGGCCGATGCTCAGTCACTGGCGGTTGGTCGGGACCACAATCAGATTGATTCTGCGCACCTTTTACAGGCGCTAGTCAATCAGCAAGAAGGGTCTGCGAGGCCATTGCTGCAAAGAGCAGGCGCGAACATCGACGCCATGCAGCAATCTTTGCGATCCCTGTTGGACGCTATGCCCGTGGTGCAGAACTCCACGGGCGAAGTCCACGTATCTCCGGATCTAAGCCGGGTATTGAATTTGAGCGACAAAAAAGCCCAGCAGGGTGGGGATAGCTTTATCTCCAGCGAGCTTGTGCTTCAGTCTTTGCTGGAGGCGGGGGGTGCTGTGGGCAAAGTGCTCACTAATAGCGGTGTTACACAGGATAGTCTTGGAGCGGCTGTGGAGGCTGTTCGCGGAGGTGCTTCCGTGGATAGCGCCGATGCCGAAGAGACGCGGCAGGCTCTGGAGAAATACACCATTGATCTCACTGAGCGTGCGCGCGACGGCAAACTGGATCCGGTAATCGGTAGGGACGATGAAATTCGCAGGACGGTGCAGGTTTTGCAGCGCCGTACCAAAAACAATCCAGTGCTCATCGGTGAACCCGGAGTGGGTAAAACAGCGATTATTGAAGGCCTCGCTCAGCGCGTTATTAACGGCGAAGTGCCCGAGGGTCTGCGCGACAAGCGAATTCTGTCGTTGGATTTAGGCGCTTTGCTGGCGGGGACAAAATTCCGCGGTGAATTTGAAGAGCGACTGAAAGCGCTCCTCAATGAGCTGTCTAAAGAAGAAGGCCGTGTGATTCTCTTTATCGATGAGATTCACACCATGGTCGGCGCGGGCAAGGCCGAAGGCTCGATGGATGCAGGCAATATGCTAAAGCCGGCTCTGGCTCGGGGAGAACTCCATTGCGTGGGCGCGACCACACTCAACGAGTATCGACAGCATGTTGAGAAAGACGCAGCGCTAGAGCGGCGCTTTCAAAAAGTCTTGGTAGAAGAGCCCAGCGAAGAAGACACAATAGCTATTCTGCGAGGTCTTAAGGAGCGCTATGAGGTCCACCATGGTGTGGACATCACCGACTCGGCAATCATTGCCGCAGCACAGCTTTCACAGCGCTACATCACCGACCGACAGCTTCCTGACAAGGCTATTGACCTCATTGATGAAGCGGCCAGTCGTATTCGGATGGAGATTGACTCCAAGCCTGAGGCGCTTGATCGCCTCGAGCGACGACTCATTCAGCTTAAGATCGAGCGGGAAGCCGTTCGCAAAGATGAAGATGAGTCCGCAGTGAAGCAACTGGCACTGCTGAATGAGCAGATAACCGGGATCGAGAAAGAATTTGCTGACTTGGAGGAGGTGTGGAAGGCGGAGAAGGCCTCACTGCAGGGCGCCGCATCAGTTAAAAGTGATATAGAACAAGTAAAGTTAGACCTTGAAACGGCGCGTCGTGCGGGCGATTTAACCCGGATGTCAGAACTACAGTACGGCAAGCTCCCGGAACTCGAGAAGAAGCTCACACAGGCGCAGGCGGCTGAAAATGTAGAGCGAACCCTTCTGCGCAATAAGGTCACCGATGAAGAGGTTGCTGAGGTTGTGTCACGCTGGACGGGTATCCCCATTTCTAAAATGTTGGAGGGGGATCGAGATAAGCTCCTGCGCATGGAGGATGCTCTTCATGATCGGGTTGTCGGACAGGATGAGGCTGTAGTTGCCGTTGCGAATGCGGTACGTCGATCTCGCGCCGGTCTCTCTGACCCTGGTCGTCCTAATGGATCCTTTTTGTTTTTGGGACCTACCGGTGTGGGTAAGACCGAGCTTTGTAAGGCGCTGGCGGATTTTCTGTTCGACAGCGAGCAGGCAATGGTGCGCATCGATATGTCTGAATTTATGGAGAAGCATTCCGTTGCACGCCTCATTGGTGCGCCCCCGGGATATGTGGGCTACGAGGAGGGCGGTTACCTGACTGAGGCTGTGCGTCGTCGCCCCTATTCCCTACTGCTGCTCGACGAGATCGAAAAGGCGCATCCGGATGTCTTTAATATTTTGTTACAAGTGCTGGATGATGGCAGGCTCACCGATGGTCAAGGTAGAACCGTCGATTTTCGTAACACGGTGATCGTGATGACGTCTAATCTGGGGTCAGATCTGATCCAAGAGCTTGCCGGGGATGAGAACTACGACGCAATGAAGTCCGCGGTCATGGGCGTTGTCTCTCAACACTTTCGCCCTGAGTTTATCAACCGTGTGGATGAGACAGTGGTGTTTCACCCACTACTGCAGGAGCAGATTCGTGGCATCGCCACTATCCAGCTCGAAGGACTTCGATCACGACTCGCCGAGCGAGAGCTGGGGCTTGAGGTTACCGACAGCTTTATGGAACAGCTGGTCGAAGGCGGCTTCGATCCCGTTTACGGCGCGCGTCCCCTCAAGCGGGCGATCCAGCAACAGTTGGAGAATCCACTGGCGCAGAAACTTCTGGCAGGAGACTTTGCGCCTGGGCAGAGAATCGTCGCAGATTGGATTGATGACAGGCCGAGTTTTGACGGTGAGTCGCAGACAGAGACGGTGCACTAAGCCTTGTTGTAATTAAACGGTAGGGTCCCCGCTGACGCTGACGCAGCGAGTGTCTCCCTTGCTAGCGAGCGCAGTAGCAGTAAGAGGCGGCGGGGATCCGGCTAGGGCAGCAACTAATCGCGGCGAACTTTAAGCGCAGTGAACTCTGATGGTGTCCTGCGCTTTTTGACGCTGGGTCTCTTTCTCTTCTTCGGATATGAAGCGAAGCTCCCCCGTGGTTTTGTCCCGAATTCTGATACGCGCGGCGGTATTGAGTGTTTCTAAGTTAGCTTTTGCGCGTGCGCAGCTTTCGGGATTCTTGGCGACAATTTCCATTTCTTCCTGTCGCGAATCAACTTGGGTGAATTCATTGCCCGGGCGGGGAGTGACTTCCTTGGGGACCGCGCCCTCTCCCGGCTGAACCCGGCGTATTAGAGAGGAGCGTTGTGACACGACCTCGTACTCTATGTCTTCAGACACTGGGGGGCGGTCACTCACTACAAGCTTGCCTTGCTCATCCTTCCAGCGGTAGTAGGTGTCAGCCGCGGACGCACTCGGCACGGTAATCAATATTGCGCAAACACAGGCTAGCGCCATTAGCACCGCTGTGATGTAGCCGCTGGGCGCTGTACTGTTGCCGCATGGAACTGCTACGCATCGATCTGAATTTTTCACGGGTAACTCCGCTTAATTGGCCTTTGAACCATACCCAAGCATGAACTTGGGTGCAATTGACGCGTTTAGTCAATAGTGAACCCAATCTGCCAAGAAAACCTGTAATTGCTACCGTTGACATTGAGACCGTCCATCACCAGAATTGCGCCGTCGTAATTATGGCAATGGCAATGCAGAGTACCCTCTGCCCCTGGCCCTCGTTTCGGTGCGATTATCCGAATCGACTGTTGTTACGTCCCGTCGGCTGAGCTTCTCGATGTAGATCGCGAAATTCAGCAGTCCACACTGCGTTACCGCGCAGGGCGACAGCGACACGGGGTCCCTTCGTGCTTGTTATCCCTCTGTTTTTGACGCTAGACCTGTGGTTGACGAAAAAGCCGTGTCCGCTTTTCAGTGGCCGCGAAATACTGTTTGTTGCTGGCGAGGGTAAGCGTTGGCACGAGCGGGAGTTACGATTGTGAACGCAGAGTTAGAGGTAGCCGCAAATTTAGAGGAGGGTGTTGAGATGCTCTCCGGTGGTGAAATGATAGCGAGAGCCCTGGAAGACGAGGGCGTTGATTTTATTTTTGGGTATCCCGGTGGTGCTGTTCTGCACATCTACGATGCCTTGTTCAAGGCGGCAAGTGTGCCCCACGTTCTGGTCCGCCATGAACAGGCCGCTACCCATGCGGCCGATGGCTATGCCAGGGCTACAGGTAAGCCGGGTGTGGTGCTTGTTACCTCGGGCCCCGGCGCGACAAATGCCGTAACCGGTATTGCAACGGCCTACATGGACTCTATTCCCATGGTGGTGTTGTCGGGTCAGGTGCAAAGCCATTTAATCGGCGAAGACGCTTTTCAGGAAACCGATATGCTCGGTATCTCCAGGCCTATCGTGAAGCACAGTTTTCAGGTGCGCCACGCAAGCCAGCTTCCAGGAGTTATCAAAAAGGCGTTTCATATCGCAGCCAGTGGCCGCCCCGGCCCGGTAGTTATCGATATTCCGAAGGACATTACACGTCCAGATGAGCGTTTTCCTTACGAATATCCAGAGAGCGTAAAGCTACGCTCCTACTCTCCTGCCGTGCGCGGCCATAGCGGGCAGATTCGTAAAGCCGCGAAGCTGCTGCTGTCCGCCAAGCGACCCATTATTTACTCAGGTGGTGGAGTTATCCTCGGCGAAGGCAGTGACCTATTGACAGAGTTGGCTCAGCATCTCAATTTTCCCGTGACGAATACCTTGATGGGTCTTGGCGCGTATCCAGGGTCCGATAGGCAGTTCCTTGGCATGTTGGGCATGCACGGTTTGTATGAGGCCAACATGGCGATGCATAACGCCGATGTTATTTTGGCCGTCGGCGCGCGATTTGATGACCGGGTGACGAATACTGTGAGTAAGTTCTGTCCCGGGGCAAAAATCATTCATATCGACGTGGATCCCGCAGCGATTTCTAAAACTGTAACGGCAGACATTCCTATTGTCGGTCCCGTGCGTGCGGTCCTTACAGATCTAATGGTCGCTATTCGCGGTGCGCAGGACGGCGATGAATTTCAGGAGCCTGTTTCGCTAGATTCCTGGTGGTCGCAAATAGAAGAGTGGCGCGCCAGTCATGGTCTTTGGACGGGTCGTCGCTTTGGCGAGAGTGATTACATTAAGCCGCAGGAAGTGATTCAGAGTCTCTACCGCATCACGAAAGGTGATGCTTTTGTTACCTCGGACGTGGGGCAACATCAGATGTTTGCGGCTCAGTATTATCGCTTCAATAAGCCGCGACGCTGGATTAACTCTGGTGGCTTGGGAACGATGGGATTTGGTTTGCCATCAGCCATGGGCGTAAAGCTTGCCTTTCCTGAGGAAGAGGTTGCCTGCGTTACCGGAGAAGGCAGTATTCAAATGAACATTCAGGAGCTCTCTACCTGTCTGCAGTACAACACGCCTGTGAAGATTATCAATCTGCGCAATAACTACCTTGGCATGGTGAAGCAGTGGCAAGACATGCAGTACGAGGGGCGTTATGCCATGAGTACTTACGAGGATTCCTTGCCTGATTTCATGAAGCTAACCGAGTCCTATGGGCATGTGGGTATAACCGTGCGGGATAAGGCTGAGCTCGACGAGAAAATGGCGGAGGCGTTTGCACTGAAGGACCGATTGGTTTTTCTGGATGTGTATGTCGATCCCATGGAGCACGTTTACCCCATGCATGTTGCGCCAAATGGCTCGATGAAAGACATGTGGCTTAGCAAGAATGAGAGGAGCTGACATGCGACGCATTATTTCTATACTGATGGAAAACGAACCAGGCGCTCTATCCCGGGTGGTGGGTCTGTTTTCTCAGCGTGGTTACAACATTGAAACCCTCAATGTAGCTGCTACCGAAGACGCTACCTTATCGCGGTTGACGCTGACGACCTTTGGCGACGACCGGCATATCGAACAGATCACCAAGCATTTAAATCGCCTGGTAGATGTGGTGAAGCTGGTAGATCTAACTGAAGGCGCTCACGTAGAGCGAGACCTTATGTTGATAAAGGTGCGTGCAGATTCAACGCAGCGAGAAGAGATCAAAAGGACTACCGATATTTTTCGAGGCCAGATCGTGGACGTGGGTCCTAAGGTGTATACCATTCAATTGGCGGGAACCACGGATAAACTCGACTCGTTTGTGACTGCGATTCCCGAGGCAGATATTCTTGAAGTTGTTCGTTCGGGCGTTGCAGGTATTGCCCGTGGTGAGAAAGTGCTGCGGCCCTAGGGCCGCAGCTGTTCTTCAACTTAAAGTGTTGTCTTACAGGATGCTCTTCATAGCGGTCATGTGACCGCGGAGCATTGTTCCTACGGTCTCTACCGGATGGGAGCGAATCGCTTCGTTCACTCGGATGAGTTCCTGATTGTCGACAGTGTTGTCATCACCCAGACCTTTGCCGATCACGTCAGTTTCTATGTCTTTCATGAAGTCCGCCAATAGAGGTCGGCAGGCGTGGTCAAAGAGGTAACAGCCGTATTCTGCAGTGTCTGAGATTACTACATTCATTTCATACAGCTTTTTGCGCGCGATGGTGTTAGCAATCAGGGGAGTTTCATGAAGCGACTCGTAATACGCAGATTCGTCAATGATTCCCGCGGCGACCATCGTTTCGAAAGCTAGTTCTACGCCGGCTTTTACCATGGCTACCATGAGGATGCCGTGATCGTAGAATTCTTGCTCACCAATTTCTTGGGTGCTGTTCTCGGATTTTTCAAAGGCGGTTTCGGCGGTCGCAGAGCGCCAGCTCAGGAGGTTAACGTCATCGTTCGCCCAATCTTCCATCATGGTCCGCGAAAACGTACCGGTCATGATGTCGTCCTGATGCTTCTCGTACAGTGAGCGCATGATGTTCTTGAGCTCGCCCGCAAGGTAAAAGGCGCGTAGCTTTGCCGGATTACTCAAGCGATCCATCATGTTAGTGATACCGCCGTGCTTAAGTCCTTCGGTAACAGTCTCCCATCCGTACTGGATGAGCTTGGATGCGTAAGCCGCATCGATACCTTTTTCGACCATCTTGTCGAAACACAGGATAGAGCCTGTCTGGAGCATGCCGCAGAGTATTGTCTGCTCGCCCATGAGGTCTGACTTCACTTCGGCGATAAAGGAGCTTTGCAATACACCAGCTCGGTGACCGCCGGTACCTACCGCATAAGCTTTGGCGATTTCCATGCCATCGCCATTGGGATCGTTCTCGGTGTGTACAGCAATCAGGGTGGGGACACCAAATCCTCGTTTGTACTCTTCACGTACCTCAGTACCTGGACACTTGGGAGCCACCATGATTACCGTAAGGTCATCTCGGATTTGCATGCCTTCTTCTACGATGTTGAAACCGTGGGAATAAGACAGGCAAGCACCGTGCTTCATTAGCGGCATTACTGCGGTGACAACAGCGCTGTGCTGCTTGTCCGGTGTCAGGTTGAGGACCACGTCGGCGGTGGGAACCAGCTCTTCATAGGTGCCTACAGTGAACCCATTCTCTGTGGCGTTTCGCCAGGACTGACGCTGCTCACTAATTGCCGAATCGCGCAGCGCATAGCTGACATCGAGCCCGCTGTCGCGCAGATTGAGACCTTGGTTAAGTCCCTGAGCGCCGCAGCCGATGATTACGAGCTTCTTGCCTCGTAGCTTCTCGACGCCGTCTGCAAATTCACTGGCATCCATGAAGCGACATTTACCCAGTTGCTCTAACTGGAGGCGCAGGGGAAGGGTGTTGAAATAGTTCTGTCCCATGAGGGTGGTCCTTAGGTGTGTAAAGCGCGAAATGTTAAAGGAATGTTTTGATTGCGTAAAACGCTATATAATTAAAACTGTTTTGCGAAAAACGCTACCCATGGATTTAAAGTCGCTACAAGTATTCTTGTCCGTTTGCAGTAACTTGAGTTTTACCCAAACGGCTGCAGAGCAGCACCAGAGTGTATCTGCAGTTAGTCGCACCATTTTGCGACTGGAGGAGGCGCTGGGAGAGCGCTTGTTCGACCGCGATCGTCGTGGAATGACGGCAACGCCGGCAGCGCGACGACTCCAGATCGTAGCCGAGCGTATGCTCTCCGACTGGCGGTCGCTTCAACAATCGCTGGGCGATGACGGAAGTTTGCAGGGGGAGTTGAGAATCTTTTGTTCCGTCACGGCGACACATAGGCTTCTTTCGCCGCTACTCGCGGCATATAGAGAAGCCTACCCCCGCGTACAAATACTGCTGCAGACGGGTGATCAGGCAGATGGTATGGAACGAGTGCGGCGCGGGAACTCCGACGTCGCTGTCATCGCGCGTCCTGAAGGCTTGAACGAAAGCTTCGCTTTTAGTCCGCTCGCGAGTACGCCGTTGTGTCTGTGTATGCCGTTAGTTGATTGTGCTCTGCGTGATGCGCTTGCGGGAGTGTCTGGCTCTGCCCTTTGGGAAGCATTGGAAGACGCTCCCTGGGTATTGCCGGAGCGTGGGGTAAGCAAAGATTTGATTGATCGATGGCTTGGTGAGCGTTTTGCACGCCAGCCCGCAATTTATGCGCGTGTGGCGGGGCATGAGGCTATCGTCGCAATGGTGTCTCTTGGCTTGGGTGTCGCTGTGCTCCCCCGCCTAGTCGTGGATGCCAGCGGTCTTCAATCAAGCTTGAGAGTGATGACTTTAGAAGAGGATTTGCCGGCCTTTGAGATTGGCTTGTGCACACGTCAGCCGCGGTTGGCAGACCCGGTTGTCCGCGGTCTTTGGCAGGTGGCTCACGAGCTCTAGATTCTATCTGCTAGACTTGGCGCCTAATAACAGGGTTCAACCCATGGCCGATTACGACTCAAAACACGAAGTAAGCAATGCCGGCGCGGACGTGAATTCCGATGTTTCCGTTGAGAAAGAAGCAGAAGGAGGCTCGTCCCCGATCGCCGCTACTAAAGCGAATGAAGTGAATAGCAGTGCGGCAAGTTCGCTGACGGACAGTCTCGGTGAGGCTGCGAGCTCCATCGAGAGCTTGATTGAAGATCACGAAGAAGAGGTCTCGGAGAACGGTCGTACGGTTAAGCGCCGCGGTGTGTATCTCCTTCCCAACTTGTTTACTACGGGTGCCTTGTTCTGCGGTTTCTATGCCGTGGTTGCGGCCATGCGTGGAGACTACGAAACAGCGCCCATCGCTATTCTCTTTGCGCTTGTGTTTGACGGCCTTGATGGACGCGTCGCCCGTCTAACTAACACTGCCAGCAAATTTGGCGCTGAATATGACAGCCTTGCGGACATGGTGTCTTTCGGTGTCGCTCCTGCTCTAGTGATGTTCAGTTGGGCACTGGGTGACCTGGGTAAGGTGGGCTGGAGTGCAGCCTTTGTGTATGTCGCCTGCGCCGCGCTGCGTTTGGCGCGTTTTAACACGCAGGTGGGTGTGGGTGACCCGAACTTCTTTATGGGGCTGGCGAGTCCTGCCGCCGCTTGCATAATGGCCTGTGCCGTTTGGGTTTGCCAGGACCAGGGTTGGGTAGGCGATGCTCTGCCGATCGAGCTTGCTATTGTTGTCGCTGCCCTGACAGCGGTTGTGGCGATTCTGATGGTGGTTAATGTGCCGTACCACAGCTTTAAAGGGTTTGATCTGAATGGGCGGGTACCTTTTGTCGCTATCCTTGCGGTGGTTCTAGTGTTCGGACTAGTCACCGTTGACCCGCCTAAAATCCTGCTTTTAGCGTCTCTTGCCTATGCGCTTTCTGGGCCCGTAGAGCAGCTTCGACGCTGGCGCAGTTAGCCCGAATCTAAAGTCTCGAGACGGCTTAAAAACTTTTTTTATAAAAAGGCTTGTGCGCTTATCGCGCATGCGTATAATGCGCGCCTCCGCCAGCCTGAGGGTTGTCGGAAAACACTAATCCCAAGCGATTTAGTGGATGTTTAACAAGAAGATGAAGACAGAAGTGTGGGCACTTGTTGGGATAGTTGTTTAACGACTATTCAGACACAACAAGTGACTCATCAATTCAAAGTCATTGAATCTCTTTGGAGATTTGGTGGCGCAGTAATTTTTGATTTCGAATTGTGTCTGAGCCGAGATTTGTTGGTGAGCGCGGGTAACTGTGAAAACCAACCCTCATGCCTGATGGCTGAGGTTAAAGATTAAACTGAAGAGTTTGATCATGGCTCAGATTGAACGCTGGCGGCAGGCCTAACACATGCAAGTCGAGCGCGAAAATACTTCGGTATGAGTAGAGCGGCGGACGGGTGAGTAACGCGTAGGAATCTATCCAGTAGTGGGGGACAACATGGGGAAACCCATGCTAATACCGCATACGTCCTAAGGGAGAAAGCGGGGGATCTTCGGACCTCGCGCTATTGGAGGAGCCTGCGTTGGATTAGCTAGTTGGTGGGGTAAAGGCCTACCAAGGCGACGATCCATAGCTGGTCTGAGAGGATGATCAGCCACACCGGGACTGAGACACGGCCCGGACTCCTACGGGAGGCAGCAGTGGGGAATATTGCGCAATGGGCGACAGCCTGACGCAGCCATGCCGCGTGTGTGAAGAAGGCCTTCGGGTTGTAAAGCACTTTCAATTGGGAAGAAAGGTTAAGTATTAATACTGCTTAGCTGTGACATTACCTTTAGAAGAAGCACCGGCTAACTCCGTGCCAGCAGCCGCGGTAATACGGAGGGTGCGAGCGTTAATCGGAATTACTGGGCGTAAAGCGCGCGTAGGCGGTTTGTTAAGTCGGATGTGAAAGCCCCGGGCTCAACCTGGGAATTGCACCCGATACTGGCCGACTGGAGTGCGAGAGAGGGAGGTAGAATTCCACGTGTAGCGGTGAAATGCGTAGATATGTGGAGGAATACCGGTGGCGAAGGCGGCCTCCTGGCTCGACACTGACGCTGAGGTGCGAAAGCGTGGGGAGCAAACAGGATTAGATACCCTGGTAGTCCACGCCGTAAACGATGTCTACTAGCCGTTGGGAGACTTGATTTCTTGGTGGCGAAGTTAACGCGATAAGTAGACCGCCTGGGGAGTACGGCCGCAAGGTTAAAACTCAAATGAATTGACGGGGGCCCGCACAAGCGGTGGAGCATGTGGTTTAATTCGATGCAACGCGAAGAACCTTACCAGGCCTTGACATCCTAGGAATCCTGTAGAGATACGGGAGTGCCTTCGGGAATCTAGTGACAGGTGCTGCATGGCTGTCGTCAGCTCGTGTCGTGAGATGTTGGGTTAAGTCCCGTAACGAGCGCAACCCTTGTCCTTAGTTGCCAGCACGTAATGGTGGGAACTCTAAGGAGACTGCCGGTGACAAACCGGAGGAAGGTGGGGACGACGTCAAGTCATCATGGCCCTTACGGCCTGGGCTACACACGTGCTACAATGGAACGCACAGAGGGCAGCAAACCCGCGAGGGGGAGCGAATCCCACAAAACGTTTCGTAGTCCGGATCGGAGTCTGCAACTCGACTCCGTGAAGTCGGAATCGCTAGTAATCGTGAATCAGAATGTCACGGTGAATACGTTCCCGGGCCTTGTACACACCGCCCGTCACACCATGGGAGTGGGTTGCTCCAGAAGTGGTTAGCCTAACCTTCGGGAGGGCGATCACCACGGAGTGATTCATGACTGGGGTGAAGTCGTAACAAGGTAGCCCTAGGGGAACCTGGGGCTGGATCACCTCCTTAAACGATAAGCACTACCTGACGAGTGCTCACACTTTTGTCTTCATCTAATCGGTTAATGCCATAAGTAACAGCAGGCCTGTAGCTCAGTTGGTTAGAGCGCACCCCTGATAAGGGTGAGGTCGGCAGTTCAAATCTGCCCAGGCCTACCACTTAGCTAGGGCGTGTCGCAGGACGAGGGGCTATAGCTCAGATGGGAGAGCGCCTGATTTGCATTCAGGAGGTCCGCGGTTCGATCCCGCGTAGCTCCACCATTACTAGCGCGTCCTTAGATAGAAAGAACGTTACTGAAGGAATAGAGAGACACATGGCATTAACGAAATCAGAGGCAGGTACAGCGTGCTGTACCTGCCTCTGGTTTTTATAACCGGTTCTGGTTTGTCCAAGCGACGCCAGATGTTCTTTAACAAGGTAGATCAAGCTGAGTCTTTGAGCTGAGCTGAAGCACAGGAAGCACGCCGTTGGTGTGCGAGTGTGAGTCAGACAGTTCTTAGATAAATTGTTCAGTGATAGCGGGTATTCAATTCCCCGTTATCACGACGAGTTGTAAAATATGTTGCAAAACATACTGTGACTTAAGCGTCACAACATCCGGCGGATCGGAGTCGGATAGACGGAGTTAACCGCTCATCTATCTCAAACGATCTTTACTAAACCCGGCCACGTAAAGCTTTGCTTAAGGGCGTGGACGGGAGTCTTCTAGATTAGATAGCGTAAGTTGAAAGATAACTTGGGTTATATGGTCAAGTGACTAAGCGCACACGGTGGATGCCTTGGCAGTCAGAGGCGATGAAGGACGTTGGAGCTTGCGAAAAGTCTCGGGGAGGTAGCAACCAACCTTTGATCCGGGAATGTCCGAATGGGGAAACCCACCCAATGTAAGTTGGGTATCTTTAACTGAATACATAGGTTAAAGAGGCGAACGCGGGGAACTGAAACATCTAAGTACCCGCAGGAAAAGAAATCAATTGAGATTCCCCCAGTAGCGGCGAGCGACCGGGGAAGAGCCTGCATGTAATAGCTTGTGGATTAGTGGAACGGTCTGGAAAGTCCGGCGATAGAGGGTGATAGCCCCGTACACGAAAATCTGTAAGTGGTACTGAGCATGCGATAAGTAGGTCGGGACACGTGATATCTTGACTGAAGACGGGGGGACCATCCTCCAAGGCTAAATACTCCTGACTGACCGATAGTGAACCAGTACCGTGAGGGAAAGGCGAAAAGAACCCCGGAGAGGGGAGTGAAATAGATCCTGAAACCGTGTGCGTACAAGCAGTGGGAGCAGACTTGTTCTGTGACTGCGTACCTTTTGTATAATGGGTCAGCGACTTATTGTCTGTAGCAAGCTTAACCGTATAGGGGAGGCGTAGGGAAACCGAGTCTTAATAGGGCGTTTAGTTGCAGGCAATAGACCCGAAACCGGGCGATCTATCCATGGCCAGGCTGAAGGTTGGGTAACACTAACTGGAGGGCCGAACCCACTAATGTTGAAAAATTAGGGGATGAGCTGTGGATCGGAGTGAAAGGCTAATCAAGCCCGGAGATAGCTGGTTCTCCTCGAAATCTATTTAGGTAGAGCGTCGTGTCTTACCCTGGGGGGTAGAGCACTGTTTGGGCTAGGGGGTCATCCCGACTTACCAACCCCATGCAAACTCCGAATACCCAGGAGTACAATCACGGCAGACAGACAGCGGGTGCTAACGTCCGTTGTCGAGAGGGCAACAACCCAGACCGCCAGCTAAGGTCCCCAATACCAATTAAGTGGGAAACGATGTGGGAAGGCTTAGACAGCTAGGAGGTTGGCTTAGAAGCAGCCACCCTTTAAAGAAAGCGTAATAGCTCACTAGTCGAGTCGGCCTGCGCGGAAGATGTAACGGGGCTAAATTGGTAACCGAAGCTGCGGATGCATGCTTGCATGCATGGTAGAGGAGCGTTCTGTAAGCCGTTGAAGGTGAACCGGGAGGTTTGCTGGAGGTATCAGAAGTGCGAATGCTGACATGAGTAACGATAAGGGGGGTGAAAAACCTCCCCGCCGGAAGATCAAGGTTTCCTGTCCAACGCTAATCGGGACAGGGTGAGTCGGCCCCTAAGGCGAGGCAGAGATGCGTAGTCGATGGGAAGCAGGTTAATATTCCTGCACTTCTTCATATTGCGATGGGGGGACGGAGAAGGCTAGGCCAGCGCGGCGATGGTTGTCCGCGTTTAAGGTTGTAGGCTGAGATCTTAGGTAAATCCGGGATCTTAAGGCCGAGAACTGATGACGAGCTTCGAGCGAGAGCGACAAGCGAAGTGGTCGATGCCATGCTTCCAGGAAAAGCCTCTAAGCTTCAGATATGAAGGAACCGTACTGTAAACCGACACAGGTGATCAGGTAGAGAATACCCAGGCGCTTGAGAGAACTCGGGTGAAGGAACTAGGCAAAATGGTACCGTAACTTCGGGAGAAGGTACGCTGCTGTTGGTGATGGGACTTGCTCCCTAAGCTGACGGCAGTCGAAGTGACCAGTTGGCTGCGACTGTTTATTAAAAACATAGCACTCTGCAAACACGAAAGTGGACGTATAGGGTGTGACGCCTGCCCGGTGCCGGAAGGTTAAATGATGGGGTTATCTTCGGAGAAGCTCTTGATTGAAGCCCCGGTAAACGGCGGCCGTAACTATAACGGTCCTAAGGTAGCGAAATTCCTTGTCGGGTAAGTTCCGACCTGCACGAATGGCGTAACGATGGCCAAACTGTCTCCACCCGAGACTCAGTGAAATTGAAATCGCTGTTAAGATGCAGTGTACCCGCGGCTAGACGGAAAGACCCCGTGAACCTTTACTATAGCTTCACACGGGACTTTGACCTTATTTGTGTAGGATAGCTGGGAGGCTTTGAAGCAGTGGCGCTAGCCATTGTGGAGCCGTCCTTGAAATACCAGCCTGGTAATGTTGAGGTTCTAACTCAGGTCCCTGATCGGGATCGAGGACAGTGTGTGGTGGGTAGTTTGACTGGGGCGGTCTCCTCCCAAAGCGTAACGGAGGAGCACGAAGGTGCGCTAATCATGGTCGGAAATCATGAGGTTAGTGTAAAGGCACAAGCGCGCTTGACTGCGAGACTGACAAGTCGAGCAGGTACGAAAGTAGGTCTTAGTGATCCGGTGGTTCTGAATGGAAGGGCCATCGCTCAACGGATAAAAGGTACTCCGGGGATAACAGGCTGATACCGCCCAAGAGTTCACATCGACGGCGGTGTTTGGCACCTCGATGTCGGCTCATCACATCCTGGGGCTGAAGCCGGTCCCAAGGGTATGGCTGTTCGCCATTTAAAGTGGTACGCGAGCTGGGTTTAGAACGTCGTGAGACAGTTCGGTCCCTATCTGCCGTGGGCGTTGGAGAATTGAGGGAAGCTGCTCCTAGTACGAGAGGACCGGAGTGGACGAACCCCTGGTGTTCCGGTTGTGTCGCCAGACGCATTGCCGGGTAGCTACGTTCGGACAGGATAACCGCTGAAAGCATCTAAGCGGGAAGCCCCTCCCAAGATAAGTTCTCCCTGACCCCTTGAGGGTCCTGAAGGGCCGTAGAAGACTACTACGTTGATAGGCTGGGTGTGGAAGCGTTGTGAGGCGTTGAGCTAACCAGTACTAATTGCCCGTGAGGCTTGACCATATAATCCAAGTTATTTGGAGCTGGCGACACGCTGGCAACAGAGAGAAGACTACGGATGTTGTGATTGAGTCAGAGTGTGTAGCAACACACCAAAGTAAGACAAAGCAAGACAGCAAGACAAAGCCGGAATGAACACCCGGCCCTCAGCTTGAACTACCGACCTAATTTGTTGGCGGGTACTTTATATGGCAGCCACGCGTTGCAATCACCCCCAACATGCCAGTTTGCCTGGCGACCATAGAGCATTGGAACCACCTGACCCCATCCCGAACTCAGCAGTGAAACGATGCATCGCCGATGGTAGTGTGGGGCTTCCCCATGTGAGAGTAGGTCATCGCCAGGCGCCAAAATAGAAAACCCCAACCGAATGCTCGGTTGGGGTTTTTTATTGCGTGGCAACAGCTGTTACACGAGCGCCTTAAAGCGTGGTAGCCTGCGCTCAAATTATTCAGGTCGTTCCCGTGCCCGGCTTTTACTCTAAGCTAAAACAACGAAATGTGTTTCGAGTCGCCGGTGTTTATGCGGTCGTTGGCTGGCTGCTAGCCCAGATAGCCTCCACACTGGAGTCATCGCTATCCCTACCGGCCTGGTTTGATAGTTTGGTTGTTTCTCTTCTGTTATTGGGCTTTCCAGTTGCCCTGGTTTTCGCCTGGGCGTTTGAGTTAACCCCTGAAGGGATTCGCCGATCCGAGGACGACCCATTAAATGTAAGCAACGCCGTTAAGTCCGGTGGTTTTGTAGACGCCCTAATCGTCTGCGGCCTAATCGGCGTCGCCGGGGTGATGGTCTGGTCGTGGTGGCGAGTTCCTGCGCTTTCTTCCGACGATGCGGTCTTAAGCTTTGAAGATGCTATTGTTGATATCGCAGCGGATACGCGCGGAGACGTTACGCCACAGTCTATTGCAGTCCTACCCTTTGCGGATATGAGCGCGACCGGCGACCAAGAGTATTTCTCTGACGGTATTGCGGAAGAGATACTCAATGCCCTGGTACGCGTGCCGGAGCTAAAGGTCAGTGGTCGAACGTCGTCCTTCGCGTTTAAAGGACGAAACATCGATCTCAGAGAAATTGCGGCAGTGCTGGGTGTGGCTACGGTTCTGGAAGGTTCCGTGCGCAAACAGGGCGAGAGAGTACGTATAACCGCGCAACTGATCCGCGCAGAAGATGGCTTTCATTTGTGGTCAGAAGTTTATGACGGCACCTTAGACGATGTCTTTGACTTGCAAGATCGCATAGCTAACCAGATAGCCCAAGAACTGGAGCCCTTATTCTCACCGCAGGACGGTGCGCGCCTTGCTCCACGCCTAACCGAAAGTACCGAGGCCTATGATCTTTATCTTCGAGGCACGGCGAGGCTGTGGAAATTCTGGGGCCGGGAAAATCTCACGGAGGCCGTGGCATTACTAGAACAGGCAGTAGCTCTAGATCCTCAATTTGTTGACGCAAAAACAGCGCTGGCCGCCGCCTACTATACGTTCCCAACTTACGTACCCGTAGAAGACGACTTCGTCTACATTCGTAAGTCCGAAGCTGTGGTTGAAGAGGTTCTAAAAACCCATCCAAACCACGCCGTCGCCATTGGCCTCCAATCGTCCAATGCGACGGTGCGCGGCGAGTTTTTAAAAGCGCGTCGACTGCGTGACAAGTCGAACGAGTTAGGCATCTCTGGGGGATCGGACATAGGCGAGTGGTCAGATGCGCAGGGTGCGTTTGTAATGGCATTCACCCATGCAATGTACGGGCAAACACGCGCGTCGTTACCCTACTTTGAACGTTCGATAGCCCTTGATCCCGCGGTGGGACAAACACTTCTCAATTTTGGCATTGCGGTAGCCGCCATGGGAGATTTACCCGAAGCGGAGCGGATGTTACGTCGGGCTGAGGCAATGGGGTACGCGGCCGCAGCAGGCGGCGTAGCTCGCATGATGAGCCTGCAAGGAAGACAGGAAGACGCGGTTGCATACTACGTGCAAGCGCGGGAGCGCGTACAAGCGTATATCGGCTACCCCATCTCTAAAGCGGAATGGATTATTTTTTCTAAGGCGATTTACGCTGGCGATCCGGTGGCTGTTCGTTTGTTTCGCAAGTTCTTGATAGACGTGTTAGACGCGCCCAAGCCCCGTGGCAGTACGCCTTTACTCGAGGGGCTCCGTATTATGGGAGAGGCGGCACTTTTTATGCAGGCCTTTGAGGAACTACCTTACGCCAATCGTGGTTTCATGTTGATGCAGGTTTGGAATAGCGATGAGCAATCTCGAAAGATAAGAACTCACCCGGAGTTCTCTGACTGGGCCCAGCGCATTGGCCTCACAGCGGTTTGGAAAGAGTACGGATTACCTGACCTGTGCCGTTGGGGGGTGAGCGCAGACACTGTGGTTTGTGAATAAGTTCGGTGAAGCCAGGTGCTCACACTTGTAAGCTCAACTTTGGGGCTTGTGTAGTCATGGGTCTTTGTATTCCAGGTTCTTATCTTTTAAGGCTTAAGCCGTAAAAGGCTGCCCCGTCCCTCGGTCTCTGAACCATTTGGTAATGATGAACTTTGATCCAGCCTCTACAGGCAGGCCTGCATGGACGGTGTTGGGGTTTGGGGCTCCGCTACGGAGTAAGTTGTTCCAGCAAATGGCCATTCCTTGCTCGGGCAGGATAGTCTCATCCACCTTAAGGAAATGGGTGCCACCGCCCGCTTCGGGTTGGTTCAGGTAAATCATGAACGTCCAGGTTCGCTGTCCGCCAGTTTTCGCAAAACGATCATACTCGGCGGTACCCGGGACAAAGTAATCCGGATGCGGCTTGTATTGCTGTCCGGGTTCATACCATTGTCCCTGCGTTACCTCGGCCCAAGTGTTACTCAGCCCAAGGGTGTTTGCGATGGCGGTATTTATGCTGCCTACGAAAGGATGTTCATGAATTCTTAGGCTGCAAGTACGACTGGAGCGCATATCTGACTGTTGATCATAACTATCAACCTTCGACGGATGTGCATCCCCTTTAATAGCGTTGACTAGTTGCTCGCATTGACGAGCACTTAGAAAATTCCGAATGGCATACAGCTGTAACTCGTCTTCGAACAATGTCGTGACATTGCTGTTGCCAGCGTCTCGTACGAGCTTAGGCTCGGCCAGTGCCCGATAATCAGCGTGAAGGTAGCTACTTTTTGATCCCGCTTGCGCAGCCTCTGGCTTTGCCAGTTTTTTGTAATCCGCTCTTGGAGCAGCCTTCTTTAACGCGTACTTAACATCTTTAGCGGTAAAGCCTTGTTCTTCAAGAGCGCGGCGGGTCTCTTCGATAGTCGCTCCGCCTTTCAGTTCGGAGCGGGTCCATTTCACCCTCTCTTCGCTGATTGCCATAGAGAACCTCTTGAGATATTGAGCGTGGGCGCAGGTCAGGACTTCTGCCGCGCTAAGTCTCAAGAGTCTATGCACGAGGCTTACACGGGTCAACACGCGTCAACACGCGTCATACAACTCTACTGGCTAATTCAGTGAGTACAGCTCTTCTCTAGAAGCACAGACCAGACTGTCGGTGATTACGTCCATGTATCCATGGCCTCTCAATAAGATAGTCTTATGAATACTTCTGGTTTCGTACTGTAGGCAAGGGGCCCGAGAGGCTGTGCAACCAGACAAGACAGTAGCTAGCAGCAGAGCGCTAAAGATTACACTGCAGCATTTAATTCGAAACTCTAATACGCGCGACATATGTTTACTCCAATAAGCAAAAAGGGCCAGTTTCACTAGACTGGTCCGATTACCTCTGTGTGCTTATTGATGTAAGGCATCGTTGAGTGACCCCGAGCATTTCGGGAGCGACTAACAATGAATACATGGCAAATTGCGCGCCAACTCAAAAGGCAACGCGTTTGCCCACATATGCCGACGTTGTTGAGTTCGGTAGGGGTAAGTTGAGTATTCTCGCTAAAGTGCTGTTAAATCAGTGGTATTCGAAGAAAACTGCTGCGCTATTGAGGGCGAGGTAGATAGTTGTCGCTGGCCGTTTCTCAAGCAACTTTACTGAGCTGTGATCACCACAGTGCGCCATTTGAACGCGACCTTTTAGAGGTTTTGCCATCTACTGGTGCGAGTCAGTGGGGCCTTGAGGCGGGGCTCAGGTGCCATAAAGGCGTTTAGAGGGTTGTTGGCTCACGTCTAAGTTAGCCGAACCTACAGCTCTACTTACCGACCTTACTTGCCGCCCGTTTTATTGCCTTTCCCCGGCGCACCCACCCGGAGCTATCGATGAGTGCATCCCTGAAGCCTGTGATGTCCTCTGTTGAGTAAGGTCGGAAATCTACTGGTAGCGTGCCTAGGTAGTTAAAGCCCTCTATTGTTGGGTCAAAGTGCAGGGCTGAAAACTTGACTCCAGCTCTATGTGCGTCCCGCGCTGCCTTGGCAAAAACCGGGTCGTGTAGCGAGCTGGGTCTAACGAAGGCGCCATCTCTGCGTTGTACGACGAAGAGAACACTCGCTTTTTCACCGGCATCGACTTTCTTTACCAGTTCTTCCAGGTGTCCCGAAGCTCGTTTACTCACTGAATCCGGAAAGTACGCGCCGCCGTCTGGGTACACTAGGTGACAATTTTTCACTTCTATCCAGTGTCTGGAGTGCTTGCCTTCCAGTAAGAGGTCGATTCGTGAGCGTTCGCCATAGGCCACTTCGCGGGACATCTTGCTATAGCGTTTCATGCCCTGCACGCGCTTGGATTCAATGACAGCTTCTGCAAGTCGGTTGGGGAGCATTGTATTGACCCCGATGATTACACCGTCGACTTCCAGCAGCTCAAGCGTGTAGCGAAGCTTTCGCGGGCTATCGTCGGGAACCTTGGTTACCCACGCTCGACTGCCTGGTCGAATCAATCCTTCCATACGGCCAGTGTTAACGCAGTGCGCGTCTACCTCCATGTTTCCAATGGAAACACTGGCGATAAAGCGATCGTAACGGGCTAGGAAAGTGCCTTCGATCAGTGGTTTTGGGTGAGGAATGAGCACGTTGGCGAAGAGTAACACTGACCTGCGTCAAACTTAGGTGGTTTTGTTCGGTGAAGCTACCTCAGGTAGTAGCAAAGCTGCTGTCCGGGAATTGCCGTCGCGCTACACTGTTTACAGGCAGTCAGTCATTCAGGAGCAAAGCATGAGGTCAGCGCAGGAGTTGGTCGCGGCTGCGAAGTCAGCAATCGTCGAGGTTTCACAGGACGAGGCAGAGGCGGCAGTACTGGCAGCCGATGTGTTAATCGACGTTCGCGAGGGAAATGAGTTTCGCGACGGACATATTGGTGGCGCCATGAACATTCCCAGAGGCTTGTTGGAATTCATCCTTTCGACTGACGAGGCTCTACAGGATCGTTCCCGAGGTATCGTTCTTTATTGTAAAAGCAGCGGAAGGGCTGCGCTCGCTGCCAAAACCATGCAGGAAATGGGCTATCTACACGTGAGCTCCATTGCTGGAGGTTTTGATGCCTGGCAGGATTCCGGAAAGCCTGTGGCGTACCCACCAAAGCCAGATTTTGATTGATTGGGCATACGCGGCAGGGTGGTCCTATGCGACTGCGTAGGTCAGGTTATCAGCGGATTTCGAAGATGCAGCTGTCGGCTCCAGTAGCGCAGCATTGTGTTTCGATGCAGCGAAGGTTTGAATCCACAATCGTACTGAATAAACGCTGAAACACGGCGCTATGCCAATGGCATAGAGGGACTGTGGAGTGTTCGCCGCGCACCACAGGGTTGTCTCTAAGAGCAAACACCAGAGGGTCCTTCGATCGAACACTGAACGTGCCTGAGCCAGCGAAGGTCCAAGCGTGTTTTTTTATAACACTCGCCAGTAGTGGTGCCGAAAGCCAGGGTGGTAAGTGAAGCATTACCTGCAGGGCTGCAGCGGGAATTCTCTGCTCCATGATGTACTCGGCCGTGCGCTCGCCGGCTCGCTTTGTAAGGGCTGGGGCGAGTTTGGGGTGGCTGGCTCTAATCGCTTGGTGGAGTGCGGCAGCCGGTGTCTCGGCCATCATGCCCTCATGTTTCGGTAGCTCAGAAAGTCCCGTCGATAACACCAGGCGGTTGCGTTCAGCCTCTCCAAGCACGTCATCCAGTAAAGGCACGAGCTTTAAAACGCTGTTGGCGCCTATGCGTGCTAGGCCATCATTAGGAGGCGGGATCGCTACGGGAGCGTTCACTGTTGAGGAACCTGGGTGCTCAATGCTTGCATCATGTGCTCACGGCGCAGCGGCTCTTCGATTTATTCGACGATTCATTGCCGGATAAAGGAGTGCGCTGAGCTATATTGTCCAATTTGTGTCACACTCTAAGTGTTAACTAAAACTGACATATGTCAAGGGCTGCGTGGGCCTAGAGACAGTGTCATGCAAGGGAATCTCGTATGAAAGTAGAGCCATTAGCTGCGGCTATAGTGGCTGAGGAGTGTGTTTGGAGCTTGTCGGATGCCCAAACCGTTCTTTGCTACCGTCGCGATGGCGATGGACGCCCGTTGCTTTTGCTGCACAGTATGAATGCTGCCGCGAGCGCCTACGAGGTAAAGCCTTTCTTTGAGGACATGACACTTCAGGTTCCTCTATACGCTCCGGACCTCCCCGGATTTGGCCGATCTGAACGCCGGGACTGTGTGTATAGTCCCGAGTTTTACGCCCGCGTGATTATCGACATCGTCAAAGCCATGGATTTGGGTTCGGTGGATGTGCTCGCCTTATCAACAACGTCTGAGTTCGTAGCGCGGGCAGCGCTTGAGGCTCCAGAGCTGTTTCATAGCCTCACTTTGGTTTCGCCGACCGGTTTTATGCGGCGTCGGTCGTCACGCTCGAGCGCTGCGGAGCGTGTGCATGGGGTGTTGCGTCTTCCTCTTCTAGGGTCGGGGTTGTTTCGAATTTTGCGGACGAAGCCGAGTATTCGTTTCTTTTTGGACAAGGCATTTGCGGATGGCGCACCAGAGGAGATGGTGGACTATGCCTGCGCCAGCGCAGCCCAGCCCGGTGCGTCTTACGCGCCGTTTTACTTCTTGTCGACCCAGTTTTTTGCCCCTGATGCCGTTGGAGAACTGTATGAACCGCTGAAGCAGCCGGTATTAGTGCTCTATGATGAGGATCCCAATATCGGTTTTGATTACCTCGATGAGGTTGCTCTAGGGCGTGACAATTGGCGCTTACACAGGATTCCCAGCACTCTGGGTTTGCCTCACTTTGAGGAGCCGGAATTAACGCAGGCAGCGTTAGTGAGTTTTCTGGAAGACTCGGCTTAGTGGCACTTGGCGCCCACTAACGACATCCATTTTGTAAATCTATCGTGTAAGCTTCGGCTTACATAGACATCGCAATTTTTGATGTCTTCCGTGAATTAGCTGGATAAATAACTATGGCGAAAGCCTTTCCGTTTACGGCCATTGTTGGCCAGGACGAAATGAAAACTGCTCTGCTGGTTGCTGCAGTGGACCCTTCAATCGGGGGCGTTCTGGTGTTTGGAGATCGCGGCACGGGAAAATCCACGGCGATTCGTGCGCTTGCTGCGCTGATGCCAAAAATCCCAATGGTTGATGGCTGCCCATTTAACTGTGATCCCGATGTTAAGCCTGCGGGTTTGTGCGCGCGCTGTGAAAAGGGTTCCGACAATTTGAAGTCTCGAGCATCGCCCATACCCGTTGTGGATTTGCCGCTGGGAGCGACGGAGGATCGGGTAATTGGTGCTCTGGATCTAGAGAGGGCGCTGCATGATGGTGAAAAAGCCTTTGAGGCTGGTTTGCTAGCGCGAGCACATAGAGGTTTCCTCTACATCGATGAGGTGAACCTTCTTGAGGATCATATTGTCGACTCTCTTTTGGACGTTGCGGCTAGTGGCGAAAACGTTGTGGAGCGCGAAGGATTAAGTGTTCGCCATCCCGCGCGTTTTGTTCTGGTGGGTAGCGGTAACCCCGAAGAGGGAGAGTTGCGTCCTCAGCTTCTGGATCGTTTTGGTATGTCCGTTGAGGTTAAGACGCCCCAGGATGTAGCTTCGCGGGTGGCAATCGTAAAGCAGCGGGACGCTTTTGAGCGTGATCCCGAAGGCTTTACCAAGCAGCAGCAGCGCAAAGAAGGGCGAGTCCGGCGACAGTTGCAAAAGGCTCGGGAGTCTCTTGATTCTGTTGACGTAGCGGACGAGGTGCTCGAAGCAGCGGCGACGCTCTGTATGTCTTTGGGAACCGATGGATTGCGAGGCGAGCTAACCCTCGTGCGAACAGCTCGGGCCCAGGCGGCGCTAGCGGGCCGTGACGTGGCCAGCCTCGCAGACATGCGGGCGCTTGCACCTTCGGTGTTGAGGCATCGCTTACGACGGGACCCTCTTGATGAGTCGGGCTCTACCGCGCGAATCGACAAGGCACTGTCGGCACTCTTCGATTGACCATAGCCGCCACCGAAGAACAGCTTGCGCGCTGGGAGGATGCGGCGCTGGCTGCGGCTTGCCTGGCAGTTGGTGGGCATGCGGTCGGTGGTATTCGGCTAAAGGGTCGCCCTGGCCCTGTTCGAGATTTTTGGTTGGAGCAATGTCAGGCGCTTCTGCCTGCGGAGACCCCTTGGAGGAAGATACCTCTGCATTGCAGCGAGTCGCGATTGCTCGGAGGCTTGGATTTGGCGGCAACGTTACGCAAAGGTTCTCCGGTAGCGGGGCGTGGCTTGTTAGTAGAGAGCAGCGGCGGCATCGTGTTGCTTGCGATGGCGGAGCGCGCTCCGACATCTGTTGTTGCCCCTCTCGCCGCACTTCTGGATGAACCGGTGCTTCGTCTTGAGCGTGAGGGAATCGCGGCGCAGCACGATTGCCGGCTCGCTCTTATTGCCTTGGATGAAGGTGTCGATGACGAAGCGTTGTCCACAGCGCTGATCGAACGTTTAGCGCTCCAGATTGATCTTACCCCCCTGCCTATTGGGGCAATCGACGACTTCAGATGGTCTCGTGAGGACGTTGTAAGAGCGCAAGAGGCACTTGTAGATGTGGAGCTCGGCGACGAAGCGCTGCAGAGTATCTGTCAGGCTACACTGGCGTTGGGTATTGATTCGCCTCGCGCGGCGGTTTTAGCTGCCAAAACAGCTCGAGTGCTATCGGCATTGGCCGATGTCCCCGAGGTTTCAGAGGAGCAATTGGAGCAGGTTTTAAGGCTGGTACTTCTGCCGTTGGCCACACGGTTACCGGCAAGTGATGAAGAGCAAATTGATCAAGGTCCTGAAGATTCTGAGCAAACGGAGGAGTCCGCGTCTGACTCTCCAGACGCCGCTCAATCAGAGTCAGAGGCTCCTCAGGATGATCGGCCGCCGGATGAAGATTCTCCTAACGAAGATCAATCGAATTCGGGTTTGGATCCCTTAACCGAGGATCGCCTGCTCGAGGCAGCGCAGGCATTGCTCCCGCCGGACCTGCTTGCAAAGTTGCTCAGCGGAGCGATGGGTGCAAAGCGTAATGCGGCAAGCGGAAAATCCGGGGCGCGACAGCGGGCCAAGATGCGCGGGCGTCCCATGGGGAGCCTGCCTGGCGATCCGCGCAGTGGTGCAAGATTAGATGTGATGGCAACTTTGCGAACTGCTGCTCCCTGGCAGCGGCTACGCGGGCCCGCGACGGGCGGTGCTCGATTGCGTGTGCAAGCCGAGGATTTTCGAATCGTGCGTTTTCGTCAGCGATCCCAGAGCGTCACGGTTTTTGTCGTTGACGCGTCGGGCTCGTCGGCGCTTTATCGACTCGCAGAGGCTAAAGGAGCGGTAGAGCTATTGTTGGCCGATTGCTACGTACGTCGAGACGAGGTCGCTCTTATTGCCTTCCGTGGTGATGGGGCGGAGTTACTCTTGCCGCCCACGCGCTCTCTCGTTCGTGCGAAACGCAGTTTGTCGGCTTTGCCGGGAGGCGGCGGTACCCCCTTGGCAGCGGGTATTGATGCGACCGCAGAGTTGCTGGAGATGCTCGATCGGAGGGGGGCGACCCCAGCCTACGTCATGCTCACCGATGGGCGTGGCAATGTATGTCGTGATGGTTCTACGGGCCGGGAGCCGGCTTTAGCCGATGCTCTTATGGCTGCGCAAAATTTGCGTGTTAACAGCGCTGCTGCTGGAATGGTTATCGATACCTCGCCGCGGCCTCATCGGTCTGCCGCTGAATTGGCGCAAAATTTGGGAGCACTGTATTTGCCGCTCCCTAACGCTGATGCACAGCAGTTGCAGTCGGTCGTTCGGCAGGTCGTGACCTGAGCCTATGGCGGGCTACGACTTACCGGCGGATTGGCCGGACACGGAATTTAGTCAGTTTATCGATTCGGCAGGTTTGCGCTGGCATGTGCAGGTTCGTGGTAATGGCCCAGACTTGCTGTTGCTGCATGGAACCGGGGCCTCTTCTCATTCATGGGTGCCAATGGCGCGTTTGCTGTCGTCAGATTTTCGGGTCATCGCGCCAGATCTCCCCGGGCAGGGATTTACGGAGTTAGCGCCGGCGCCCCAGTGTTCCCTCGCGGGTATGTCTCGGGCGATTGGGGGTTTGTTGAATGATCTTCACGCGGACCCGCGAGTGATCGTCGGTCATTCCGCAGGTGCCGCGATTGCGGCGAGTTTGTGTTTGCGCGGTTCCTTTAACCCTCAGGCAATTGTCAGCATTAATGGCGCGATGTTGCCCTTTGGGCGCGCGGCTGCGCCGGTGTTTAGCAAGGCTGCGCAGTTGCTTGCTGCATCTCCCGTTTTTACTCAGTTGGTGGCACTCCACGCTGTGCCACGTAAACCCGTGGAGCGTATGCTGCGCCAGACGGGGTCGAGTACACCCGAGGAGATGGTTCGCTGTTACCGCCAGCTCCTGGGTAATCCAAGGCACGTTGCTGCCACGCTGCGCATGATGGCAAGTTGGGATTTAGAGCAGCTTGAGGTGAATCTTGACCGCCTCCACCCGTCTCTCTCCCTACTTGTCTGTGATAACGACTCTGTCGTTCTGCCAGAGCAGGGCGAAGAATTGGCGCGTCGTGTGCCCGGGTCGGCGCTCCACCGCATCGAGGGTCTTGGGCATTTAGGGCATGAGGAGAATCCTGAGTGGTTTGCAAATCAGGTGCGGAGTGTTTTTCGACCTGAGTGACAAAGCGCAGGGCTCTGCGATTGTGCAAGTCTAAAACTTACTGCTATGCTGTAAACTAAATTAGACACTAGAAGTGTAATTTATTGTGAACAGTGTTGTTACTCCCGGTTCCGGACTGCAAACAGGCGCTTCTCCCCACGCTATTGTTATCGGCAGTGGCTTTGGTGGTCTGGCCGCGGCTATTCGGCTGTCGGTGCGAGGGTATCGTGTGACGGTTCTCGAGAAGCTTGATGCTCCGGGGGGGAGGGCTTACGTATTCCGTCAGGACGGATTCACCTTTGATGCGGGCCCAACAATCATCACGGCGCCGTTCTTGCTTGATGAGTTGTGGACCCTCTGCGGTAGAAAATTTAGTGATGATGTTGATCTCCGCGCGATGAAGCCATTTTTTCGTCTGCGTTTTGACGACGGAGATACCTTTGATTACACCGGTGATCCCGAGCAAATGAGAGCCGAGATTCGTCGCATCGCACCTGATGATCTTAATGGATATGAGCAGTTCCTGGAGGCTAGCGCTACGGCCTATCGCCTTGGCTACGAGCAGATGGGAGATATGCCGTTTACCAAGATCACCGATATGCTCAAAGTCATACCGGAAATGTTAAAAATGCAGGGCCTGCGGAGCCTTCATTCGCTGGTGCGGGCACACGTAAAGAGTCCGAAGTTACAAACGGTGTTGAGCTTCCACCCCCTGCTCATTGGCGGCAATCCGTACTCTGTTACGGCGGTGTATGCGTTGATATCACATCTTGAACAGAAGCATGGCGTGCATTCGGCAATGGGTGGTACGGGCGCTTTGGTCGATGCGATGGTGTCGCTTATGCAGTCCCAGGGTGCGGTACTTCGCTGCAATTCCGAGGTCGATGAAATTCTGGTCGAGAGAGGAGAGGCTCAGGGCGTGCGCCTGGCGTCGGGCGAGGTGCTTCATGCAGATGTGGTTGTTTCGAACGCGGATGCTGCGTGGACTTATCGCCACCTGATCAAGCCTGAGCATCGGAAGCATTGGACCGACCGTAAAATTGAGCGCTCGAGCTTTTCCTCTGGCTTGTTCGTCTGGTATTTCGGCACGGATAAGCGTTACGAGGATGTCCCTCAGCACTCGGTTTTGCTGGGTCCAAGATATAAAGGTTTGCTGGACGACATTTTCAAAAAACATCATCTCGCCGATGACTTTAGTCTCTATCTGCATCGGCCTACGGAGCTTGATCCTAGTCTGGCGCCTGAGGGTTGTGACACGTTTTATGTGCTGGCGCCTGTGCCGCATTTAGAAAGTGGTACTGACTGGGAGGCGCATGCAGAGCCTTTCCGCCTGGCGATCCAAAAGCGTCTTGAGGAGACTGTGTTGCCAGGCTTTTCTGAGCATGTAAAGACATCCTTAGTCATGACGCCGCTGGACTTTCAAAGCAGACTTCTCGCGTTTAGAGGTTGTGCTTTCAGTTTTGAGCCCAAGCTCACGCAAAGCGCCTGGTTTCGGCCGCACAATGTCAGTGAAGATGTAAAAGGTTTGTATCTGGTGGGGGCGGGCACACATCCGGGTGCAGGTATCCCGGGGGTGATTACCTCTGCAAAGGTGCTTGATCAGGTGATACCGCATGCCCACAGCTATGCCTGATTCGTCTGCTGGGGTTGCATCGATTTCCCTGCGTCCACGTAGAGCGATTCCTCCGGACGCGCGGTCAGATACCGCGCACTGTCGAGCCATGATTCGCACGGGATCGAAGTCATTCTTTCTTGCCTCGCATTTACTTCCCCCAGCATTGCGGGGTGCGGTTTACGCTTTGTATGCATTCTGTCGTGAGGCTGATGATGCGATTGATGACGGTGCGGATCCTTTAGCGGAGCTTGAGATTTTCAGAGAGCGCTTGGGCGCTGTATACGGTGAAGAGATTCCCGGAAATGTGGTGGACCGAGCGCTTGCGCGCGTTGTCCGCGATCATGCGCTGCCTAGGGAGTTGCTCGAGGCGCTTCTGCAGGGCTTCGCCTGGGATGTGCAGTCCCGCGCTTACAAGGACCTTGGTGGTGTTTACGGTTACGGCGTCCGCGTTGCAGGTTCTGTCGGCGTGATGATGGCGTTACTGATGGGTGTTCGAGATCCGGGTATGTTGGCGCGCGCGGCGGATCTAGGTGTGGCGATGCAGCTGACAAACATTGCTCGGGATGTTGGTGAGGATGCTGTAGCTGGGCGTGTATATCTGCCCACGCGCTGGCTTCGAGAAGTCGGTCTGAGTCCGCAGGGTCTTGTCGATAAGCCGGCGCATTCACCGGAGCTTGCTTCGGTAGTCGCTCGCTTACTTAGCGCGGCGGAGTGTTTGTATGCGCGAGCCGATAGCGGAATCGCGGGTTTACCGGCCCGGTGCAGGCCGGGTATCTACGCTGCAAGAAAGCTCTACGCGGGTATTGGTCATGAATTGCTCCGACGAGGCGGTGATAGTGTCTCGAGGCGTACCGTATTGCCCACTCACCGTAAGCTGCTGCTCACCTTAAGTTCTCTGGTGCCCCCGCGGGTTAATCTGGCGCATCTCAATGCGGACCCTTTGCCGCAGGTGCGCTACCTCATCCGCGCCGTAGATAGCTTGCCTACGCCGGAGGCTGGAGAGCAGCCACCCTTGGGTTTTGCCGGTGATATCGACTGGGTCATGGATGTTTTTGCGGAGCTGGAAAAGCGCGATCGAGAGGTGCATGCCCCCGAGCCTGGGCTTAGATCAAGCGCGGCATCCTAAAGGGCAGGAGAGTTTGTACCCAGCGCTTTTCAAAGCGCGTCATCGATAAGCTTTCGTGGATGCCGGCACCTGGTTCGCCGTCAAAGTTAGCCTCAATGAGTGAGCGTGCGTAGAAGGGCGTGTCTTCAAGAGTTTGTAGTCGTGTTGGTTTGGCTTCTGCGCTTGGCATTCGCCTATCCACCCTCCATACACTTGTCCGCGGCAATGCGCTGGATTCAGCAGGGTTCTCAAAGGTGATTGATCCATCATCTTTAAAGCGCAACGCCAGTCGGTGAGGCTTTCGCAGCCCGTGGCGCGCCTCGTAGCGCACGGCGCAGTCGCCGTTAGACAGGCGCGCTCGCGTCCAGTCCCATCCAGAGAAACCGTCGGCCAACGGCTCTTCTCCGCGGTTGCTGTCCAGATAGCCATCGCCAGACCAATGCGTGTTCAAGGACGGCAGGTCAACATCTACTCTGGCGATGGGTGCTATGGGGTTCCAGAAATGCCGTGCTCTGTCATCCAGTTGCAGGCTGTGCGAGGTGAGTGCCGCGGGGGTGACGCGTATGCTGCCTTGCATGCGTTGGGCAAAGGGTGTGCACCGTTCGTCAATCTTTGCCAGGAAGCTCTCTCCGTCCCAGTCGATTCTGCTGGGTCCCAGTCGGTAGCTATTTGAATCTCGCTCTAGCCCCGTCGAGTCGCGCTCCGTCATGCTCCAGCGTTTCTTGCCCGATGGCCCGTAAAGAATGGTGTTAAAGGCGCAGTGGTTTTCGGCCGAGGCTGTGCCTCTTCTTCGCGCTCTGGCGTAGTAGGGCGAAAACACGCTACCGACAAATATGATCATGGTTATGGCCTGCGTACCGTCATCGCTCAGTGCGTCGACGTACCACCACAGATAGCCGTTATCGTTTACCGGTTCCGCAAAGTTGATCCCTGGAGCTCGCTGATTGTAACCCTCAGGTGGGTCGCCCACGGGCGGTTTCACTTCCATGCTGTTGGCATCATGTTTTGGCGAGTCTTGCATTCGCGCTTGTATTCCCTGACCGTCTAATCTAAGTTACACAATAAGTGTAAACCAATATTAACAGTAGTGTTGACAATGTGAGGGCCGCTTATGCCGATAGGTGACAGTGATTTCGAGCAGGTTTTGCGTTCGGCCGTGGAGGAGGCAGCAGATTCTCGCTGCCCCAAGCTTCTGGCGGCTGCTCTTCATCATGCGGTTTTCCCCGGCGGTGCTCGGGTCCGACCAAAGCTCTGCTTGGCGGTAGCTCTGGCGAACAATTGCGACGCGCCAGCACTCGCTGCAGCCGCTGCTGCGTCTGTGGAGTTGTTGCATTGCGCATCGTTGGTGCATGACGATATGCCTTGCTTTGATAATGCTGAGGAGCGTCGTGGGCGCGAGTCAGTGCACTCTGCCTACGGCGAGCCTATTGCGCTTTTGGCGGGAGACGCACTCATAGTATCGGCCTTTGCGCTGCTTGCCCGGCCGCAATTACCGGCCAAAAACCGCCTTTCGCAATTGATGCGTGTAGTTGCGGAAGGCGTTGGTGCGCCTTGCGGCATTGCAGCAGGGCAGGCCTGGGAGTCTGAACCCGTAGTGGATGTGTCCTTGTATCACCGATCAAAAACAGGTGCTTTGTTTATTGCAGCAACTGCCGCGGGTGCGGCTGCGGCTGGAGTGGATGTCGCTCCGTGGCAAACCTTGGGAGCCAAGATTGGTGAGGCCTATCAGGTCGCTGATGATATTCAGGATGCCACCTCTACACCTGACCAGCTGGGTAAACCCTGCGGTGTTGATGTTGCCCTTAACCGGCCTAGCGCTGTTTCTGAATTAGGGCTTGATGGTGCTACACGTCGGCTGCGCGAGCTTGTAGAAGAGGGTGTGGTCGCTGTACCTCCATGCGCGGGGCGAGCCGAGCTTCAAGCGGTTGTTCGTCAGCAGGCACAACGCTTTCTGCCTAAGGCCTGTGCTGCGGTGGCTGCCTGATTGATCCAACTGCGTTCGCGCTTTTTTTGACGGCGTGATCCTATGTCCCTGAGAGATTGGCTTCTTACTCGACGAGACCGGATGCTGGGAAGCGCCGCGTTTCATCAGTCCGTACTTCGTTTTCCTATATCTCGCTGGATTGCTCGGCGTCGTGCCCGCGAGTTATTCGATATTACGGCGGGTTTTGTTTACTCACAGGTGCTCGCTGCCTGTGTGGAGCTGGATCTCTTTGAGCGTCTTGCAGCGGGTCCAGTATCTAGTGAAAAGCTTGCGTCCGACTGTGCGATCCCGCGACCAGGCTTAGAGCGTTTGTTAGAGGCTGCAGTGGAGCTTCGTTTGCTGCAGCGCTGGGGTGCCGACGAATGGCGTCTGGGTGATCTGGGTGCTGCGAGTCGCGGCAGTCCGGGGATCGCCGCCATGGTTCGACATCACGGCATGCTCTACCGCGATTTGCTTGAGCCTTTAAGTTTACTGACCGACCGCTCTAACAGTGATTTGAGTCAGTACTGGGCCTATGCCGCTGAGCCCGGACGGAGCGAGGCTGCCAATGCGCAGCGCTACAGCGAGTTGATGGCGGAGTCTCAGTCCTTTGTTGCTGATGACGTACTCGCTCATTGTTCTCTTGCGGGGCGGCGCGAGCTCCTTGATATCGGCGGTGGCAGCGGGGTGTTTGCTGCAGAGGCGCTAAAGCGCTTTCCGGAGCTTCGCGCAAGGGTTTTCGATTTGCCTGACGTGGCCGTGCTGGCAGATGAGCGTTTTTCTCGAGAGGGTTACGGAGAGCGTGGTGGCGCGATCGGGGGCGACATGTTCGCTGATACCTTGCCGGGTGGCGCTGACGTTATCAGCCTTGTTCGGATTCTCCACGATCATGATGATGAGCTTGTCGTTCGACTATTGCGGGCGGCCCGGCAGGCAATCAGTCCTGACGGTCTCTTGCTCATTGCTGAGCCAATGGCGGAGACGCCGGCGGCGCCGGGTGTCGGCGCATATTTTCATCTCTATTTGTGGGCCATGGGCAGTGGTCGACCCCGAAGTTTCGCGCGGATTCGACAGATGTTAGAGGCGGCGGGCTTTGCCGATGTGCGTGAGCGCGGCAGCTTTCAGCCTCTGCTTGTGCGCGTCTTAACCGCGCGTCCGGCGGCGCGATGACTGGGGTCAGCTTCCCTGAGCGCTGCATATGTCATTTTCTCTTGACAGCGCTTAATGTCCATATAAACTGACACTATGAGTAAATGGATGTGTCCGACGTAATGGGGGAGAGCTAGTGGTGGATCGCACCGCGACTGCCGTCGTCTTTGAGAAGCCCGGAGTTATGTCCCTTCGGAATGTTGGCTTGATTACGCCCGGTGACAACGATTGCGTGGTTGAGGTGCTCTGGAGCGGCATTAGTACTGGTACTGAGCGCTTACTCTGGGATGGCCGGATGCCCGCATTCCCCGGCCTTGAGTACCCCCTGGTTCCGGGTTATGAGTCAGTCGGACGTGTTGTTGAAGCAGGGTCCTCCGATTTACACAAAGAGGGTGACCTTGTTTTCGTTCCGGGTTCGGCAGGCTATACCGACGTCCGGGGCTTGTTTGGTGCTTCTGCAGATAGTTTGGTGGTTGGTGCTGACCGCTTAATCCCCATTGATGAGTCCCTCGGGGATCAAGGTATTTTATTGGCGCTTGCCGCTACCGCGTACCACGCCGCCTTGCGCATAGGAAAGCATGCTCTACCTGATTTGATCATTGGACACGGTGTCCTTGGCCGACTCCTTGCTCGAGTAGTAATCGCCCTCGGTGGTGACGCGCCTACTGTCTGGGAAACCAACGCCAGTCGTCATGGCGGTGCCTTGGGCTATCAGGTAGTGACGCCAGACGCAGACACCCGTCGCGACTATAAAGTCGTCGCCGACGTTAGTGGCGATGCCAACATCCTCGATAGCTTGATCGCGCGGCTTTCGCCGGGTGGACAGGTCATTCTCGCGGGTTTCTACCACGCTCCACTGAATTTTAGTTTTCCGCCGGCATTTCAGCGTGAAGTGTCTTTTTCTATCGCCGCTGAGTGGCAAAAACCTGACCTTGAATCGGCCTTGGGCCTTGTTCGAGAGCAGGCTTTATCCCTCGACGGTTTGATCACTCACCATCAGTCAGTGCGTACCGCAGCACCTGCATACCGAATGGCTTTTGGCGATCCGGACTGTCTGAAAATGGTCCTCGACTGGAGGTGCATGCACTGATGAATAAGGCAGTAACTCAATACACCCCGGGCAACGATGAGGGTTCACTTCTTGCCAGTTCTGACGACGGCGGGTCGAAAACACAAGTCATTGCAATCTATGGAAAAGGCGGTATCGGCAAGAGTTTTACTCTAGCTAACCTGTCTTACATGATGGCGCAGCAAGGCAAGAAAGTGCTGCTCATCGGCTGCGATCCTAAAAGCGATACCACCTCGTTACTGTTCGGCGGCAAAGCTTGCCCGACGATCATTGAGACCGCATCCAAGAAAAAGGCCGCAGGCGAAGAGCTTGTGGTGGGTGACGTGTGCTTTAAGCGCGATGGCGTCTTTGCCATGGAGCTGGGTGGACCTGAGGTCGGTCGAGGATGTGGAGGCCGCGGAATCATCCATGGATTCGAAACGCTAGAAAAACTCGGCTTTCATGATTGGGATTTTGACTATGTGCTGCTCGACTTTCTCGGCGACGTGGTTTGTGGTGGTTTCGGTCTCCCGATCGCCAGAGACATGTGCCAAAAGGTTATCGTCGTGGCGTCCAATGATCTCCAGTCTTTGTATGTAGCTAACAACGTATGTTCCGCCGTCGAGTACTTCCGCCGCCTGGGTGGCAATGTAGGCGTTGCCGGCATGGTAACCAACAAAGACGACGGCACCGGTGAAGCCCAAGCCTTTTGCGAGGCGGTCGGCATTCCCCAGTTAGCTGCAATTCCCGCCGACGATGATATTCGCAAAAAGAGCGCCAACTACGAGATTATCGGACGGCCCGAGAGTCAGTGGGGGTCACTATTTGAGGGACTAGCCCAACAAGTCGCCGACGCCCCTCCGCAGCAGCCTTCTGCACTTTCTCAAGATGATCTTTTAGCGCTGTTTGACGGTGATGCTGTCGGGCGCAACGTCGTTCTTGAGCCCGCAAGTGTGGAAGAGCTTTGCAACGCAGAAGCCCTTAATCGTCCTTCACTTGAGGTCATCTACGACGATGTCTGATTTGGTGACTACCGTGAACCCCGCCGATGTCATTGCCAGCTCTGACGCGAAAGATACCGTGTCTGGATGTCATGCCGGTGCGGATACGATGAAGAAGGCTGCCGCAGAAGCGGGGAAAAGTGAAATTCTTGAGCAATACGCTAAAGACTATCCCACGGGTCCCCATGATCAACCGCAGAGCATGTGCCCCGCTTTTGGTTCTTTGCGAGTTGGTTTGCGTATGCGACGAACTGCAACGGTGCTTTGTGGCTCCGCTTGCTGTGTCTATGGCTTAACTTTCACATCGCACTTTTATGGAGCGCGCCGCACTGTTGGGTATGTGCCGTTTGATTCGGAAACTCTCGTTACCGGTAAGCTTTTTGAAGATTTGCGAGAGGCGACATACAAGCTGGCAGATCCCGAAAAGTACGACGCCATAGTGCTTATCAACTTGTGTGTGCCCACCGCGTCAGGCGTGCCTTTGGACCTGCTACCCAAAGAGATCAACGGCGTACGAATTGTTGGTATCGATGTTCCGGGTTTTGGGGTTCCTACTCACGCCGAGGCTAAAGATATTCTTGCAGGGGCAATGTTGTCTTATGCCCGCAGCGAAGCTGAGCAAGGTCCTGTCGCAAGACCCGATGCTAAAAGCGTAGGTCGTCCTACCGTTGCCCTCGTTGGTGAGATATTCCCTGTCGATGCCATCATGATTGGACGCATGCTCGAGCCTATGGGTTTGGCGGCGGGACCGATTGTTCCCACCCGGGAATGGCGTGAGCTGTACGCGGCTCTGGCGAGCCCTATTGCCGCGATGCTTCATCCTTTTTATAAGGCAACTGCCCGTGAATTTACCTCGGCCGGACGGTCGCTGGTGGGCTCTGCGCCCGTGGGTCACGACGGCACGGCGGCCTGGCTCAAGGCGATTGCTCAAAGCGCAGGCGTCAAGGACGAGGTTCTTGCCAAAACGAGCAATGCGCTTCTTCCTGCTATTAAGGGAGCTTTGGCATCTGCGCCTATTGATGCGCGCATCACACTGTCTGGCTATGAGGGTTCAGAGCTTTTGGTAGCGCGGCTTCTTGTAGAAGCCGGCGCTGATTTGCGCTACGTCGGTACCGCGTGCCCAAGGACCCCCTGGTCTGATGATGATCGGGACTGGCTCGAAGCTAAGGGCGTACAGGTTAACTACCGCGCCTCTCTCGAAGACGATATTGCTGCGGTCGAGGAGTTTCAGCCCGACCTTGCTGTGGGTACCACTCCGGTAGTGCAGCATGCCAAAGAGCAGGGCATCCCCGGTCTTTACTTTACCAATCTGATTTCTGCTCGCCCCCTGATGGGCCCGGCGGGTCCTGGTTCCCTGGCGCAGGTGATAAATACCGCGGTAGGTAACAAGGAGCGATTTGCGCGCATGGAGTCTTTCTTCAACGGTGTAGGCGCTGGTGAAAAAGCCGGCATCTGGCCGAGTGCGTCGGGGAGGGCTGCCTAGTGTTAGTGCTCGATCATGACCGCGCCGGTGGCTACTGGGGTAGCGTTTACGTTTTCACTGCCATCAAGGGACTGCAGGTCATTATTGATGGTCCGGTGGGTTGCGAAAATCTGCCCGTTACCTCCGTACTTCACTACACTGACGCGCTGCCACCTCACGAGTTACCTATTGTGGTGACCGGGCTAGCGGAAGAGGAGCTTGGCCAAAAGGGTACCGAAGGTGCACTCAGGCGTGCGCATAAATCTTTGGACCCCAAGAACCCCTCAGTGGTGGTAACGGGGTCCATTGCGGAAATGATCGGCGGTGGCGTCACTCCACGAGACACCAATATCGAGCGATTCCTGCCTCGCACCATTGATGAAGATCAGTGGCAGAGTGCGGACCGTGCGCTTTTCTGGCTTTGGGATCGCTATGGCAAGAGCAAGCGCAAGAAAGCCAAACAAAAGCCGCGGGAAGAAGGCGCAAAGCCGCGCGTCAATATCATTGGGCCTATTTACGGTTGCTTTAACACTTGGTCCGACGTCGCGGAAATTCAGCGTCTGGTCGAAGGAATTGGCGCAGAGATCAATCTCACCTTCCCCATGGGCGTGCACTTAGACGAAGTGCCCAAGCTTGCCGATGCCGACGTCAATGTATGTATGTACCGAGAGTTTGGCCGCAAGCTTTGCGAAGGATTGGAAAAGCCATATCTTCAGGCGCCCATCGGTTTGCACTCTACGACTGCATTTCTTGAGTCTTTAGGTGAGCTATTGGGACTGGATCCTCAACCCTTCATCGAGCAGGAAAAACACACCACCATCAAGCCGATGTGGGATCTGTGGCGCTCAGTAACTCAAGATTTTTTCGGCACGGCTAACTTTGGTGTCGCCGCCAGCGAAACTTATTCCCGAGGACTGCGTAATTTTCTTGAGGAAGAGCTCGGCATGCCTTGCAGTTTCTCATTCTCTCGCTGCGCCGGCGCGAAGACCGACAACGAAGCCGTTCGCGCTGCAATCGCGGACAGTGCGCCTCTTATCGTGTTCGGAAGCTACAACGAACGCATGTACATCTCGGAGACTCAGGCACGAACAATGTTTATTCCCGCTTCTCTACCGGGGTCTATTGTTCGTCGTCATACCGGCACCCCGTTTATGGGCTACGCCGGAGCTTGCTACGTTCTCCAAGAAGTCTGTAACGCGCTCTTTGATGCGCTGTTTCACATTCTTCCACTTGGCACAGAGCTGGACCAGATTGACGCTACTCCATCCCGACTCAATGAGGAGTTGGTTTGGGCTCACGAGGCCGAAACTCTGCTGGAGCAACAGTTGGAGCGAGAGCCGGTGCTGTTGAGAATTTCTGTTGCCAAACGTTTGCGGGATGCTGCTGAGCAGCGAGCGCGGGCAGCTGGCGCTGACCAGGTGACTGTTGATCATCTGGATAAGAGTCTACGACAAAGAGTTGAACCTGAGCCGGCTTCCGAAGTGGAGACTGTCTGAGTGCTAGATAAGAACAAACTAAGAATTGCGAGCCAAAACCGGGGAGGGCGGAGGCATGCTGAAAACTGGAGAAGTGAACTTGGGAGCACAACAAGTGCGACAGACTGATAGACGAAGCTACCGATTTTTGTTGGCCATGGCTGTGGGCTGTTTTTTTGTAGTGAGCGTGATTACACGTTTGCTGCCCCGCGCTTTACGTCCGTTTGCAGTGAGCGCACGAAAGCGCGAGTCCTGCTTTGAAGAGGCGCGGCGTGTGGCTTTGGCGGTCATTCCCTATGCGTTCGAGTGGTAAGGCGCGAATAACAATACACCGTAGTGCGGGTTGGCTGCGGAAGAACTATCGAAATTCACCGTCTAAGACGGGTTTGGAGGTTACGGCATGTCCATGTTGAGCTTTGAGAGGAAGTACCGAGTACGTGGAGGCACGTTGCTCGGTGGCGATCTCTTTGATTTCTGGGTGGGGCCGTTTTACGTCGGCTTCTTTGGTGTAACAACGATATTCTTCAGTGTTGTTGGTACTGCACTAATACTCTACGGAGCCGCTATGGGGCCAACGTGGAATGTCTGGCAGATCAGCATCGCTCCGCCAGATCTGAAATACGGTTTAGGTCTTGCCCCGCTTATGGAGGGTGGCCTGTGGCAAGTCATTACCCTGTGCGCTATTGGTGCCTTTAGTTCCTGGGCATTGAGGGAGGTAGAGATCTCACGAAAACTCGGCATGGGCTTGCATGTTCCCTTTGCCTTCGCCGTGGCGATTTTCGCTTACGTGACCCTCGTTGTGATCAGGCCTTTTCTGCTGGGTGCTTGGGGGCACGGCTTTCCTTACGGGATTTTGAGTCATCTCGATTGGGTGTCTAACGTCGGCTATCAGTACCTGCACTTTCACTACAACCCGGCGCATATGCTCGCGGTGACATTTTTCTTCACCACGACGCTTGCCTTGTCTATGCACGGTTCGTTGATTCTGGCGGTTACAAACCCTGGAGACGATGATCCCGTAGTGAAGACCGGAGAGCACGAAAACACCTTCTTCCGTGACGATGTGGGCTACTCCATTGGCGCTCTGGGTATCCACCGCCTTGGACTCTTCCTGGCTCTCTCTGCGGGCTTCTGGAGTGCGGTGTGTATTGTTTTAAGTGGACCTTTCTGGACCCGCGGTTGGCCCGAATGGTGGAACTGGTGGCTTGAACTACCGGTCTGGTCTTAAGAGGGGAATGCTATGAATCTTGAATATCAGAACATATTTACGCGGGTTCAGGTGCGCGGCCCTCACTACCCTGGGGTTTCCATCGGTGCCGAAAATGAGAATCGGGTTGGTACTCCCGTCGATAACTATTGGATGGGTAAGATCGGCGATGCGCAGATAGGACCTTTCTATCTTGGTTCGCTGGGGCTCGCATCGATCGTATGTGGTCTTATCGCGTTTGAAATCATTGGCCTGAATATGTGGGCGTCGGTGAATTGGGATCCCGTACAGTTTGTGCGCCAACTGTTTTGGTTAGCTTTGGAGCCGCCACCCCCTCAATATGGTTTGAGCATACCGCCCTTGAATGATGGTGGTTGGTGGTTGATAGCCGGTTTCTTCCTTACTCTGTCGATCATGCTTTGGTGGCTTAGAACTTATAGACGTTCCAAAGCGTTGGGTATGGGGCAGCATTTGACCTGGGCATTTGCAGGCGCTATCTGGTTGTACCTTGTATTGGGTTTCATCCGCCCTCTATTGATGGGGAGTTGGAGTGAAGCCGTGCCCTTTGGCATCTTCCCGCACCTGGATTGGACGGCCGCATTTTCCCTGCGCTACGGCAACCTGTTCTACAACCCGTTCCATATGCTCTCAATTGCATTCCTTTACGGATCTACTCTGCTCTTTGCCATGCACGGTGCGACTATCCTCGCAGTAACCCGTTACGGCGGCGACCGTGAGATTGATCAGATTACGGATCGCGGAACGGCGTCTGAGCGAGCGGCTCTTTTCTGGCGCTGGACCATGGGCTTCAACGCATCTATGGAATCTATTCACCGCTGGGCGTGGTGGTTCGCTGTACTTACCGTAGTTACTGGCGGTATAGGCATTTTGTTGACCGGTACCGTGGTGGATAACTGGTATCTCTGGGCAGTGAAACACGGAGTAGCGCCGGCATATCCGGTGCTTGAGGCTACGCCGGTAGTTGATCCCATGATGACAGGAGGTCAATGATGAAAACTTCTATGCGAATGCTCGGCGTGGGCATTTTGCTCACCACGGTCGGATTAGCGGGCTGTGAGAAACCTCCTGTCGAAGTCGTGCAGCGGGGCTATCGCGGCACGGGTATGGAGCAAGTGATTAGCCCTGGTGCTCTCGACGAAATGATCGCCAAAAATCAGGCGCCAGAGGCAGCACCGGCCGTGCCTAGCACCGGCCCCAAGGCAGGCGATGTCTACCAAAACGTGCAGGTACTGGGTGATCTGAGTGTGGGTGAGTTCACTCGCCTCATGGCTTCAATTACGGAATGGGTTTCTCCTGAAGAAGGGTGTCTTTACTGTCACGGCACTGACGGTTTTGCCGCAGATGACAAGTACACCAAGAAGGTCGCCCGGGTGATGATCGCCATGACTCAACGGGCAAACGAAACCTGGGGAGCAAGCCATACGGCGCCCACCGGTGTGACTTGCTACACCTGTCACCGCGGTAAGAATGTGCCCGAGTATGTATGGGTTACCGAAGCGGCTCCGACGATGCCCGGCTCATTTGCGACCGCTCCTACCGGACAGAACGTCGCTGGTGTTGTGGGCAATGGATATGCGTCTCTTCCTTACGATCCTTTTACACCATATCTGGAAAGTGACGCGGACATTCGTATGGCGGGAGATACTGCCTTACCCACGGGTAACCGCAAGTCCATAAAACAAACCGAATGGACGTATTCGTTGATGATGCACTTTTCACAGTCCCTGGGCGTGAACTGTACCTATTGCCACAACAGCCGCGCCTTTGCGAACTGGGAGCAGAGTCCCCCGACGCGCGTGAAGGCCTGGCATGCTATTCGGATGGTACGTGAGTTAAACAACAAGTATGTCTGGGAGACTAACGAGTGGCTGCCGGAGCATCGTCAAGGTCCAAGTGGAGACCCCCAGAAAATCGCATGCAACACCTGTCACCAGGGAGCCTTCAAACCGCTCTACGGTGCGCCAATGCTCAAGGATTTTCCGAACCTGGCGACACAGTCAGCGGGTTCAAAGCAATTGATCTCAGCCTCCGAGAGTGTGGAGTCGGACATGGCCGGCGCCACCGGTGGAGGCGGAGAGTAAGAATCTGTAGTGCGTCTGTTCACGCAGGCGCATTGTAGGTGCAGTGTCTAGTAGTCCCCGTGAAAGTTGAAGGTGTCTGCAGCGCTGTGAAGGCCCCCAGTTCGTTTCGGCGTACTGGGGAAACGTAGTTGACATGGGAGTAATCAAACCATGAGCGAATCTAGCAGCCTTACAGGGCTCTCAGATGGTGCGGCCAGAGAGTTTCACAGCTTGTATGTGAAAAGCACTCTGGGTTTTGTCGCAGTAGCCGTGGTCGCACACCTTTTGGTGTGGTCCTGGAGACCGTGGTTCTAAGGATCGACTTAGAGACTGAACCTGCGTCGCACCTTGGTGTGTCGCTTTTTATTAAGGAGATGCGTAATGCATAAAATGTGGATGATTTTTGATCCTCGTAGAATATTGGTAGCGAATGCTATCTTTCTTTTTACGTTAGCGATCTTGATTCACTTTATTTTGCTGAGCACCGCGAAGTACAACTGGATCGAAGGTGATTCGATGGCAGGTGCTTCAACGGCCCAGCACATGGAGGCACTGCCCCCCTCGCGCAGCTAGCGCATCGGGCATTGCAACTTAGTGTGCCCACGGCCTCCCCCGGTCGTGGGCACCGTTTCTTGTTCTGTTTAAGCCATCGTGCTGTCTCAGCTTGAGCACATGGACTGCCCAAAAAGGAGTGCCGTTCTTGTCCGAAGTCGAAAGCGAGTCAGGCAAAGCCGAGGGTAGTGTGAGCGTTATGCGAGCGCCCGTATCATTCGCGAGCGAAGAACTTATTCTGGTCGATAGCGACGACAGGGTGATTGGCTATCGCAATAAATTTCAAACCCATCAAGGTGTTGGCGTGCTGCACCGGGCGTTTTCTGCGTTTCTGTTTAACCATCGTGGACAACTTCTAGTTCATCGACGAAGTCTGGAGAAACCGCTGTGGCCAGGTTTTTGGACCAACAGCTGTTGTAGTCACCCCCGCAGAGGCGAGACTATCGGCTCTGCAGTAAAGCGCCGTATACGCGAAGAATTAGGCATTGATGCAGTAGCGACGCCGGTTTACAAATTTGAGTATCAGGCGCGTTACGAAGATGTGGGCAGTGAGCACGAGTTATGTCACGTGTATTTGGCAAGTGCCATTGGCGACGAAGAGATATCGGCTCATGCTGAAGAAGTGATGGAATGGCGCTGGCTAAGCCTTGATGAGGTCGATGCCTGGCACACCGAGTCTCCTGAGGACCTCACGCCGTGGTTTCGGCAGGAGTGGTCTGCGCTCCGAACGCGCTATGGTGCTCAGCTCGAAAGCTTTGTTCAGGATATCAAAACACCCGATCAACGCGGCGCAGCGTAGCGACGGCAGCCCAGGCTTTAGTGCTAGGAGGCTTTAGGCAATGCTACGCCAGCGGTACATAGGTGACGAGTCACCACAGGCCTGATGCAAGGTGTAGCGTCCTGCCTCGGTCATAGTCAACCGGTCTCCGTCGATCTCTACCAAACCGTCTTCCTTTAACGCCTTCAGTGCAGGGTAGTCCTGGGACCCATCAAGTAAGGTGTGTTTATCGTCGGTCAGATGTAGGTTGCACATAAGATCCGATAGCGCTTGGCGGCGGGCCCGAACATTAGGGCTAAGCCTTGCCGCAGCACTCATGGGGAGTTCGCCGCGCTCAAGGCTCTCTCGCCACTGCGCTATATCAGAGTGGTTTTGAACGCAGATACTTGAGATGTCAGTCATGGAGCTACTGCCTAATCCAATCACCCCTCGTCCTGGCTGCGCTGTGTAGCCTATCCAATTCCGCTGGAGGGAACCGTTGCGATGGGCTTGGCTGATGCTGTCCTGATCGCGGGCGAAGCAATCTAAGCCGATCCATTCATATCCGGAGCTGCAAAACTTATCGACTATGCGGCTGAAGATTGCCACCTTGTCCGCGATAGACGGGAGCTGCTGAGAATCTATGGCCCGTTGATGTTGGAAATGATTCGCACGCCGCGAATAGGTGTAGCAGGACACCCGGTCCGGTGCCAATGCCAGTAGATCTTCGACGGTTTTCTGGACACTAGACGCGCTCTGCATGGGCAAGCCATAGACAAGATCTGTGGCAACGGTGGTGAAGCCTATCTGACGGGCGTTCTCTACCACATCGCGAATCACGGGGAGCGACTGATGTCGCCCTAAAGCCTGCTGAACCGTAGGATCAAGATCGCGTAGCTCAAGATTTAAACTGCGAAAGCCAAGCCCGTGGAGCAGCGATAGCTGGGATACGGAAGCTCTATGCGCGTTTGCCTCTAGAGACGACTCTGTTTGGTCGTCAATCGTAAAATGTTTGTCGAGAATATCAACGAGCCTTACCAGCTGCAGTTCCGACAGGTAATTTGGTGTGCCGCCGCCGAGATGGAGCTGCTGGAGCCGGCGCCCACGACCCAGATGGTCGGTCACAAGTTGTAACTCAATCTCTAGAGCGTCGAGATAGTGATCGATTTGTTGATGGTCGTGACTGACGCTGGTTTGGTGGTCGCAGCTTAAGCATCGGGAAGGACAGAAGGGTAGGTGTACGTACACCGACAGAGCTTCGCTCGTATTGCGTTTCTCTTCTACGAGAGCGGCGATGTAATCGTTATGAGACACGCTCGGGTCGAAAGACAGGCCCGTGTCGAACAGCTTCGTGCTACTGGCTACTTCTTGCCCGGAGGTGATGATCATCCGAGCTTCGTTGTTGTCGCTGTTTATCATGGCGACTGTTCCTCAGCACATCCCGTGAAGATCTTCGGACGATTGCTTGGCTTATTATCATGGCCTTTGTCGGGCCTATATGAGTCCGTCATGAGTAGTAAGGCGAGACTGCTTTTAAGGAGACCCACTTTACTGACGGCAGGATGGACGCCAAGCGTCGGGGCATTCATCAAGGTGCTGGAGTAAAAGTAGCGTCCCGTCGGGATTCGGTCAAGTTTTAACAAGAAATTAAAAGTCATGAGAAAAGTGGTTTTTCTGTCGAGATTGAACTAAGGGTGTTTGGGAACCTGGAGTCTGCGAACATTGCCTGTGTCAGTCACATCCTGCGAGCTTGTAGCATCAGCGGGGGCAGCTAAGGCCCAGCGCCAAAGCACCGACTCCCCAAAGGGGTACATCAAAAACCAATGTTCGAGAACCGCGAGGCTCAATAGAGCGCTCACCAGCAAATTGGCACTGCGCAAAAACGGGTCAACGGTCGCCATCGCCTGTACCAGCAATAAAGCGGCTACGGCGGTACCAATGGTGACGGACACGGGAAACAGCCAGTTCATGGAAGCGCGACGCGTGTAGCTATCCAGATACTTTAGGTGGTCCGGAAACCAGTCACTATTATAGTTTCGCACACCAAGAAACAGATTGAGTTTAGCGCTCCAGCGCATAAGCCAGAGCGATACACAGGTCGCAGCGGCTACCTGGTTTGGGCCATCCCCAGCGACGACCACCACCACAGCTACCATGGTGATGACGGAGATCTCGTGATACAGACTTGTTTGCAAACCTAACCAAAATCGCTGCAGGGTGGATGCCTGGCTAGGGCAAGCGGTTTTTCTGGGACCGGTGATTACTCCCATGAGATAAGTCATTTCAAGCCACGCCCAGATTACCAAGCCTTGCCCAAAGCCTAAGAGCGCGCCGGCCGCGCTCCGATCTTCACTGCGTCCGGGGAGGTAGATAAGAGACAAAATCACAAGGACAGTCACTGCGAGCATGCTGCCTCTTTGCCACTGAAGGCCCAGCCTGTTCAGCAAAAGCACAAGCCCTGTGCTTATCCACCAGGCCAGAGTTACTGTGGCCAGTGCTAGGAGGTAATCGATCACCAGCCGTTGACTGAATCCGCTTGAGGCAGCGGAGCGTCCATGAGTGCTGAAAATACGGCGATATTGGTTGAGCCAAATGCGACCAGATCTATCTGCTCGCCTGTGGCGGGGTCAGATAAGACGAGGCGGCCATCATCGTAGCGCGTGAGCTCAAACAGCGAAGCTATTCCTGAATCCAGCCCTCGGCGTTGGCGCACGAGGCTGCGTACTACGCCTCGGAGGAATGCGCCTTCGCCAGAAGGAATCGCTGCGATAGCGCTTTTACTGTTCCACTCAAATACTTCGACCACACCGTTAGGTAGATCCCGAAAGCCCAGCTCTCGAACGTCCACCACGGTAGACTCGGGGATAGAGTTCATGGAGTATCCCGTCAGACGGGCGAAGAGGGTCGCAGCGAGGATTGCCAAAACAAATATCGCCAAGCCTACTAGGAGTGCTCGAGAACTGGGATCCAGAGTGCTGGCTCGCCCTCCGGATTGTTCAGGTGTTACAGCATTGCTCAAAGTCATAGATCCTCGCGCCGCTTAAGACGCGCTTAGTGCAGCGCCATGTTCACTACTGTCTTGACTCATCACCGTGGTGCTTTCTTCACGGCCAGTCTTGGTCGCGCTGTTAACAACGCTTGCAAGGCTTTCGGCCAGTTCTTCAATATTTGCAATGCTACGCAATGCTGGTTGAGTCGGGTTCACCCTCCAGCTACGGACGTTGGGCCATAGCATCATGTAGGAAAGACGTTTCTTTTGATCCAGTGAAAGCACAATGTCGCCGCCGCCGTCAGCGTAACGACACATGTCCGCTGCGCTCACAATATTCAGCGGGATATTCACCATCATCGGCATCGCCACTCCAAAGCGGAGCACTAAGCGTTTATCGGTTAGGGTATAAATCGTTGTTCGCGCATAGGCGTAAGCGAGGAGGGCGAGTATGCCAATTGCCAGCAAGCCGAGACCAAGCATCCAGCTGCTGCCCAAAATGACATCTGCCAGCGATGCATTGCCAGTGGCTTGAACGGCGAGGTGAACAGCAATCAGTACCGCAAAATAAATGGCTACCGTTCTGAGGTGGAAGACTCGTCGGGCCATCACCTTGAAGTCAGGCTCACCCTGCCAGACCAGAGTTTCGTCGCTCGGCAGGTAGCCGGGGAGTCCACGAATGGGCTCGTCTTCGTATTCCGTCACACTCATAGTATTGGCTCCGTCCTCTCAGGGAGAGCATAAAGGTAACCGCCACCGTAGTAAGCGCCGATCTTGTCTTCTTCCTGAAGCGTGACAAAGTCCGGGTTAGCCGTAGTTGGAGCGTCGGCGAAATGCTTTCCGCAAACAGATTTTGCGACGACGTCGCCGTTTGACTTAATGCGTGCAAAGGTCATGGGAATCATCACCCGACGCTCACCCGCATTGATTTCGAGGTAGCGCACACAGGGCTCACTGAGGTCAATCCATAGATCGGTAATCGTGCCTCCCTGCTGGCCGTCAACGCCATACACCGGGCGGCCACGGGGGTCGGGATCGCGGCTTTCTACGCTCCAGTCCTCTGCTATGCGCATGGGAATAATCCGAGGGGTGCCGTGGTCGTGGTTGAGATCCGGTTTCTCCGGGCGGATCGCCCAAGCCGCAGGACCAACACCATCGAGCATTGCGTTGCCTGTGGGCTCCAGAGGAAATCCGGGAGCCGGCACTGGCTGCTCTGCCTTGAGCTCGTAGCCCGGTGGGTCTTCCTTGGGAACGGAACGCGTGCCTTGGCCATGGGGAAGAATGTACGTTTTCTCTTCAGGCATGCCGAAGAGGTCGCCGCCCCGGTATCGTTCGTTATGAGAATCCACCAGAGGATATCCCTCGCGCTTGTTCTCGCGGTGCAGATAACCCACAAGTCCGAAGAAAAACAGCCAGAATGCGTATAGCGTCAGCTGTGCTAAATCAATGTACTCGGTTATAGCTCCAGTACCCATTTCAGTTCCTCCCTGTCAGGGTCTAAGTCAACTCGGAAATTCATGCAAAGCAAAATTGCTATCTTTCCCGACCTGCCCCGGGCCGCGTACCAGCGGTCCCAGTGCGATAAGTGCTGCAAAGAGCAGCAGTATTTCAATGTGGTAAACGGCGCTATAGCCCGTCACCGGATCCATCAGCGCGGCGCCGAGCTTCCCATTCACCGCAAGGTGAGTGATGTAGTCGCGCAAGCCGCCGCCCGCCGCGATTGCAAGCCCTGCGGCGGTCGCTTGCACCGCGCCCCAGGCTCCCAGCGCCAAACCTTTCTCTTCGTCGTTACCCAACGCCATGGCAGCGGTGAGAGTTCCAACGGCAAAGAACCCGCCACCCAGACCAATAAACGCGGCACCTATTTTGAAGAGCCAAGGCGAGCTGAGGGGGGCCGACAGAATGACCGCAGCAAAAGCGAAAAGGCCCAGAGCAGCGCCATAACCGGATAGTCGGATAGGGTCTGAACCCATGCTTAAGCGTTTTGAGGACAGTGCGAAGGCGATCAACATGCCAAGGCCCCAGATAGCGGATAGTCCCGTAGTTGCACTAACAGACATGCCCAGTACCTCGCCCCCATAGGGCTCCAGAAGAATGTCCTGCATGCTGAAAGCGGCGGTGCCCAAGCCTATTGCTAGAAGCAAGCGCTTGGTTTGGCTTGATTCGGTGAATGCGCCCCAGCTCTGAGAGAAACTTGGTCGCGGCCGCTCGGGGTCTGTGCGGGATGGCATGAGACTCTCTTGCCGCCAAAGAGCAATGGCGTTCAATACGATGGTCGCTATAGCAGCGCCCTGTATAACCTTGATCAGTTTGAGATTTGAAAAATCATCGAGAAGCATTGAGAACAGGAGTGCGCTCAGAATAGTTCCTAGAAGCAGCATCACGTAGAGCAGTGCCACAACCTTGGGGCGGGTATTGTCTGTGGCGAGATCTGTCGCCAATGCTAGCCCCGCGGTTTGCGTGATGTGCAGGCCCGCACCGACCATAAGAAAAGCGAATGCTGCAGCCAAAGGGCCCAACCATTCAGGGCCTGCTGTAGGATCTGCAAGCACTATGAGGGCAAAGGGCATGATCGCCAATCCGCCGAACTGCGTCATGCTGCCGCCCCAAATGTAAGGTACGCGACGCCAGCCCAGTAGGGACTTGTGATGATCTGAACGGAATCCTACGAGTGCTCTTAATGGCGCGAAAAACAGTGGCAGAGATACCATGAGTGACACCAACCAAGCGGATTGCCCCATTTCGAGGACCATCACTCTGTTTAGGGTGCCGTTGAGTAGGACCAACGCCATACCCACACTGATTTGAAATAGTGAGAGTCTTGCCAGGCGCGGCAAGGGGAGATCGCCGCTAACGGCGTCCGCAAAGGGAACCAGTGCAAGCACTGCTCCCGAAGGGAAAATACGATCTGTGATCGTAGTCAGGTTCACCGACGGCGTAACTCGCAGGCTTGGGATATATAGAACCCACTGTTTACTCGGGATACTCGACCTCGCTCCCAGGATTGCAGCGTTTCCTGTGACTGGATCATGCGATCGAGTCGCCTAGGGCTTACCGGCTGTATCGCTGGCGCACGATCACCCCTGGGGAAGAGTTTTCCCGTGGCGTGCATGATCTCAAGTAACACTGTGCTCGGAGCATGGGTAAACACCATGCTCTTACGCACACGTGGAGCGAGGCTGTTCAGTACTTCGATGCCGTCTTCGACGTCGTAATGGATCAGAGAGTCCATTGCCAAGACATGATCGAATTCGCCTGTAGCGAGGGCGGCCATATCGCCGACCTCGAAATCAATATGGCCCTTACCAATGTCTGAGGGAAGGCGCTCCCTGGCGATCTCGATGAGGGTTGCCGAGAGGTCTACGGCAAGAACCTGCGCACCTCGGGTCGCAAGTTCCACTGCGACCGATCCGGTACCGCAGCCGGCATCCAGAACACGGCATCCCTCGAGGTTTTTCGGTAACCAGGAGAGCAGCGTGTCGCGCATTTCATCGCGCCCCGCACGTACAGTTTGACGAATGCGGCTTACCGGCGCGTTAGAAGTGAGTTTTGTCCATGCGTCAGACGCAGTTCTATCGAAATAGGTTTCTATTTCTGAGCGTCGCTGGACGTAACTGTTGTCGGTCATTAGTCGAATCCCAGGAAGTCAAAGAGATCACGGTCTTTCATGGGCTCGGCATCGAGTGCATCCGTGCCTTCCCAAAGAGCGGTGGCGAGATTGAGGTACTCCTGCTGGACTGCGAGAAGTTCCGGCGTGTCGTCCATCTCAAACAGTGTGGACTTCTTGAGACGACTGCGACGAATGACATCAAGGTCGGGGAAGTGCGCTAGGCGCTTCAGTCCCACGGCATCGTTAAATCGATCGATCTCGTCGGTTCCCGAGCTGCGGTTGGCGATCACGCCGCCAAGGCGCACGGGGTAGTTCTTGGACTTAGCCTTAATCGCAGCAGCGATACGATTCATCGCGAAAATTGAATCAAAATCATTAGCCGTAACGACGAGTGCACGCTCCGCGTGTTGCAAAGGTGAGGCAAAGCCACCGCAAACTACATCGCCCAGTACATCAAAGATCACAACATCCGCGTCGTCCAGCAGGTGATGTTGCTTAAGCAGCTTGACCGTTTGGCCGACAACGTAACCACCACAGCCGGTTCCCGCAGGAGGGCCTCCTGCCTCGACACACATTACGCCGTTGTAGCCTTCGTACATGTAGTCGTCGGGTGTTAGTTCTTCGGAGTGGAACTCCACTGACTCCAAGACATCGATCACCGTTGGCATCAATGCCTTTGTCAGGGTGAACGTCGAATCGTGTTTGGGATCACAGCCGATCTGAATTACCCGCTTCCCCAGTTTGGAAAAAGCAACGGACAAATTAGAGGAGGTGGTGCTCTTTCCGATGCCACCTTTGCCATAGATCGCAAAAACCTTCGCTTTATCGATCTGCACGTCGGGATCGAGATGCACTTGCAAGCTGCCGTCCCCGTCCAGTCCGCGACTGTCATTGGGGTCAACTTGCTGAACCGGTATGTTGATGGGTTTGTTCATGCGGCTACTACTCCACTGGGAATGCCTTCCAGCCAGTCTTCAAGATCTTCGCTTGCACGGTGCAAGGCGTCGAGGCTCGCCTGGTCTGGTTGCCAATAATCGCGGTCGCTTGCTTCGAGCAAACGGTTCACAACCTTGATGGCAGAATGAGGATTAAGTTGCGCGAGACGATCGCGCATCGATTCGTCGAGAATAAATGTTTCGGACATGCTCTGATAAACCCAAGGCGCGACCTGGCCTGTGGTTGCAGACCAGCCCAAGGTGTTAGTGACATGTGCTTCTATCTGGCGCACGCCTTCGAAGCCGTGCTCAAGAATGCCTTCGTACCACTTTGGGTTCAGAACGCGGGTACGTGTCTCAAGGGCGACTTGCTCTTCCAGCGTTCGTACCTTGCCGCTGTTCGAGGTTTGGTCGGAAATGTAAACGGGAACTTCTTGCCCGTTGCGCGCACGCTTTACTGCTCGGCTGATGCCGCCGAGGGTGTCAAAGTATTGGTCTAGTGACGTGATGCCGACCTCTACCGAGTCGAGGTTCTGATAAGCCAGATCCACGGTGGCAAGCATGCTGTTGAGTAGTTCGGCATGGGGTGCAACATTGCCATCGCGACCGTAGGCAAAACACTTTCGAGATGTGTAAGCATCGGCAAGTTCACCGTCATCTTCCCAGCGGCTGTCATCGACCAAAAGGTTTACGTTTGACCCATAGGCGCCATCGGCGTTGCTAAACACGCGTAAGGCGGCTGTTTCAAAATCGCAGGCTTGCTCTTCTTGTTGCGCCAGAGTGTGCTTCCGTACGTAGTTCATCTCCAGCGGCTCATCAGCTGCAGAGGCGAGGTAACTGGCCTCTGCCAGCATTCGGGTCTGTAATGGAAGTAGGTCTCTGAAAATCCCCGATAGCGTCATAATGACGTCTATTCGGGGTCTTCCAAGTTCTTCTAATGAAATGAGTCGTGCACCACTGACACGGCCGTAGCCGTCTATTCGCGGTTCCGCTCCCATCAGCGCCAAGGCCTGGGCAATGGGGCCGCCTTCATTTTTCATGTTGTCCGAGCCCCAAAGGACAAGGGCTACTGTTTCCGGAAGAGCTTCGCCCGATTCTGCGTGTTTACTCAGCAGATTTGCGGTTTGTCTCAGTCCATCACGCATCGCGAATTGGCTGGGTAGACGGTAGGGGTCGAAGCCGTGAAGGTTGCGACCCGTTGGTAAAATATCTGTAGTGCGCAACAAGTCGCCCCCGGGTGCGGGCGCGATGAAGCGGCCATCCAATGCGTGGAGAATCGCCTCTATTTCCGGGTTGCGATGTAAATGCTCTGCAGTATGCGTTAGAGAGCTAATCGCAGCGCCAAGATCATCTCGATCGGGATTTGCCGTCTCGAGGAGCTCGGCAAAAGTATCGGTGTCGCCACGCTCAAGTGCATTTACCTGCGCGGTATCCAGAATGAGTTCGTGCCCCGCAGATCCGACAGCAGTGAGCATGTCTTTGCGTTCTTCCTCCGAGCCGGTTTCGCCGACCACGTGTAGACCATAGGGAATAAGTGTCTCTTCCAACTCGATCAAGGAGCGGCGCAGGGTCTCGATGATGGCGCTGCTGTCTTCGTTCCATGCTGGAGTTTCAGCACAAAGATCAAGTTCTGCCCCTTGCGCTTGAATGACTGCGGCCAGGTCTGATCGCACCTCAGCGCTGTCGTCGGCGCCGCTGCGCCAGCGTTCAATAGTCTCTTTGAGCTCTTGAAGGCCTTTGTAAAGATCGGCACGGGTGATTGGCGGAGTCAGGTAGCTGATGAGGGTAGCCCCAGCTCTACGCTTCGCGATCATGCCTTCAGACGGATTGTTGGCGGCGTACAGGTAATAGTGGGGGATGTCGCCAATAAGGCGTTGGGGCCAGCAGCTTTCACTCATGCCGGATTGCTTGCCTGGCATAAACTCCAGTGCACCGTGGGTCCCAAAATGCAGTAGGGAGTGCGCTGCGAAATCTTCCCGTATGTAACGGTAAAACGCTGAAAAAGCGTGGGTGGGCGAGAATCCGCGCTCGAATAGCAAGCGCATGGGGTCGCCCTCATAACCAAAGCCCGGTTGTACGCCGACAAACACGTTCCCGAACTGTGCGCCCAGAACAAACAGCGAGCGCCCATCGGTATTCTGCTTGCCGGGAACAGGGCCCCATTGTGCTTCAATTTCTTCGAGGTGCGGTTCGCGTGTTACGTGATCGTCGGAAGAGATCAGCGTGTGCACATTTGCCATCGCACCGTAACGTGCGGCGTTGCCCTCGACAATAGCCTCACGGAGCGCATCTACTGATTGTGGGACTTCGACCTCGTAGCCGTCCTCGCGTAAGGCTCTAAGAGTGTTCATCAGCGACTGAAACACCGATAGGTTTGCGGCGGTGCCGGTATTGCCTGCGTTGGGTGGGAAGTTGAATATCACCATCGCCACGCGACGTTCGCTTTTTGGCGTCTTGCGGAGTTCAACGAGTCGCAGCGCGCGATCGGCCAAAGCATCGACACGCTCGGGGTGGGCGCGCATGGCATGAGTGTCCCCTTTGGTACCGGGCATCGAGGCCGAATCAGAGCGGCCGCCATAGACCGAAGGAACGCTTGCACCGTCGAGTTCAGGGATAGCGACCATCATTGTCGCCTCCACAGGCATGAGTCCGTGGCCGGATGTTTCCCACTGCTCAATGCTCTGAAACTCAAGAGCATGCGCCGCTATGTACGGGACATCCAGGGAGGCAAGCATATTCTCCGCCGCCTTTGAATCGTTGTAGGCAGGGCCCCCAACCAAAGAGAATCCGGTTAGGGATACCAGGAGATCAATTGTTGGCTCGCCGTCTTTCATGAAGTAGGCGTCAACGGCCGGCCGCGCATCCAGCCCGCTAGCAAAGGCTGTGATGACACTGAGTCCTCGGGCCCTCAGTCCTTCGATAACCGCGTCGTAATGCTCTGTGTTTTCGGCTAGGGCGTAGGAGCGCATGATCAACAAGCCCACCGTGCCTTTCTGACCCTTACGGAGGGTCTGTCGTCCCAGCTTGTCGAAGATGGGCTTCGTGGCGAGGGGGTCGTAGAGTCCCACGTCGGGGTAGTCCACTGGATTCCCGGACTTGAGCTTACCCCGCAAGCCGCTGCGCTCCTTGCTTGCGTAGCGATCAGTGAGGTAAGCGATCATTCTACGGAGATTTTCCTCGGAACCCGCGAGCCAGTACTGCAGGGTCAGAAAATAGGCTCTGACGTCCTGGGAAGTGCCTGGTATGAATCGCAGGATTCGCGGCAACTGCTTTAGGACTGCCAGTTGCTGGGCACCTGGTGGCTTCTTCGCCTTTTCACTGTTGCCTCGGAGGCGTTTGAGTAGCGCCACAGCACCGGTAGCCTCGCCGTCCATGGTGAACTTGCCCATGCGAGTGAGCTTCATGATCTCAGCGCCAGACATTGCACAGATCATCGCGTCACAGTGATCTCTTCGCTCTTGCAGAGCCGGCAGGACCGCATTGATTTGGTCTTCCATGAACATCATGGTGACCAGAATGATGTCCCCAGTGGCTATATCGTCCTTGCAGCGCTTCAATGCTTCGTTTTCGCCGTGCCAATCGGCAGAGGCGTGAACTTTTACAGAAAGCCCGGGCGCGTCCTTTTGAAGATCGAGAGCGGCACGCGAAATGCTGCTCGTAACATGATTGTCGAGTGTTATGACGACGAAGCTCAGCGTGTCATCGGCCGCAGTTTTGGCGGCTTTAGGGGCGGTTTTTTTACCGGCTGAAGTGGGCTTTTGCTTCATAGAGCGTATCCACTTTGATCACGTTTACGCCGTTATCGGCTGCGAATCGTTCGGTATTCCGTTTTGCTTTTCCTCTTACAAAGAAAGGAATCTTGCGCAATTCTCGTTCGGCATTCAGGTCCCAGGTGAGCTGAGCGTTAGCGTCCTCCGTGGTCATATCGTGACTCGCATCGTTTACCGCAGGCTCTTCGCTGCGAGTAGCGACGCCCTCTGCAGCGAGGTGAGACGGTTGCGCGCCATCGTTAAACTCGAAGTCATCGCGGAACATGGCGAGGAGATGTTCCTCAAGTCCCATCATCAGAGGGTGTACCCAGCTGTCGAAGATAACGTTCGCGCCTTCGTAACCCATCTGCGGTGAGTATCGAGCGGGATAATCTTGAACGTGGGCCGGTGTGGAGATAACCGCACAAGGGACGCCGAGACGCTTGGCGATATGCCGTTCCATCTGCGTGCCTAGCACCAGTTCGGGCTGAAGCTCACTTATGACGCGTTCCACTTCCAGGTAGTCATCGCTGATCAATGCTTCCAGGCCCAGCTCTTTAGCGGCGGTGCGCACTGATCGTGCTTGTTCTCTGGAGTAGGTGCCCATGCCCACAACTTCGAAAGCCAGTTCTTCGTGAGCAATACGTGCGGCGGCTATGGTGTGGGTAGCATCGCCAAACACAAAGACGCGTTTGCCGGTAAGGTAGGTTGAGTCCACGGATCGTGAGTACCAGGGTAAACGTGACTCCGTAGTGTCGGGCACATGAGCTATGCCAAGAGTTTGAGCGACCTCAGCAACAAATTCGCGGGTCGCTCCAACGCCGATGGGGACAGTCTTTATCATGGGCTGTTTGAAGTTTCGCTGCAGCCAATCACAGGCTGGACCAGCAATCTCTGGATATAGGCAAACGTTGGCGTCGGCTTCTGGAAGTCGTAACAGATCGTGTGGTGTCGCGTTGAGTGGAGCGCATACATTGACACGAACGCCCATCTCGGTGAGCAACTGCGTTATTTCTCGAACATCGTCGCGGCAGCGAAATCCCAAAGAGCTCGGGCCCAGAAGGTTGACGCAAGGTTGCTCGTTCTCATGCTTGGGTGCTTCGCTGCCAGGTGCCGGTACTCGACTTTGAAGAAGGCCGCGCACCAGACTGTAGAAGGTCTCACCAGCGCCCCAGTTTTCTTTGCGGGAGTAGGCCAGCATCTCAACGGGTACAACCGGTACGCTCAGTCCGCTGCTAGTAGCTAGCGATCCAGGCTGATCTTGAATCAGCTCCGCGGTACAGGAGTCACCCACGAGTAATACCTGAGGTTGGTGTCGTTCCACTGCTGCATGGATGCTTTTGAGTACAAGTTCAGCTGTGTCGCTGCCAAGATCCCGCGCTTGAAAGGTGGTGTAGGTGACCGGGGGCCTGTGATTGTCGCGCTCGATCATCGTGAATAGGAGATCGGCGTAGCTGTCACCTTGGGGGGCGTGGAGAAGCAGGTGAACGCCACGCATAGAATTTGCAATGCGGATGGCTCCGACGTGGGGGGGGCCTTCGTAAGTCCAGAGCGATAACTCCATTTTAGACCTCTAACCGCGCAGCGCGCGTCAAAGGTCGAGAGAACAAGCCCGCGAGATCACCGGCCTGATCAAAGCCCTGAATGGGGCTAAAAATCAGTTCTATGGACCATTTACTGCGCAAACCTTCAGCTTCGAGAGGGTTGGCAATACCCATACCGCAAACAGTGAGATCGGGCCTGAGTTCGCGAACATGCTCTAGACGAGACTCGAGATCGCCGCCCTCAATCATGTCTGGGTGGTCGCCAAAGAGTTCAAGCTCACTAGCCATGATATGTGGATCGTGAAAAGGCGTCGTGATCGATTCAACATTCATTTCGCACTCTCGCGCCAGGAAGCGCGCAAGGGGTAACTCGAGTTGTGAGTCGGGTAAAAATGCTATTCGCTTGCCCTTTAGCTTCTCTCGCTGATAACTCACAGCCTGCCGTGCTCGTGCAAGAGGGGCAGCGGTGACTTCGTCGAACAGCGTGTCTGCCACGCCAAAGGCGTCTGCCGCAGCTTTGAGCCACAGGAGGCTCCCCTCTGCACCCAGAGGGAAAGGAGCGTTAAGTATCGTCGCGCCTTGGCCTTTCAGGGCGTGAGCGGTCTCAGTCAGATAGGGCTGAGCCAATAGCACCTTCGTGTTTGCGTCGGCGCGGGGCATTGCGTCTCCGCTGCGTGCCGGCAAGAAAGCGATGGGACCAATACCGAGCGCGTCAAACATCCGTTGAAACTGGTCTTCTACGATGTCTGAAAGTGTGCCTGCAATGATTAAAGCGGGACTTTCCTGATCTTTTCGATGCTTGCTTGCCTCGACGAGTTCGGTGAGGCACTTGTCCTCCCCTTGAGTGAAGGTTGTTTCAATGCCGCTGCCGCTGTAGGCAACCATCCGGACGCGTCCGCTGTGACGAGTCTGAAGACGGCTAGCCGCGTTGTTTAAGTCGAGTTTGATTACTTCTGACGGGCACGAGCCGACCAGAAACAGTGTCTTTATCTCCGGGCGCCGGGCGAGAAGCTCTTCAACGACTCGGTCCAGTTCTTCGTGGCAATCCGCCATACCCGCGAGATCGCGATCCTGTAAAATAGCGGTAGCAAAACGAGGTTCTGCAAATATCATTACGCCCGCAGCTGACTGGAGCAGGTGGGCACAGGTTCGTGAGCCAACCACCAAAAAGAACGCGTCCTGAATTTTGCGGTGAAGCCAAACAATCGACGTAAGCCCGCAAAACACAGCGCGTTGTCCACGCTCAACGGTTATTACTGGGCTTGTTGAGAGCGATGTACTGTCGCTGGCAAGTACCGCCTCGGTCATTTGAGAGCGCCTTGTAATCCCATATCAAGCTCTTTGTCTGGCTCGTCTTGACGCGCCGCTTGAAGTTTCATCAGAAACTGCGCGGCGTTAATGACGTAGGTGCCATAGGCGGCAAGGGCGATCCACATTTGCTGCTGTGGTGTGCCGTATCCAGCGAGCCAGCAAAGTACATAAGCGACGTGCAGCGCGATCACACCGAAGCTGACAACGTCTTCCCAAAAGAAAGCCGGTGCAAACAAGTACTGTCCGAACACGACTTTTTCCCAGATTGCGCCCGTTACCATGATGGTTAAGAGCACCAATGTTTTAACGATCACCGAGGTTGCGGCAGCCTCCAGGCCAGAACCATTGATCATATAGTTCAGAACCAGCACTAGGCTGATAAGAAAAACGAGGAACTGCAGTGGGGCAAGTAGCCCCTGAACCAGTGTCCAGCGAGTAGCATCGCGGCGTTGCCGCTGGTCCGGCGTGTATAGCGGGGTGTTCGGTCTTCCCCGTTCTTTTTGTAAAGCCATCAAGCAGACCCCTGCCTTTGCTCACTGATTCAAGGATGAATGTAGTGCTGGCGACTGCCTATGTCAATTATAATTTACACATAGATGCGTTCAAAAGAATTGACACATATAGGGCGGTGGTCTTTACTGTAAATCTATGGGTCTTGGCAATGGTGTTAACCATGCTTTACGCGTGCCATAATCACGCCCGCCACGCGCTAAACTGACGCGCCTGGTGTCTCTTTGTCGAATTTTTGTCTACTTTTGGATGAGCATTCTTGCTAGCCAAGCAAACTAAGCCCGTACTGGCAGGACTGCTCTCACGCGTTGCAGATCTTGCACTGACGCTCGATGAGAGTGGCACTATTTTAGGTGTCGAATCCTGGAGCATGGAGTTACCCGAGGATCTTGCCGATCTTTGGGTGGGCGCGGTGCTGTCTGATACCTTGCTTGAAGGTAGCGAAGACCGCGCTGATGGCGCCTTGGTTCAGGCCGCATCCGGTGGTGGTCGGGTAGATCTCGTTCACCGGCTTGAAGGGAGTCCCGACGGCTTGCCCGTGCAGTACCAGGTCATGGGTGGCGAGGATGGGCAGGTCTTTTTTGTAGGCAATGACCTACGTTCCGATGCGAGTCTCCGTCAGCAGCTGGTTAACGCTCAACAGGCTCTGGAACAGGATTATTGGCGCTTGCGTCAGGTAGAGACCCGTTATCGCAGACTCTTCGATATGGTTGGGGACGCAGTTCTTGTCCTGGATGCTCTGAGCTTTAGGGTGCTGGAGGCTAATCCCCGGGCTATTGAGTTGCTTAGCGGTAGCGACAAAAGCTTGGTGGGTAAGGTCTTTCCTAAAGGCTTAGACGCAGACTCTGCGCGGGCCCTGCAGGACATGATGGCTGAAATTAGAACCGTGGGGCGATCTCAGTTGCATAATCTCGTGCTCGCGGATGGCGAGACCCGTATTGATGTGTCCGCGAGCTTTCTGCGGCAGGCAGGTGAAGAGCGCTTCCTGCTTCGCATGGGGACGCGGGAGCCTGCGGTGCAAAAGCAGGGCGCACCGAAAGGTGTCTATCTCGAGGAAATGGTGCGTAACGCGCCAGACGCTGTGGTCTTAACGGATGCTGAGGGCCGTATAATGGCCGTGAACAACAGCTTTCTGGAGTTGGCCCAATTGGTCGCTGAAGAGCAGGTGCTCGGCCATTCTGCTGACCGTTGGCTCGGAAGAAGCGGTGTCGACCTCAATGTGCTGCTTTCCAATCTTCGAGACAAGTCCGTCGTTAGGCTGTTTTCCTCCACGTTGATGCCTCAGGCAGGAAGTCCTGCTGAGGTGGAGATATCTGCTTGTCGGTTGGACGAGCCGGATGGCGCCGCATATGCGTTGTTTATTCGTGATGTCGAACGGCGCGTTGCTCGTGATCATCCTGTGTCCGCCAAGCTGCCGAGCTCTATCGAGCAGGTCACGCAAAGGGTGGGGCGAGTGCCGTTGAAGGACCTTGTGCGGGAGTCTACCGATCTTATCGAAGCCTTGTGCATCGAAACTGCGCTGGAGGTGACACAAGACAACCGTGCTTCTGCGGCGGAGCTTCTGGGTTTGTCGCGTCAATCTCTCTACGCGAAGCTGCGTCGTTTTAACATTGGTGGTGACGACGACTCCGAGTGACCGTAGTGTTCCCTTTGGTTGACGCTATAAGGACGAGGTATAGGTTGACTTGATAGGCGTCAATTAAAATTGACACTTAAAAGTGTCGGTTCTATATTACACCTCATGCAGCCCGCTGATCTCTCCACGCCAACCCGAGCTTTTCCCGAACCCAAAGCTCTTCTTGAGCTTCTCAAACCGATTACCTGGTTTCCACCGATGTGGGCCTTCGTTTGCGGAGCGATCTCCTCCGGGCAGTCTTTGGGTGATCATCCGAGCTTAGTAGTGGCGGGTGTAATCCTCGCTGGCCCTTTGGTTTGTGGTGGTAGTCAGATTGTTAATGACTGGTTCGACCGGCATGTAGACGCCATCAATGAACCGAATCGTCCTATCCCTTCGGGGCGCGTACCTGGCGAGTGGGGTCTGTACTACGCTATTGCCTGGTCTGTTCTCGCTCTGGGTTTTAGTGCCCTGTTAGGGGAGTGGGTGTTTTGGGCGACCCTTGTGGGCCTGTTTTTAGCTTGGGCCTATAGTGCGCCACCCATGCGTCTCAAGTTGAACGGTTGGTACGGCAATCTTGCTGTTGGTGTCAGCTACGAAGGGCTCGCATGGATTACCGGTGCAGCCGTGATGCTTGGCGGTGTCATGCCATCGCCGAAAATCCTCATGCTCGCAGGCCTATATAGTCTTGGTGCTCACGGCATCATGACGCTCAATGATTTCAAGTCTATAAACGGTGACCGCAGTATTGGCATTCGCTCTTTGCCCGCCAGTTTAGGTGCAGATAGAGCTGCGCGGCTTGCCTGTGTGGTGATGGCTGTTCCTCAGCTTGTTGTCATCGGCTTGCTGGTTCAATGGGGGCACCCCGTTGCCGCCGGAGGCATCGCGTGCTCGTTGTTTCTTCAGGCCTTAGCGATGGTCAAGATGCTCAAAGACCCTCTGGGTCTAGCCCCTTGGTATAACGGTACGGGTGTGACCCTGTACGTTCTGGGCATGATGCTAAGTGCCTTCGCGATTCGCGGCTCGGTGTCGTGGCTGTGAATCAAGTATTGGGTCTGAGCTGGGCAGGTATTGTACGTTTGGGTTTGGTGCAGACTAGTTTGGGCGCCATCATTGTTCTCACAACAACGGTTATTAACCGCGTCATGGTGGTGGAGTTGGCGCTGCCGGCAATGCTTCCCGGGATACTGGTCGGGATTCACCATGCGGTTCAAATGTCTCGACCACGTTTCGGGCATGGCTCTGACGTAGGTGGAAGGACAACTGGCTGGATAGTCGGGGGTATGCTGGTGCTCGCGCTCGGCGGTGTCGCGGCTGCCGCAGGCACGGTACTTATTGCTACTGATGTTTTTTGGGGTCTGGTCGTATCGACGCTGGCGTTTGTAGCGATAGGGCTTGGTGCCAGTGCAGCGGGTACTTCGACGCTTGTCACCTTGGCTAAGCACGTCGCGCCGCACAGAAAAGCAGCTGCGGCGACCATTGTCTGGATCATGATGATTGCGGGTTTTGCAATCACAGCGGGGGTGGCTGGACAGTATCTTGATCCTTTTACACCGATGCGACTGCTATCCGTTACGGCGTCTGTTTCGACGATAGCGTTTGTCTTAACTGTAGTTTCAGTTTTCCGCCTTGAGCCAAAGAATGTTCTTACGGCTCAAGATCGAGCCGCCTTAAGTACGCAGCGAGGAAGCTTTTCAAAAGCGTTGAGGGAAGTCTGGCACGAGCCGGAAGCCAAGCGTTTCACCATCTTTGTATTCGTTTCTATGCTCGCCTACAGCGCGCAGGATCTGATACTCGAGCCCTTTGCAGGCACGGTATTTTCGATGACGCCAGGCGAGTCCACATCTTTGTCTGGCTTGCAGCATAGCGGTGTGCTCTTGGGGATGATTATTGTGGCCGCGACAACGCTTGTTCGAAAAAACGCTGACACTGTGGTGCTGCGTCGCTGGACGATTGTTGGCTGCCTGGCGTCGGCCGTTTCTCTCGCGGCGATTGCCATCGGGGGAAGTTTTCCGCAGACCTGGCCTCTGGGTGGCAACGTGTTTGTATTGGGTGTTTCCAATGGTGCTTTTGCCGTTGCAGCCATCGCGTCGATGATGAGTCTCGCTAGTGCGGGGAAAACAGGCGCCGAGGGTTTGCGAATGGGTCTGTGGGGTGCTTCCCAGGCCATCGCCTTTGCCTTGGGCGGTTTTCTAGGGACCGTTGCTATTGATGTGAGTCGCGGTTTTATAGGCGACCCTGTTATGGCCTACGGTCTGGTCTTTAGTCTTGAGGCGGTTATGTTTGTTGTAGCCGCTGTAATCGGAATGCGTTTGCGGCCTGCGGTGTCTGACGACCCGCAGCCGATGCCTAGTTTTGGCGAGATCGCTATGGTGGAGGTGCTTGATGCACGATGAGCCAGTAACAGAAAAGCTACCAGAATATGATGTGGTAGTTGTCGGCGGTGGGCCCGCAGGCGCTACCGCTGCCTACGACCTTACAAAGTCCGGTAAAAGCGTTCTATTGATCGAGCGGGGCTTTCGAATAAAGCCCTGTGGTGGAGCCATACCACCTCGAGCAGTAGAGCAGTTTAATATTCCCTCGGAACAGATTGTCGCGAGGATTCGTTCTGCCCGGATGATTTCACCGGCAGATCAGAGAGTCGATATGCCCGTGGGAGACACTTATGTCGCTATGGTTGATCGAGACAAGTTTGATCCCTTTCTTCGTGAGCGTGCGGTGGAAGCTGGGGCGACCCTGCAAATAGGCGCCTACAAGTCCTTGGTTTATCAGAACGACGGTCGAGTACGTTTACGCTATCTCGATAAGTCCGGCAGCGGTGGCGAGCACGAGGTCGTAGCGAGCGCCGTGATCGGTGCCGATGGTGCCAAGTCCCGCGTGGGTGCGCAGTGCATCCCGGGGGGAGGGAAGCTGAAGTGCGTATTCGCTTATCACGAGATTGTGGAGGCGCCCGAGCCTGAGGACGGTGCTGACTATCAGGAGACACGCTGCGATGTCTGGTATCAGGGGCGGCTTTCACCGGATTTTTATGCCTGGGTGTTTCCCCATGGTAAGCATGCGAGTATCGGCACAGGCAGCGCACTAAAAAACTATTCCGCGACGGCGGCTGTAGAGGCCTTGCGTAAGGATGTCGGACTCGATGGTGCCAAGACCGTTCGTCGGGAAGGTGCGCCCATCCCAATGAAGCCTCTCAAGCGCTGGGACGATGGGCGCGCTGTGCTTTTGGCGGGTGACTCAGCAGGGGTCGTTGCTCCTGCATCGGGGGAGGGTATTTACTATGCCCTTCTCGGTGGTCGTCTGGCGGCAGACGCTGTGAATGAGTTTCTCCTGAGTCGTAACCCGGCAGCGTTAAAAACCGCGCGCAAGCGTTTCATGAAACTCCACGGCAAGGTGTTCTTTGTTCTCGGTCTCCTCCAGAGATTCTGGTACGGCAGCGACAAGCGCAGAGAGAAGTTTGTCAAAATGTGTCGCGATCCGGATATCCAATACCTCACTTGGCAGTCCTATACGCAGAAAGAGCTGGTGCGCGAGCGGCCCACCGCACACGTTAAGATTTTTTTCAAGGATCTTGCCGAACTGTTGGGGTTGGCGCGCGCTTAGACTATTGCGGCCCTATGTTTCTTGCCTTGCTTTGATTTTGGCTGACCGAGTAGCGATGGCGTGTCGGCACTAGACGACTTTCTTCGTGGCGGCCATGCTGCCGAGTTGATACTACTGCTCGTATTCTGCGAGCTATTGTTTCTTTCTTTTAGGTGTATTCGAGGAGTTGGTGCGCCGCCGCGGCGGTGGTTGTCGCCCCTATTGGCAGGTGCTTTCCTGGTGCTTGCCTTACGTCTTGCTCAATCTGGTGCATCGGGAGAGATGCTCGGTGTGGCTTTGGCCGTAGCGGGCGTTGCGCACCTTATGGGCTATGCCAGCCGCTGGCACGGCTGACTTACGGTTACTGTCTAAAGTAGTTGTAAGTAGAGCTATTCCGTTACCAGGTGGGCTCCATACGGAAGTCTTCTGGTAGTTCATGATGCTTGACGGGTAGGCAGTAGAGTCTGGCAAAGGTGAGTCCAGCCGATACCGCCAAAGCTCCTGCTGTTAAGCGCCCCATAATGCCACCACGTTCTTTAGCGGCCGTCGACTTGGCGCTGATGTCCCGTAGGCGCTCTAGCCCCTTGCGGAATCGTGGGTCATCCGTGTCTACCGACAAGGGAAACACTTGTTGAGTAATCGCGGTGGTGATGTCGAAGACCCGGAAGTCGAATTCCGTGGGGTCCATGCCAAGCGCTTCGTAAAGCTTCGGTCGATTGTGGTCGCGTACATACATAGTTGAGTAGACCGCAATAATAAAGAAGCGTATCCAGAGTTTGTTGTGACCGCGGAGGAGCTCTGGTTGAGCGCGCATCATTAGCGCGAACGATTCGCCATGGCGAAACTCGTCGTTACACCACTCCATGAACCAGTTAAAGATGGGATGAAAGCGCTGTTCAGGGTGTTTCTCCAGGTGACGATAAATCGTGATGTACCGCGCGTAGCCGATTTTCTCTGAAAGATAGGTTGCGTAGTAGATGAACTTGGGGCGAAAGTAGGTGTACTCTTTCTGACGTTTCAGGAATCCCAGGTCAACCGCAACTCCGAGCTGTTTTAGGGCTTTGTTGATAAAGCCAGCATGGCGGGATTCGTCTCTGGCCATGTAACCCATGAGGTCCGCAATCGCCGGATTGTCCACGTTCTTTTTGATTTCTTGATACAATACGCAGCCTGAGTATTCGGCTGTGATTGAGCTGGTAAGAAAGTCGATGAATTCCTCGTGTAGTTCAGGGTCACTGGTGAGAGTTGTAGCGTCGTAGTCAAATTCCTGCCTAAAGTGGGCTCGGTTTCGGTCCTCTTTGTACTCCTCCATCATTGAGTTCCACTGTTGGCGAACGGGTTCTACGTTGATTTTGCCGACGGCGTCGTAGTCAGTGCGATAAAAGCGAGGAGCTAGTAGCTCGCTGCGTACAGCTTGCTCTGTAGTGTCATTTATTTTGGTGGTTTGCATGGGTGCGTTCATGGCTGATCCTCTCGCGTAGACTGCATATGACCCGTGAAGTACGCTTCCGGGGGCGGGTCTAAAAGTGTCAACTAAACTTGACTATTCTAATGTCAAGAATAGTTAACTATACTCAAAGTCTCAAGGCCTAATTGCAATTTGTTGCGGGTTTATTCGCAGTGCTTCAGCGGGCCTCACCACGAGTGCCGGGGAGGGCCTGTGGCGCAGCAACCCCACAAGTCTGTTAGTCAGTCAAAAGGTGACGTAGAGTCCCTACAGGAGTTCACCTTGTACAGTTTGGGTTATGTAAGCACGCAAACGCGACCGCTTAACAACGATCAAATGCTCTCGATTCTCGAGAGTGCTAGGAAAGCGAATGCTCAGCTAGGTGTGACCGGGGTTCTCCTTCACCGACAAGATTCTTTTTTTCAGGTCCTCGAAGGTGCTAAGGAAGAGGTGAAGGCTCTTTTTGAAAAGATCCGCCGGGACGCAAGGCATGAGCGAGTAGAAGTTGTGACTGAGGGGCCTATTCGGAATCGTGAATACAACGATTGGCGGATGGCTTTTATCGAACTCGACGGCCAGGATTTTAGCGCGATGCCGGGTTTTTCTGATCTGATGCGAAACACGCCCGCCGCGAGAGAGTTCTTACAAACCTTATCTAGAACCAAGAAGCTTGCATTGTTGTTTAGCGTGATGGATTGATCGATGGCGTAAGCGTTAAGCCTTATCGATGCCCACAAAAAAGCCGATCGTAAAGATCGGCTTTTTTGTGGATGGCTCCGCGCTAGACGATAAACGTGAGTCTAACGATTTCTCGAAGCCCTCCTTTATGGAATGGTCTCATTGCACGTGTTTGGATCAGTGGGGTCTGGGTCATCCGAGCAAACCGTACTGCATCCAAAGCTGCCAATCTGAGAGGTCGCGCCACCAATATCCTGTGCCAGAACGGTTATGCGTCCTCCGCCGGGGATACCTGTACCGTTAATCCTAAGAGAGGTAGTGAACGCTCCAGACTGCCCGACAAGGTCTGGTACGGTCAGGGTGAGGCTGTCCGTGCTCTCAGGGAACACTATCGCGCAATCCTGATCCGCGCGGAACGTTAGCGTCGTTCCGGCGCCAGGGGCGTTGTTATAGACGTCCGCAACGTAGATTTCATATAGCGATCCTTCTTGCAGGATCGTAGTGGCAACTCTGGGATTGTCGGGTGTCTTACCCGCCAATACCTGAAGATTCTGTGCAGACGCCGTCAGAGTTAGTACTACAGACGCGCGGACATTCAATAACTCTCTGCTACAGAAAACACCATCACCCTCGGGAGGGCATAGGCTGCCGTTGTAAACACCTTCGCCTGTGTTTGGGTCTACGTTCTCGCTGTAAACGCCATCGCCATTGAAATCGATGAACTCTTCAGAAGAGCCTGCTGCTATGCAGTTCTCTTCTGGGCTGGGGCTGGGGCATTGCGGGCCAGCGAAGGGCGTGTACACGCCATCTTCGTTGTGATCGGTAAACGCTTCGGGCAGGTTCTCGAAAGATTCGCCCTCGTCGTAGACGCCATTACCGTTGCCATCTACAAAGAACTCCTCCCCTACCACGGTGATTGTTACTGTGCTTCTCAGTCCGCGAATCGCACCCAGGTCGTTGGGGCAGGGCCCGAAGGAGCCCGTATGGGAAGGGCAGTCGTAGCTTCCGTCATCTACAGTCGTTTGAACAAGGTCCTGATTAAAGACGGGGAAGCGCGGCGCCTGGCTGGTCCAAAGCACACTGCAGGTCCCTACGGCTGGAGTTGCCGGGTCTGCTCGTTCGCCGTTGCTGGTGCCCGTCAGGCAAGACGTGTCGATGGCCCCATATTCTGTGGTGAACACTACGCTGGTGCCATCGGCGACGGGGTTACCGAAGCGATCCACAAGGCGCACTGTAATAGTGGACTCTACGCCATCAATATCCCGGGCTCCCGGTACATGAAACTGGCTGGCAGAAACGCTGATACCGTTTTGCTGGGGGAGGCCCGTGCTGATGACGATTTGGTTTGACGATGCAGCCTGCTGCTGGTTCTGACTCGTATCAAAGCTTGCTGTCACGACAGTGGAAGTCGCGACGTTGCCCGCACTTACGTCAACAACAACCAGTCCCTGGCTGTTTGTGACCCCTGAAGTGTTTAAAAGGGTTATCCCGCCTAGGGCATTAGTTAAGGCAAAGTTGACTGTAACGCCCGCAAGCGGAGTACGTTTTTCGAGGTCCAGGTAACCTGGCTCGCCCGGTGCCGGATCGCCGGCTTCAAGAACGACAGCTTCTTCCAATACTTCAAAGGTGACTGATGCGACCTCTGGCCGACCGGGGCCGCCGGTGTTTTTGAGTGCGATGATTGTGCGTCCGTTAGTGTCGCCACCCTCGGTAGGCTCCGTGGATACATAACCAATAAAGTTTGCATCACGGCCGGCAATAGTCACGCTAGCAGTGGCTGTTGAATCGCCATCAACTAGTGTCGCTGTTAGATCGTCGCTCGTTTCACAGCTTCCTGCCAGATACTCTGCGCTGGCAAGGCCGTCGAGAGTTTCGATGGTCAGCGTGTTGGTGCCCGTTCCGGTGTCGCCAATGGCGCGAAATGACGCCAGCCCGCTCAGTGAACACGCACTGGACAAGCGAATGAGCTGAACGGCACTGGATGGCGTTCCTGCCTCATCAACCACTGCCAATCTGGCGACAGCGCTGCCGCGGAACGCGAGGCTGTCACTGCTGAGGCCGATCTGACCTGCAATAAACGATGTGCCTTCAAAATACCCGAGGCTAAGTCCCGCGCCGGAGATTTCAACGCCGATGGTTGCGGTTACTGTGCCTCCGGGGCTTTCGGCGGTGACGGTAATCGTGTCAGCGCCGAGGGTCCCTCCGGCCTGAATCTCTAACTCCGCAATACCGTCGGCATTCGTGAGTGCCTGTCCGTTTGTAGGAGAGATTACGGCGAAATCTGCCGTTGCAAGAACCACCAGTCCACTCACGGCAGCGGCATCGACAGTGTTCTCTCGAACCTCGATGCGCAGTGTGGCAGGGAAGGTCTCGCTAACTACGGTTGTAGGATTGCCGGCGGGATCAACGGTTGTGAGCGTAATCGTGTAAGTAGTGACGTCGTTATCGCCGTCGCCGGGTAGAAAGCCACCGCCGCCGTCGCTACCACCGCCTCCACCGCAGGCGCTTAAAACTGCGAGCATAGTGCCCACAATAGTGCCCATGATAGTGCTCTTGACGACGCCTACGGCGCCCCTTCGGCTGCACAGTGTGCGAAGGCCCTTAATCATTATCGTCCCCTTTGGGGATGGCCGAGCCGCTCTTCGGCGGTACCGGACCGCTCCCACTCCCGCTGGTTAGGCTACCTGATGCCTGTCTACTCTATACCGACAGGGCTCAGTTACGCTACACAGGCTACCACAATCCTAGGTGAATCATAGAAAAAATCATAAATAACATGGCGATAGCGCGTTTTTGTAATTTTTTACACAAACTTTTCCTGCGGTGAGACCCACTAGCTGAGCAAGCCCAGTAACTTGTTTGCCCCCAAGCCCACCGTAACCCCAACGACAAGGACACCCAGAAGGTTGCTTCTCCAACTATTGGCAGCGTCACCGAGCAACTCGCGCCTGTTCATCAGCCACAGCAGTACTATCGCGATTATAGGGAGCAGCAGACCGTTGGCCGCCTGTGCGAATACGATGAGACTCAGGGGGCGCGCGCCGGTAGCGGCAAATACGGTGCCCGTGAGGACTACGCTCAGCGCGATTAGTCTGAATGCCGTGCCGCGTAAAGTGTCCGGTAAACCCAAAGCACCGCACACGGCATAAGCTGCGGCCAATGGCGCGGTGATGGCACTCGTCAGGCCCGCCGCGCAAAGGCCTGCGGCAAATACGTAACGGCCCGCTGGACCTAGAACTGGCTCCAGCTGTGTGGTGATCTTCTCCGGGGCAAAGGCCAGACCCTGAGCAAAAAACGTCATCGCCGCAGCGCTGACTATAGCAAGGGTAACCAGTCCTCCGAGAGAAACCGATAGCGCCGTGTCGATCCTCGCGGATGACAAAGCTTGGACTCGATCTGGTTCGTCAGCCCAGTGTTCTCGTGCGGCGTTCGCTTGAAGAAAGAGGTTGTAGGGAACCACCGTTGTGCCAATGAGAGCGATCACCATGGTTAGCGACGCCTCAGGCAGTTGTGGGCGGAAGCCTTGTATAAGGGATGACCAGTCGGGGCTGAGGAGTAGCGCACTGGCAACAAATACGGCGCTCATGAGTAATACGAGGGCAATGAGTACGCGTTCGAGTTGACGGTAAGCGGGTAAGAACAGCAAGGCTGCTGAAGCGCCCCCAATGAACAAGGCCCAGGTGCTCGTGTTTATGGCGGAGATGCTCTCCAGTGCAAGCGCAGCTCCAGCGATGTTTCCAGACTCGTAAGCCGCATTGCCCAGGCCGATCGCAGCAATGACAAGAACTATTGCGCCGCGGCCGAGCCATCGACCTGCAAGAGCCTCTCGCAGGGTGGTTGCCAGGCCCTTGCCCGTCACAATCGCTTGCCGGACGCTCATTTCCTGCAGTGCCATAGTTGCAACCACGGAGAATAGAAGCGCCCATAACAACGCGTATCCATAGCCCGCGCCGGAGGCGCTGGCCGTAGCGATTGTTCCCGGTCCGACGAAAGCGGCGGCGACTAACAGTCCCGGCCCGAAACCCCATTTGCGTTTTGATCTTGGCGGTGCGGTTTTGCTCAAAGTAGTTCTCTCATGAATAGCTTATTGCCAGCATCTCGTCGATGCAGCTTGCTAGTCCAACTGCTAGTATCCGCCCGATGATAACCGAGGCCCACATACCACCGACACTCAGTGTGTCCATAGTGCTCCACAACAGTAGCCTTGATCAGTTACGTATCACCTTGCGTAGCCTTATGGCGAGCGTATTTGCACTGCATGGTCAGCTGCGAGAGCCGGTAGCCTTAACTATTCTGGACAACTGCTCTGAGCCTGAATATCGGGACCAACTTGCCCAGCTCTTGTCTGAGCTTGAAGTTAAGGATGCCCCGGCGGTCGATCTGAGTGTACGACACTCAAATGAAAACCTGGGTTTCGGGGGCGGGCACAATTTTGTTTACGAAGATCGGCCGGGACGGTACTTCTTGATACTGAACCCGGATGTAGAGTTCGCGACCGAAGCCCTTTGCGAGGCGCTCCAATATCTTGAAGCCAATGCGGGGGTGGTGGCGCTAAATCCCTATTGTGAACGCACTGACGGTAGTCGAGAGTACCTCTGCAAACGCTATCCAACTGTCTTTGATTTGTTATTGCGAGGCTTGCCGTTTTCGTCGCTCAGGCAGGTCTTTTCTGAAAGGTTGGCCCGCTACGAATATCAAGACTTGGAACACTCAGCGCCCGGTTCCGTCACGCTACTTAGTGGTGCGTGTTTGTTATGTCGCGGCGGCAGCTTTGCCGGGGTAGGGCGCTTTGATGAGCGCTATTTTATGTACTTCGAAGATTTTGATCTTTCCCGGCGATTGGCGGTTGAGGGGCAACTCGTGTTTATGCCGACCATGAGGATCGTGCATCACGGCGGCTTTGCAGCGAAGAAAGGCATGCAGCATATTCGTTGGTTCGCGCGCTCAGCCCTGCGCTTTTTTAGTAGCCATGGCTGGCGCCTACTCTGATGGCGCCGTGTCGATGCTAGAATCACCCCTATGAGTGCATCGCAAGAAATCAATCGCCTTCGCTACCTCGCCGCCATGGGCGTTCCCGCTTATGTAGCGCGTCGGCCGTTGCCCGGCGCGGCAGTATCAGCAAAGTACGCGCTGCGGATTGTTACTAAGGCTGCGGAGGCTCGTCAGGGGTCGGTTAACAATATGGGTGAAGTTGGTGCGGCAACCTCAGTCAAGCCAAGCAAACGATCTGCAGGTACCCCTCCTGCCGCGCAAGCTTTACGAGAGTCCCTGCAGCAGGACACAGGGCGGCGAAGGGCGCCTCAAACAGAGACTGTATCTGACACTAGTACAACCGTGGCTAGGTCTGCGGCATCGCTGGCTCAGATTCCTCGATTCCGTTTGGCGGCAATGATCATTGGGAAGAGGCTGTGGCTGGAAGAGCTGGGAGATGAGGCGCTCGCGCAGGATCAGCTTCAGCTCATTTCTGCAATGTCCCGCGCGCTGAGTCACCCCGCCGTGGACGAAGATGCGGTTGCGGTCACGGAGTTTCGCTGGCCCCTTCATGACAACGCGCAATTGGGGTTAGGGTCTGAAGATGCTGCGGCGACCTTGCAGGGATTTCTTTATCGACAGTTGGAGGAGAACGCCTGCGTTGAGCTGATCAGTCTTGGCGATGCGAGCAAGGCTTTGCTCATGGATTTGAGTGTTCCTTGCGCGAGGCGCTTCGTGCCTTCAACCCGCGAGATGCTGAAGACGCCGCTGCTTAAGCGTGAAGTCTGGAACACACTGCGCGTTTGACGGCCAATATTCGCGAGGCCACGCTGGGCGACATTGATGCCATTCTTGCAATCGATGGCGCGTACTCCCCAGTCTTTAACTTGGCTGAAAACTACATCAGGCTCCTGGGCTCTAGCGGTTTACTTGTTGTGGCGACCCGCGAAGATATCCTCTGCGGATTTGCGGCTTGCTCTCGCGTGTTGGACGAAGCCACGCTATTAAATCTTGTAGTCGAACCCTCATCGCAGGGATTGGGCGTGGCGAGACTGCTGCTAAAGACAACGACGGACCGGCTCGTTCATGGCGGTGTAACTCGTCTCATGCTCGAGGTGCGAGCGAGCAATGAACCTGCTCAATCATTGTATCGCTCGATCGGATTTACAAAAGATGGATTAAGAGAACATTATTATCGTGGCCTTAACGGTGCTCGCTCAGAGGCAGCCGTTTTGATGAGCCGACAACTGGAGAATCCGAATGCGGGTACTTGAAGCTGGAGATTGGGGGATGTTAATCCCTGATGAATGGCAGGCGGAGCAGGACGAAGATGCAATTGTGATTGGGGATCGAGACGGTGTGGGGTGTATCGAGGTCAGCGAGTTACACAAGGATTCAGGCGACTTTGGTGCAGAAGATCTTCGGCAGCTCGAGCCCGATGCAAGCCAGTGGAAGGCTTGTACGAAGGGTAGCTTCGAGGGTATTTACAGGGCTTTGATCGAGGAAGGTGCTGCCATTCGAGAGTGGTATATCTACGCAGGATCCCTGCTTTTGTACATCACCTATTGCTGTGAATTGGATAATCAGGGTTTGGATGACGCCGCGGTGGACGAAATACTCGACACGCTCCGCATGGCCACCGAGTGACCGTAGCTTACTGATCCAGTTAACTGACGGTGCCGGTAACTCGTACTCGCTTGCTGCCGGTTTCCACCGGCGCCGCTCTCGCCAGGGCTCTGCGCTCAATTTCGCCATCAACAACGTTCTTCAGTGCGATGATGAAACCGGTAAAGATAAATGCTCCCGGCGGCAAAATCGCGAGAAGAAACGGCTGATAATTCTCAAAAGCTACGATTTTCCAGCTTACAGCTGATGCCCCAAACAACAGGTCCATGTTGGCGAAAATCGCACCTGTTCCAGAAAGCTCCCGCAGTGCACCAAGGAGCAGCAAAATAAGGGTAAAACCAATGCCCATAATGAAGCCGTCGTACATGGCAGGGAGTACGGGGTTTTTCCGCGCAAAGCCATCCGCTCTGCCAAGGATCACGCAGTTGGTGGTGATCAAAGGCAAGAAAATTCCGAGTATCTCGTAGAGTTCATAACTGTAGGCCTGCATGAGTAGCTCAATACAGGTAACGGCCGCCGCAATAATCATGACGAAGGTGGGAAGTCGCACCGCATCGGAGGTGACGTTGCGTATCAATGATACCGCGGTGTTGGAAGTGATCAGTACAAAGCACGTTGCGATACCCAGGCCCAGTGCATTAACCACGCTTCCTGTTACCGCGAGGAGGGGGCAAAGTCCCAGCAGTTGAACAATCGCCGGGTTATTCTTCCACAGTCCGTTTATAGAGAGTTCACCGTAGTCGGCCTTACTCATGGTGTGGGCTCCTGCTCACTTGAGGCTGTACCTAGCTCTTCGCCGAGCTCTCTCCCGAACAAACTGCTTCGGTTTTCCCGTGCGTACTGCAGAACCCGGGCGGTAGCTTGGACAACTGCCCTGGGGGTAATGGTAGCTCCAGTGAACTGATCGAATTCACCACCATCCTTGCGCACCGTCCAGCCTTCCAATTCCGGATTTCCAAGGGAGCGCCCCTTGAAGCTATCGATCCAGTTAGACTTTCTGTGGTCTACCGCATCTCCCAGACCAGGTGTTTCTCGGTGCTGAAGGACGCGGACACCCGCGACGGATCCGTCGCGATTTACACCCACGATGAGCTCTATTTCACCGCTATATCCGTCCGGTGCTGTTGCGGGGATGAGCACGGCCGAGGGGACTCCCGAACGCCTCGCAACGTAGATAGACTTGTCTTCTCGCAGCTGCAGCAAAGGATCGTTAGTTGGAGCAAGGAGGCGATCATCAAGCATCGCATTGTCGTGACTGGCTCTAGGAATGATTTGGAGCAGGGCTTTTTCTTCCGCCGCTCTCTGCGCAGCGCTGATACGATCTTTGGTTCCCAGAAAGGTGCTCGCTACCAAGAGCGCCGTGAGCACAGCAAACCCCGCAAGGAGAAGACTGTTGCGTGTGATTGCCTGATGGAGCTCGTTCACGCCGTGGGGCCCCCGCGCTGACCGTACACTTTAGGTTGGGTGTAATTATCGATAAAAGGCGCAGCAAAGTTTGCGATAAGGACCGCGAAGGCTACGGCATCGGGGTAGTTACCCCGCACACGGATGGTGTAGATGAGGACTCCGATCATCGCTCCAAAAATTAGTCTCCCGCGATTACTCACTGCCGACGATACGGGGTCCGTCAGTATAAAAAATGCGCCGAACATCGTTGCGCCGCTAAATAAATGGAACAGCGGTGAGCCTCCGCTTGCGGAGCTTCCCTCGTCATAAAACACAAGGGCGCAGAGGCTCAAGGCGAGTAACATGGCGAGGGGTGCGTGCCAGGTGAACACGCGTTTGGAGAGTAAAAATAATCCACCAAGAAGGAAGGCCGCGTTCGCTCCCGCCCAGCCTACTCCCTGAAAGGCTCCGAATTGAGGATTCGCTGCGTACAGATCGCTCAGCAGCATTCCCTTGTTTTGACGCATGAGGTCCAGAGGTGTGGCCATGGTTTGAGCATCAAAGCTGCCGGGATTAAAGCAGGCGTTTAGCGCCGCTAGTAAGCCAGGAACGGATTCACCCACGCCCAATGGGGCGGCCCAGGTGCTCATTTGGAGAGGAAACGAAATCAGTAAAACAACATAGCCCACCATCGCCGGGTTAAAAGGGTTGTAGCCCAATCCGCCATAGAGGTGCTTTGCGATAAGGATGGAAAAACCTACGCCGATGACCAACAGCCACCATGGGGCGTAAGGCGGAAGAGCGATACACAGTAGCGTAGAGGTAACCAAGGCGCTGTAGTCTGTCAAAAAGGGCTTTAGGGGCTGCTTGCGCAGAAGCAGCGCAAGGCTTTCGCAGAGCAGTGCTACTGCGCCACCGAACACGATATTCACTACGATCCCAAAGCCAAAGTAGTAAGTGAGGGCGATGACGCCGGGCAGGGTTGCCAATAGCACCGTCCTCATGACGCTGCTGGTGCTCATGGGCCCATGAGCATGCGGGGATGTCACGACGAGGAGACTCATGCGCTTTCCAGCTCGCTCTGGAGATCGGCAAGCTTTTTTTCGGTAGTTGCTACGGCATTTTGAAGGGCGGTGGTGATGGCAGGGTCGTTGCCGTTGTCCGCCGCCAGTTTATCTCGGGCTTTGCCCAGTCGTGTCTCGATGCGCGCAAGTTTTTCCTGTTGTTCCTGTCGTACTTGGTTGTCGTCCTTTGGAGCTCGGGCCTGAGCCGCCTTGCGCGCCTGCGCTCTCTCAATGGCGGCTTGGATCGGATCGCCCTCAGAAGCTTGATCTGCGGCCTTTGCAAGAGCTGCTCGTTTACGGGCAGCGCGTTTGGCTTCTTTTTCTTCCGCCGCTCTCGCCATACGTTCCTGTCGCGCTTCAAAGCGTACACGAGCGTGATCAGCGCGTGCATTGTCGGCTTTTTGCTCCCGCACAGCTGCTTTGGATGCCCGGTAGTACTGCACCAGCGGAATATGGCTTGGACATACGTAGGAGCATGCACCACATTCGATGCAATCAAACAGGTGATGCTCCTCCAAACGTTCATGGTTCTGGGAGCGGGCAAACCAGTAAAGCTGCTGCGGCAGTAGTCGCGCAGGGCAGGCTTCAGCGCAAAGACCACAACGAATACAGGCCGAAGCCTGATCGGGTTCGGGAAGCTCCTTCGGGCCGGGTACCAACAGACAGTTGGTTGTCTTCACCACAGGGCATTGGTGATCACTCAGTGTGACTCCCATCATGGGGCCGCCCATAATGAGACGTTGTCTCGGTGCAGCCTCGTAGTCTGCCTGGGCGAGAAGATCCTCCATGGGCGTACCCAGCAGGACCTCGAAATTGCCTCGGTTTTTCGCGGACTCACCTGTGACCGTGGTGACGCGACTAACCAGAGGACGGCCGTGCTTAATGGCGTCGTGAACGGCGACTGCACTGCCGACGTTCTGACAAAGAATGCCGATGCTCACGGGGAGGCCACCGCTCGGGACTTGCTTGCCCGTTAAAATCTCTATGAGCTGCTTTTCACCACCGGACGGGTACTTGGTAGGAAAGCTTACGAGCTCTATATCCTTGCGACCCCCAAGTGCGGTTTTAAAGGCTGCGATAGCTTCGGGCTTATTATCTTCAATGCCGATGAGTATTTCTTTGGGGCGGGAAATGTATGCGAGGATCTCTGTGCCTGAAATGATGCTCTGGGCACGTTCACGCATCAGACAGTCATCGGCCGTAATGTAGGGCTCGCACTCCGTACCATTGATGATCAGTGTTTCGACGGCGTTCTTGGGCTCCGTCGGAAGCTTTCGAGCCGTGGGGAAGCCCGCGCCTCCCAATCCAGCAATACCCGCTTCAAAAATCTTTTGCACCAGAGCGCTCGGGTCTACGCTGCGAAAGTCGTCGAGGGGCTCGAGTTTTACCCAGCGGTCTTCGTGGTCACAGTCAATCACGAAGCAGGGGCCCATCATTCCCGACGCGTGGGGAATGGGGCGATTCTCGATGGCAGCAATGACGCCCGAAGTGGGCGCATGAACGGGCAGTCCACTGAGATCGGTAAGTCGTTGGCCACCTAAAACCACTTGCCCGGGTTCTACAATCGCTTTCGCTGACGGACCAATGTGTTGAGCCAAAGGTAGTATCAGCTGGGATGGGATTGCGGCTCGACGGATGTCTTCGCTGTTCGAAAGCGTCTTTCGCTCTGGTGGATAGATACCTCCATGGAAGTCGTAGACACGCCTCATGCGGCCCGTTCCTCGCTTGCATCTGTCGCAATGATCATTGGGCGGACGTCCGCCGTCGGCAAATCCCAGTGCCAGTTTGTCAGTGTTTTTGGGAGGGGGAGCATTTCTATGCAATCAACAGGGCAGGGATCCACGCAAAGATCGCAGCCCGTACACTCCGAGGCAATAACTGTATGCATTTGTTTGGCGGCCCCGAGGATGGCGTCTACAGGGCAGGCTTGAATGCACTTTGTACAGCCGATGCAGTCCTCCTCGATAATAAACGCCACCGTGGTTTCAGCTTCGGCACCGTGCTCTGCATCCAGGGGTGTGGCTTCCACGTCCAGCAAGTCAGCAAGGGCCTGAATGCCTGCTTCGCCGCCCGGTGGACATTTGTTAATGCCTTCACCTGCGACGATAGCTTCCGCATAAGGGCGGCAACCGGGATACCCGCACTGTCCGCACTGTGTTTGGGGCAAGATTGCATTGATCTGATCGGCAATGGGGTTGCCTTCGGCGCGGAAGCGAATAGATGCAAAGCCAAGGACAGACCCAAACACCAGGCCAAGGCCCAGCATTGCCAGTAGGGCAGCGACGAACGGGTAGTTGCTGATAAGTTCGGACATGCCGTTATACGAGTCCCGCAAAACCCATAAATGCGAGGGACATCAATCCAGCTGTCACCATGCCAATTGCCGCACCGGAGAACGGTGCAGGTACATCGGCAACCGCGATACGCTCGCGCATAGCAGCAAAGAAAATGAGCACCAGCGAGAAGCCCAAGGCGGCGCCAAATCCATACAACAGCGCCTCAATAAAGCTGTGACTCTTGTTGGTGTTGATGAGTGCCACCCCGAGTACTGCACAGTTTGTGGTAATGAGAGGGAGGTACACACCGAGTACCCGGTGTAACAGCGGGCTGGATTTGCGTACGACCATTTCGGTGAATTGCACAACGACCGCAATAACCAAAATAAACGAAATGGTTTTGAGGTAGCCAAGTCCTAAAGGCAGCAGGAGGTAATGATAGGTCAGATGGCTGCAGGCGGAGGCTAGAGTAAGCACAAAGGTGGTGGCCATGGACATGCCCATAGCCGTCTCCAGCTTATTGGACACGCCCATGAACGGGCACAATCCCAGGAACTGAACCAGAACGAAGTTGTTCACCAGAATCGCGCCAATCAGCAGCAGCGAGTAATCCGCCAGCATTTCCTCACCTAAAGCATTCAAGAATGCAAAATAGAAACTCACGAGACCCGCAAGCGTTACATAAACCTAGGCAGTCCAAACCTACGCTACTCAAACCTACGCAACTCAAGAGAGACTCAACATCGCCATGGTAGGCAGAGTTTCCTTAATAAACAATGCGTTGGGTAATTTACACGCCAGAGCTCTCGCCCCTAGGTTATCCGCATCCCGGGTGTCGCACCGCTATCTGGCGACAGCAGATAAATCTCGCTATCACCCTCGCCTGCGGCCAGTACCATGCCCTCTGAGACCCCAAAGCGCATTTTTCGCGGAGCCAGGTTCGCCACAACGACCGTCAGACGGCCTACCAGTGTCGCCGGGTCGTAAGCGGCTTTGATTCCGGAAAATACCTGCCGTTTGCCCATGTCTCCCAGATCCAGTTGCAGAGCCAGAAGTTTGTCGGCACCTGCAACCGCGGCTGCTGACTCGATGCGCGCTATGCGTAAATCAACTTTCTGGAAGTCGCGGATATCCAGATGCTCTGCATCCGACGATCCGTGTTTGTCCTTAGGCTTTGGCGCTGTACTCTTTGTATTGGCCTTTTCAACGGGAACATCCTCACGGTTGCTCTCTACCATTTTTGTCACCAGCTTTGGATCGACACGCTGCATAAGCGGTTCGAAGGTCGCCAGCTCATGGTCTACTAGCAGGTCACCCACCTGGCTCCACTCAAGACTACAGCGCAGATAGTTCGCTGCCCGTTCTGCCATTAACGGCAGCACCGGCTGAAGGTAGATCATCAAGTGACGAAAACAGTTGATGCCAGTCGAGCAAACGAGCTGCACGTCGGCCGCTTGGTCTGGCTCCTTGGCCATGACCCAGGGCTTGTGTTGATCGATGTACTGATTTGCTCGATCCGCCAGCTCCATGATCAACCGAATGGCTTTGCTGAACTCTCGATCCTCATAGGCTTTAGCGATTCCATCACCAGCTTCGGCAAAGGTCGCCAGCAGCTCAGGTTCGCTGCAATGATCGGACATGCGGTTGTCGAAGTTTTTTCGCAGGAAGCCAGCGCAGCGGCTCGCGATGTTCACGACCTTACCCACTACGTCTGAATTGACGCGTTGTACGAAGTCTTCTAGGTTCAGATCAATATCGTCGACGCCCGCACTAAGTTTTGCTGCAAAGTAGTAGCGCAGGTACTCGGCATCCAGATGCTCTAGATAGTGATTGGCATTGATGAACGTGCCTCGGCTTTTGGACATCTTGGTGCCGTCCACTGTGAGGAAACCGTGAACGAATACGCCGGTAGGCGTTCTCAACTCGGCCGCGTGTAGCATGGCCGGCCAGAACAGCCCGTGGAAGTTAATGATGTCTTTGCCCACGAAGTGGTAAAGCTCCGTTCCGCCCCCTTGCTGCCAATAGTCATCAAAAGCAACGCCAGTGCGTTCGCAGTAGTTCTGGAAACTGCCCATGTAGCCTACGGGAGCATCCAGCCAAACGTAAAAGTACTTGTCGGTTTCGCCGGGAATTCGGAAGCCGAAGTAGGGCGCATCCCTGCTGATGTCCCATTCCTGAAGTTCGCCGTCGGTCCACTCACGGAGTTTGTTTGCTACTGCATCTTGAAGGGTGCCCGAGGCAATCCATTCCTGGAGCATTTCCGTGAACATCGGCAATTTAAAGAAAAAATGCCGGGATTCTCGTTCTACGGGTGTTGCACCTGACAACGCCGACACGGGATCGATAAGTTCTGTAGGCGAGTAGGTTGCACCACAGGACTCACAATTGTCACCGTATTGGTCCGGTGTCTTGCACTTTGGACAGGTTCCTTTAATGAACCGATCGGCCAGGAAAAGCCCTTTTTCGGGATCGTATGCCTGAGTGATTTCGCGCTCGCTGATAGCACCTGCGGCCTGGAGTCGCGAATAGATCGTTTCTGACCATTTGCGAGTTTCATCGGAGTGGGTGCTATAAAAGTTGTCGAAGCTGATCGCAAAGGCTTTGGAGGCGGACAGATGGTCCTTGTGAATCGCTCCGATCTGCTCTTCCGCGGTGATGCCCTGACGTTCTGCACTGAGCATGATCGCCGTGCCGTGGGCGTCATCGGCGCACACGTAGTGACACTCGTGGCCACGAGATCGCTGGAAGCGCACCCAAATGTCAGTTTGTACCTGCTCAAGTATATGCCCCAGATGCAAAGGGCCGTTGGCATAGGGTAGGGCGCTGGTGACTAGTATGCGCCGTTGTGTTGAATTCATTGCGAAACTATCTGCGAGAAAAGGCGCGCTATCATAGCGATTGGCCCCGTCGATTTCACCTGCATTGATTGAGTGCGCCGAGGGCAGTACCTATACTTGGCGCCTTTCTGATTTCAGGACAACGTTTCTGCGATGCAAGCAGTCAAACACATTATCGCGATCGCCTCCGGCAAAGGGGGGGTTGGGAAATCCACCACCGCGGTGAATCTGGCTTTAGCCTTGCGCGCCAACGGTGCGAGAGTGGGGCTACTAGATGCCGATATCTATGGTCCGAGCATTGCGCTAATGCTTGGCGTGGCGGATGGCACCCGCCCAGACAGTAGCGATGGAAAAACGCTGACCCCTATTTCGGCCCACGGTCTTCAGAGCATGTCTATGGCTTACCTTGCCAGCGAACGCACGCCGATGGTGTGGCGCGGACCTATGGCAGGTGGCGCGTTGATACAGATGCTCGAACAAACGAATTGGGGTGAGCTGGACTATTTGCTTATTGATATGCCCCCGGGCACAGGAGATATCCAACTGACGCTATCGCAAAAAGCGGCGCTTTCGGGCGCCGTGATCGTGACGACACCTCAGGACATCGCGTTGCTCGATGCTCGCAAGGGCATCGAAATGTTTCGTAAGGTCAGTGTTCCGGTGCTTGGCGTCATTGAGAACATGTCCATGCACACATGCAGTCAGTGTGGTCATAGCGAGTCAATTTTTGGCGCGGATGGCGGTCAACGTATTTCAGAAGAGTACGGTGTGGAGCTCCTCGCGAGCTTACCCCTGGATCGTGTTATCCGTGAGAATACCGACGCTGGGACACCTGTTGTCCTATCCGAGCCGACGAGCGAAGCCGCAAAGGCCTTCGCAGGGGCGGCTTTAGCGCTACAGCATGCCCTGGAGGGTAGTGAACCTTCAGAAGATTTTCCCACCATTAGTATCAGCGACGACTGACGGAACAGCTTATGAGTATTAAATCGGACAAGTGGATTCGCCGCATGGCGACGGAGCACGGCATGATCGAGCCTTTTGAGGCTGGGCAGGTGCGCAATGATGGTGATCGTGGAAAAGTGATTTCCTATGGCACGTCGAGTTATGGTTACGATGTGCGCTGCGCCGACGAATTTCGCGTGTTTACCAACATTAATTCCGCCACTGTTGATCCCAAAGCCTTCGACGATGACAGCTTTGTGAACATTAGTAGCGACGTTTGTGTCATTCCCCCTAACTCCTTTGCCTTGGCACGCACGGTGGAGTACTTCCGTATTCCCAGAAATGTGCTGACTATCTGCCTTGGAAAGTCGACCTATGCCCGCTGTGGCATCATCGTGAATGTAACGCCCCTGGAGCCCGAGTGGGAAGGGCATGTCACCCTCGAATTTTCCAATACAACGACTTTGCCAGCGAAAATTTATGCGAATGAGGGCGTTGCCCAAATGCTGTTTTTTGAGTCAGACGAAGTCTGTGAGGTCAGCTATAAAGATCGCGGCGGCAAGTATCAGGGGCAAACAGGCGTCACCCTTCCTAGGGCCTGATTAGCTGCTGGAGCCCGTGACCGCCGTGCCTGAGAGGTTTGCGCTAATGAGGTTAGCGACGGTGGTTTTACCGTTATCGATATGCACCGTGCGCACCATCAGGTAATCCCATTCTGGTGCGATCCACACGCCGGACTGTCGCTCGGGATCGTCGTGATCACGTTCAAAATGTAGGGTGTTTACCCATCCCATGGGGGTCTCCAGTCGCTCCTCGCCCTGATAGGTAAGGCGATACTCTTTGACCTTGCGTCCATCAGCGACGTGAAAAAGAATATCTTCCCGAGGTGTAGGATCGTTAAGCAGGGACAAGCGCAATTGCTCCTGCTGGCTCATGCGATCCAGAGTTTCTCCCGTCTTTGGTAACTCATACCACTCTTTCTTGTACAAGCTTCGTATCACGCTGGAGCCCTCGTCGAAGTGCACTTCGCGGCGGCGGCTTACGGGACCACTGAGTTGATAGACGTAGGAGCGTGGCTGAATTTGGTCTTCGTCCAGTGTGAACACACTGACTTCACTGATGCCGGCGACCAACAGCTTGCCCTCACTGGTTAAGCGGCAGTCACCGTTGTCGTCCATGGACAAGCTGCGACGAAGTTTGATACTGAGACCTGACGTGGACGTTTTATAAACAGCGTCGTAGGGCGTGAGTGTGCGATGACTTTGGGTCTCAGCGGCAGCTTCCTGGGCTGTGGCACTGCTAACACTGAAGCTCAGTGCAAGTCCTAACGCGAAGGCGGCTCTTTTGGCGAACCCCCCACAGTGCGCTGCGGGCGACAAGGCGTTTTGGTCCGCCATACTTCCTGATTCCCTATCCATAATTGTCATGCGCCTGTCCTGTCGTTCCTGAGTGCCCCGTTGTTCATCTCCCCGTCGTCCATGAACAACGGATTTTTCCAGACCTCTCCGTCGCGGAGCTCTACCTTCTTTTCTAAACACCAGCGTACAGCTTGAGGGTAGATCACATGTTCCTGCACCTGTACGCGCGCTGCGAGGCTATCGGCGTCATCTCCCGGGAGGATCGGTACCTTCCCCTGTACAATAGTGGGGCCTGCATCTAATTCCGGAATCACATAGTGCACAGTGGCGCCTGCTTCCCTGTCACCAGCGTCTAGTGCGCGCTGATGTGTGTTCAGCCCTGGGTATTTAGGCAACAGAGAGGGGTGAATGTTCAATAGCGAGCCGTAATATTCCCGAATAAAACAATCGGTAAGGATTCGCATAAACCCCGCCAGTACGACCAAGTCGATGGACGCTTCGCGTAACTTTAGGAGCATCGCTCTCTCGAAGGCTTCCCGGTTATCAAACTGGCGATGATCGATACAGCAGTGGTGTAGATGCAGGTTTTTTGCTCGCACAAGAACCCCTGCATCGGGCACGTTACTGATGATCAGGCCGATAGATGCTGGAATCACTGCCTGTTCGCAAGCCTGAGCGATAGCAACCATGTTCGAGCCCGCGCCAGACGCCAGTATCGCTATGCGTCTGGAACTACTCATGCGCTGAAGGTAATGCCTTCGGCTCCCGCAACGATGTCACCGATCTGCCAGGCTGCCAGGTTGTGGCTGGCGAGCGTCTCAATAGCAGATTCGACTTGGTCCTTGGGAAGACATACCACCATGCCGACGCCGCAGTTGAAGGTCCGAAACATTTCAGTACGCTCGATGTTCCCTGCTTTCTGCAGCCACGTGAATACCGTAGGCCACTCCCAGCTTGCCGCGTCGATTTGTGCCGTTGTGTTGTCCGGAAGCACCCGGGGAAGGTTTTCGAGGAGGCCGCCTCCCGTAATGTGAGCCATCGCGTGCATATCGACGGTTTCGCGAAGCGCCAGCAGGGCTTTGCAATACAGCGTCGTGGGCTCCAGTAAAAGCTCTCCCAGCGTTTTGCCGCCCTCTTCGAGGGGCTGATCAAGGTCGGCTTGACTTCGTTTCAGTACGCTGCGAATCAGCGAATAGCCATTCGCGTGAGGCCCGCTACTCGCGATGGCCACTAAGGCATCTCCCGCGGCCACTGCACTGCCGTCGATCACTTGGTCCCGCTCTACAACACCGACACAAAAGCCTGCAAGATCGTAATCGCCTTCACTGTACATGCCTGGCATTTCAGCGGTTTCACCTCCGACTAAAGCACAGCCAGACAGCTCACAGCCTTTGGCGATACCGCGTACCACATCAGTGGCGACATCGAGGTCGAGTTTGCCAGTGGCGTAGTAGTCGAGGAAGAACAGGGGTTCAGCACCGCTCACGGCGATGTCGTTGGCACACATGGCGACGAGATCGATGCCAATATGTTGATGTCGATTGAGTTCTATGGCCAAACGTAATTTGGTGCCCACGCCATCTGTCCCTGAGACTAAAAGTGGCTCCCGATACCCCGCGGGCAGTGCGCACAGCGCTCCAAAACCTCCTAATCCGCCCATGACTTCGGGTCGTCGAGTGCGGTCGACGGCATCGCGGATTCGCCCTACGAGCGCGTTGCCCTTATCAATATCCACTCCCGCATCGCGGTAAGTGAGAGGCGTATTGTGTTCATTTTCTGACATGACTGATGGCCGGGCTAAAGACGAGCGCGCAGTGTAGCGCCCCGGGCCCGTCAGTAAAGAGCGAGAGCTGTTAATGCCACTGCAAAAGACGCCGCGCGCGCTGCTACAATGGCGTTATGTCACGATTTCCCTCTCAACGTTCTTTGCCGAGTGCTCTCTTTGTCTGCATCAGCCTGCTGTGGATCGCGTCTGCGCAGGCTGAGTTAGTGGATGATATCTACGGAGCGCGAATCCTCGTCGAGGGAAGAGACGCAATTGCGCTGTCGGCGGCGCGCAAAGCGGGCCTTGCGGAAGTGGTGATAAAAGCTTCGGGGAACCCTGAAGCAATCGAACGGCCTGAGGTCCTGAAAGCCCTTGACGATGCTCAAGGCTACCTCCTGGGCTACAGCTATGAAGAGAGTGCCCAAGGCGATTTGTCACTCCGCCTTGAATACGACGAGCAGGCGGTGCAAAAGCTCCTGGGTGATGCAGATCTGCGCCTCTGGACCGCAAATAGACCTTTGGTGCTCGCGTGGCTCGTCATCAGTGATGGCGGTGGGCGTCGATTTGCTTCGATGGAAGCGGCGCCTGAGGCCGACGCGATGCTTAGGGATAGTTTTCAGCGCCGTGGCGTTCCCCTGCAAACGCCCCTCTACGACCTTTCGGATACGGCTGCGATATCCCCTGGAGAGGCCTGGCGGCAATCTTCCTCAGCGCTAATTGATGCCTCGGGTCGCTATCGCGGTGCGGAGTTGTTGGCGGGGCGGGTGGCACGATTGTCCGATGGCAGTTGGGTAGGGGACTGGCGATATTTGGACAATGGTCGTTGGCGGAGCCGCTCTAGCACCGCCGACAGCCTCCAGAGCTTCACCAATGCGGGAGCAGAACTGGTCGCGGCGACCCTGGCTGAACAGTATGGCGTGACACTCAGTGCCGAAAGCGACGAGCGCTATCAGATCGTGCTCCGTGGCATCCGAGCTTATGAGGACTACCGGGCTTTGCAGGAAGCACTTGGGTCGCTTGAGGCAGTGCGCTCTGTGGTACCTGAGAGTCTTATCGGAGATCAAGTGAGCATGCGGGTAGAAGCAGAGACCGGTTTACAGCAGCTGGCGAGAATCATTGAGTTGGATGGCCGATTTGTTCCGCTTCCGCGGGAGCCCGGACAGGACGGCTTGTCCTATGAATGGATACCATGAGCGATAATCCAACTGAGTTCGACACCAAGGCGGAGATACCGGTCAATCGTTGGCCGCTCGTGTTCGCAGTTTTTGCAGTCATCGCACTGCTCTTTTATCTCCTGCAACCGATCTTGTTGCCCTTTGTCCTCGGAGCATTGACCGGCTACCTGGGCGACCCTCTTGTAGATCGTGTCGAAGAAAGGGGTGGGAGCCGAACCTTCGGCGTTATTTTGGTGTTCTTGTTTTTCACCAGCCTTTCGTTGATGGCCTTGTTTTTTGCCGTGCCCGTGTTGCTTCAGCAACTGGATGGTTTGGTGGGGCGGATTCCGTTGGTATACGCCTGGTTAAGGGATGTAGCCATCCCCTGGCTCCAGTCGCGGACTCTGGTCACTGGCGCAAGCCTTCCACAGATCGATTGGTCGGCACAATTGCTCGAAAACTGGCAGTCTCTGGGTAAAGTTACCGCGAGCACTATCTCTCGTGTTACCGGTTCCGGTCTGGGACTCCTTTTGGGCCTCGCAAACATTGCTCTGGTTCCCGTCGTCGCTTTTTATCTGATGCGGGATTGGGACGACATCGCAGAGCGTGTTTTGCGACTGATGCCTAAAGCCTGGCAAGCCGGCACTTTACAAATGGTCAGCGAAGCTGATGAAGTTGTCGGTGCCTTTCTTCGCGGTCAGTTCATTGTGATGTGCGCGCTGGGCGCTCTCTACGCTGGGGGTCTCTACGTGGTTGGTTTGGAGCTTGCACTTCTCCTTGGGCTTATAGCTGGCCTCGCAAGCATCGTTCCTTATCTGGGGTTCATGGTAGGAATCACGGCTTCCTTGGTAGCTGCATGGCTGCAGTTTCACGAGCCTCTGCCCTTGTTTTACGTTGCGATAGTTTTTGGAATTGGACAGCTTATCGAAAGCATGGTGCTTACACCGGTGCTGGTTGGCGACCGGATTGGATTGCATCCTGTGATGGTGATTTTTGCGCTCATGGCCGGGGGGCAGCTCGCGGGATTTGTGGGGGTCGTTGTGGCTTTACCCGTAGCCGCGGTGATCAAAGTGTTTGCAAGTCATGCGCTTGTGCACTATCGCAATAGCGCGATTTATTCAGGGCTTGATGATAGCGGCGATGGTTCGAGCGATGGGCTCTGAGACGATAGCCGCCTTAGATGGTTCTCCACAGCTTGCGCTAAAGATTGGGCTGCGGGACGAGGCAACCTTCGAGAATTTTTGTGCTCGAGAGTCTCTCGCGCCCCTGCTGGACAGCATGGCTCATCCTTGCTCGGAGCCGCTGCAGTTTATTCACGGCAGCGCCGGCGAAGGTAAAAGTCATCTTTTACAAGCCTTGTGTCACGCGACGGAAGGCGCGTTTTATCTTCCCCTCGCCGACTTGCAAGGCATGCCGCCAGAAGCGCTTTTTCAGGATCTGGAGTCCGCAGCCGTGTTGGCGCTGGATAGCCTTGAACTTGTCGCCGGGCAGCCGGAATGGGAAGAAGCACTGTTTCACCTGGTCAACCGTACTCGAGCGGCAAATTGCCCTCTTTGGGTGGCGGCGCGGCGTCCCGCAGTGGATATGATAAAGCTTCCGGATCTCAGCTCGCGGCTTGCAGGGGGCGTTACCTGGGCGGTAGCGGCATCTTCGGATGAAGAAAAGCTGCGAGTTTTACAGTTTCGCGCGGAGCGTCGCGGGCTTAGGCTATCTGAGGCGGTAGCTGTGTACTTATGCTCGCGCCAGGCTAGGGCGATGACAGATCTCATGGACGCTCTCGATCGACTGGATCAAGCCTCGTTGCAACTGCAGCGTCCTCTGACAGTCCCGTTAGTTCGCGAAGTGATGGGCTGGTAAGTACTGCGAGTTAGCCCTGTGTTTGCAGAGGCAGCGACGTACTGTTTTTGATTTCGGTCACCGCCATGTGTGAATGCAATTCCCGCAGATCGGGATTGGCACTCAGAGTTTCCCGCACAAACTGCTCGTAGTGGCGCACATCACGCGTAACGATTTTCAACAGGTAATCCCAAATTCCCGTCATGGTGTAGCACTCGATCACCTCGGGATAGCGGACTATGTCCTCTTCAAAGCTGAGTAGATTTTGGCGGCCGGTGGCAGTGAGATTAACCGTGGCAAACACGACAACATCCATACCCAGTGCCTGACGATCCAGCAGTGCTACTCGCTCACGGATCAGTCCGCGCTCCTCGAGTCGGCTAATTCTTCGCCAGCAGGGTGACTGGGAGAGGTTTACCCGCTCGGCGATGGCGGCGGTACTCAAACTACAGTCGTTCTGAAGTAAGTCGAGAATCGCTAAATCTGTGTTATCCAGCTTTTCAGACATAATCATGTGCTTTCACAATGTATTGCGCATATTTTATCTAAATATACGGAGAGTCGACAGTAAAATAGCATAGTAAATCCTTTTATTTACCTTAGAATTTTCGAGCATAAAAAAGCAGGGTTCACCGATGGCTAACCAGACTGTTCACGGCTCCAAGAAGCTCAGGCAAGACGTCAGCTTGGACGACAAATATGCGCTCGATGTTGATCGGGCGTACATGACCGGCATCGAGGCGCTCGTGCGCCTACCGATGCTCCAGCATCAGCGTGATCGGCACCGTGGGCTCAACACAGCGGCATTCGTATCTGGTTATCGAGGATCTCCGCTCGGAGGCGTTGACCAGGCGTTTTGGAAAGCCCGTCGCTGGCTTGAGCCGCACAACGTGCACTTTCAACCGGGAATCAACGAAGAGCTTGCCGCTACGGCTGTATGGGGAAGTCAGCAAACTAACCTCTTTTCTGGCGCCCGCTACGACGGCGTGTTCTCCATGTGGTACGGCAAGGGACCAGGCGTCGACCGTAGTATGGATGTGTTCAAGCATGCCAATGCGGCGGGCACGTCAAAATTTGGCGGCGTCCTCGCCGTTGCTGGTGACGACCATGCTTGCAAGTCTTCGACTCTGCCTCACCAGTCCGAGCACGACTTCATCGCCGCATCTATTCCTGTTCTTAGCCCTTCGAATGTTCAAGAAGTATTGGATCTTGGGGTCTATGGCTGGGAACTGTCGCGTTACTCGGGCTGCTGGGTAGCGCTTAAAGCGATTACCGAGAATATGGATTCGGCGATTTCGGCAGATCTGGACGCCTCACGAATTCAGGTCGTGATTCCCGAGGGCTTTGAATTGCCCGAGGGAGGGGTTCATGCGCGCTGGCCTGACCAGCCCATGGAGCAGGAAGAGCGTCTCAATCGTTACAAAATCTACGCGGCTCGCGAGTTTGCAAGGGTGAACGGCCTGAACAAGGTTGTTCTCGACAGCCCAAAGGCGCGCTTTGGCATCATCACCTCAGGCAAAGCCTACCTGGACGTCATGCAGGCCCTGGACGACATGGGTATTAGTGCGGCGGTTGCAGCCGAGATTGGTTTGCGCGTCTACAAGGTGGGTATGCCCTGGCCATTAGAGCCCCAGGCGACACACGATTTCGCCGATGGTCTCGAGGAAATCCTTGTCGTTGAAGAAAAGCGTTCGATCATCGAGGACCAGCTTACGGGACAGCTTTACAACTATCCGGTGGCAGCGCGCCCACGAGTGATCGGTGAGTTTGACGAGACAGGTAAAGATCTCCTGCCTAACCTTGGCGAGCTCACTCCCGCCAAGGTCGCACTCGCGGTTGCCTCGCGCATTAAACGTTTTTATCACTCGACCGTGATGGACGAGCGTATCCGATGGATCGAGAGCAAGGAGCTGTCGCTGGCGCGTCCCGCAGAAGTCGCAGAACGGGTTCCGCACTTTTGCTCCGGGTGTCCCCACAATACGTCGACACAGTTGCCTGATGGTAGCCGAGCAATGGGTGGTATCGGATGTCACTACATGGCGACCTGGATGCCTGATCGCCCCACGTTGACCTTCACGCAAATGGGGGGTGAAGGTGTTACATGGATAGGCCAGGCCCCGTTCACGGATACCGACCACGTGTTCCAGAACCTGGGTGACGGTACTTATTTTCATTCCGGTATTCTCGCCGTGCGCGCCGCCGTAGCCTCCGGCGTAAATATCACCTACAAAATTCTCTATAACGACGCCGTAGCAATGACTGGAGGTCAGCCCATCGACGGCTCTCTATCAGTGCCTGATTTGTTGAAACAACTTCACGGTGAGGGCGTCCAGCGCATCGCACTAGTCAGTGACGAACCTGCGCAGTGGCGCGGTCATTTGCCGGCGGTAGGCGGACTGAGCCTGCATCATCGAGATGAAATGGACGCTTTGCAGCGTGAGCTGCGTGAGGTCCCCGGGGCGACAGTGATCGTCTATCAGCAGACTTGCGCCGCAGAAAAGCGTCGACGCCGAAAGAAAGGCAGTATCGAAGATCCGGCCAAGCGTTTGTTTATCAATGATGCTGTTTGCGAGGGCTGTGGAGACTGCTCCGTAAAATCCAACTGCCTTTCTATCGTGCCAAAAGAAACCGAACTCGGTCGCAAACGCCAAATAGATCAAAGCGCATGCAATAAAGACTACAGCTGCAATCGCGGGTTCTGCCCGAGCTTTGTCACGGTCACCGGTGGCGGCCTACGTAAGCCAAGCCGCGTAGACACAACGCAGATGATGTTTGACCCACTGCCCGAGCCCCAGCTTCCGGACCTGAACGACCGTCCTTGGAATACAGTGGTCACTGGGGTAGGCGGAACCGGTGTGTTAACCATTACATCACTGGTAGCCATGGCGGCACACATCGAAGGCAAGGGTTGCGCCACGATGAATCAGACTGGGTTAGCCCAAAAGTTCGGCGCTGTGGTCTCGCATGTACGTGTTGCCAATGATCAAGACGACATCATGGCAGTGCGGATACCCGCCGGTGAAGCTGACTTACTGTTGGGCTGCGATCTGGTTGTGACGACTACCTATGAAGCGATGGGCAAGGTGGCGCACGGACGCACTCACGCCGTAGTAAACGATGCTGAGGTGCCCACGGCAAGTTTCATACTCAATCCCGATGCACGTTTTCCCACGGATACGATGAAGCAGCGAGTGCTTGAGGAAGTGGGCGATGTTGATTGCCATTTTCTGGATTCCAGCCGCATAGCGACTGCGCTGATGGGTGACACGATCGCCAGCAATCTGTTTCTTCTGGGGTACGCGTGGCAGAGGGGGCTGGTGCCCGTAGCGGCGGCGTCGCTGGAGCGAGCGATTGAACTAAATGGTGTAGCGGTAGAGTTTAATAAGCAGGCCTTCGTGTACGGCCGTCGCTATGCCAATCGTCCTGAACAGGTGCTCGCGCTCCTCCCGGAAAAAACGGCCTTGGCCCAGCTTTCCACGGCGGAGCTCATTGAAGATCGTGCGGCGCGTCTCGTGGACTATCAGGATGCGGGCTATGCTCAACGCTACCGCGACATACTCAAGGCGGTGCAGTCGGTGGATCAGTGTTGTGAGAGTGAGAACTCTCTGACTGCGACCGCTGCGAAGTCCCTTTACAAACTAATGGCTTACAAGGATGAGTATGAAGTTGCCAGGCTTTATAGCGATCCGGCGTTTTTAGCCAAAGTGGCGGCAAAGTTCGAAGGTGACTACACCCTGCGCTTTAACATGGCTCCGCCTTTATTGAGTAAGCGCGATCCTCACTCTGGAGAACTTCAGAAAACTGAGTTTGGCCCGTGGATGCTAACGGCATTTCGCTTTCTAGCGCCGCTGAGACGCTTCCGGGGTACCGCCTTGGATGTCTTTGGTTATACAGCTGAGCGCCGTCAGGAACGGCAGGATATTAAAGACTATGAGTCTCTCATCGTGTCGCTGAATTCTCACATAGCGAATGCCAAAGGTAATTCGGAGTATGAGTTGCTCCGCGAACTGTTGGCCTTGCCTCAGCAGCTGCGAGGCTTTGGTCATGTGAAAGACCGAAATCGCGATCAATTGGCACTGCGCCAATCAACCTTGCTGACTCGTTTAGAGGGACAGGAAGACATCGTCCAGATCGTTGAGGCGGCTTAAACGTTGTCCAGGCACACTAATAATAAGGAACGGTTCCATGGCAGTATTTAGCGCCCCTTCATTCGATGGTCACGAGCAGCTGGTGTTCGCATCAGATCGCAATAGCGGTCTGCGCGCAATTATCGCAGTTCACGACACACGCCTTGGGGCCGCTGTTGGAGGGTGCCGCATGTACCCCTACGCCTGTGAAGCGGAGGCTCTTGATGATGTGCTACGCCTCTCGCGGGGCATGACCTATAAGTCTGCGCTTGCGGGTCTCCCCTTGGGTGGTGGTAAGTCGGTAATTATTGGTGACCCGAAGAATGACAAAAGCCCCGAACTGTGGCGAGCTATGGCAGGGTTTATTGACAGTTTAGGTGGTCGTTACATAGCGGCTGAAGACTCTGGAACCTCCGTAGCGGACCTTAGAGCGATGAGTCAGTACACGCAGTTCGTCAGTGGTTTTGCTGCAACGGAACATGGAGGTGATCCCTCGCCAAGCACAGCCCGCGGGGTTTTTGTGGCTATTCGAAGAGCGCTGGCCCATCGTTTGGGAGCGAATAACTTACAAGGCGTTCGCATTGCTGTTCAGGGTTTGGGGCACGTAGGTTACGCGCTGGCGGAGATGCTTTTGAACGCCGGCGCTCAAGTTTTGGCTTCAGATATTAATCCCGACAACCTGGCCAGGGCAGAATCCGAATTGGGGGTAGTGCCCGTATCGGTCGACGACATACTTTTCTCGGATGTGGATGTGATCGCGCCCTGTGCCTTGGGTGGTGCTTTGAACGCACAGAGCATTAGCCGTCTTCGCGCGGGGATTGTGGCCGGCGCTGCGAACAATCAGTTACGAGAAATTGAAGACGGCGCAAGACTTGTAGACCGCGGCATTCTGTATTGTCCCGATTTTTTGATCAACGCCGGTGGCATTATCGATGTGCACTATCAGCGCGCCGCTTTGGAGCGCAGTACGCTGAACGCCCATATTGAGAGCATTGGCGATCGTCTTGGTGAAGTTCTCGAGCGCGCAGACCGATGCCATCGTCCTACGGGTGAGATTGCGGAAGAGCTAGCGGGCGAAATTTTGCGCCAGTCTGCAAAGTCTGCAGAGGAAGGTCTGCGCAGCGTCGCTTAAGCTTGCGTATCTCTTGCGGGGTTTTCAGCTGTATGCAGAGCGTGTTCCGCGGAGGCATAGTTGCCTTCCTCTAGCTGCAAGTAACGGCGCAAGTAATGTACCGCGAGGTAGAATGGACCCGTATCCAATAGTGCTACGCAGGCTTTGAACAGATAATTGCTCCCCACCAGAATAGCCAGAGCTTTGGTAGTTACGTCGCCGCGAAAATAGGCCGCGCCAAAGGTCACCGTAACAACCATCACCGAGTCGACCATTTGGCTCATCAGCGTACTGAAATTGTTGCGTATCCAAAGGTGTTTCCCTTTGGTTACGCGCTTCCAGAAGTGGAAGAGCTGCACGTCGCAATACTGCGCCGCAATATAGGCGAGCATAGAGGCGAACACCGCGCCCGAGGTCGTTGCATAGATTAGCTGGTAGAGGCCGATACTGCTCTCCACTACGTCGCCGTTTGGAAGTGCCACCGGTGCCGCTAACTGAATGATTTGCCATGGAGGCATGGCATCGGCGGGTACTGAGGGAATGCTGTTACCCAGGAATAGCACAAAGAGGATCAAGAAATTGAGCCCCAGGCCCACGCTGACCAAAAAGTTGGCTCGTGCTTTTCCGTACAGCTCGCAAATTAAGTCTGTGCAGAGGAACGTTAAGGGGTAGGGCAGGACACCCACCGCCAAAGCCATAGGGCCGAGCTGTACAAAACGCGTAATACCAATGACGTTTAGTAGCGTCATGGCGCAAAGAAAGGTGCCAGCCAGCACTATAAACACCCTTTCGCGGCGTTCTTGAAGCTTGGGGGGGCTCACCTTAGCTCTCCCGCTGACCCAGGTTGGCATGCATTACAGAGCCATTAATGACTGGGTTGCGGTGCGCCCAAAGGAGCACCCCGGCAATTTCTTCCGGTTCGATAAGCCGTCCGAAGCTGTTCATTGCACCGATTTGCTGAAGAAGAGCCTCGTCGTTCCCTAAATGATTTCTAAGCATCTCTGTGTCCGTGAACCCTGGACAGATCATGGCCGTGTGGATCCCGGAACCCATTAAGTCCTGACAAGTAGAACGCATCATGCCCAACTGAGCGTGCTTGGAAACCACATAACTAAAGGTGTTGGGTACCGCCTTTTCCGCCAGGGTTGAACCCACGTATAGCACGCTGCTTCCCGGACCCATACCAGGTAGAAGCGCCCGAGTGAGACGGTTGGCCGCGATGACATTGGTCTCCATCACCGCCCTGAGACTGTCGTCCGCACAGTTATCTGCGCTGTCTTTGCGCATCTGGCTGGCATTATGGATCAGGCTGATTTCTGACAAGCCTGATATGCGGCTTAACAGCGCATCAATGACGTCGCCGATGCTGTCCGGATCGGCCAGATCACAGGGAAGGTTATGTACGCCGGAGACCTTGCAAGCCCTGCGCGAGAGATTAACGACCTCGTAACCACCGTCTTGAAACGCGCGGGCAGTGGCTTCGCCGATACCCACGCTCGCCCCGGTAATGATTGCAATGGTCATGCTATTCTCCCTCGAAAATTTCTGTACGTAAGATGACAGTTAAACAACAGAATACGCGAAGGATACGTGATAAGAGAGGGTTTGGATGGAACGTCTTGCAACACTGTACATCGACAAGGAAAGCCACAAGTTTTCCGCCGCGCATTACACGATTTTCTCGGCGACGGAGCGGGAGCGACTCCACGGGCACAACTATTCGGTGTCAGCGATGATCGCAGCTCCCATGGGTGACAACGGCTTTGCTGCAGATTACAACGTCTACAAACGACGCATAAAGGCGTTATGTGATGAGTTAGACGAGTACATGGTGTTGCCTAAGCACTCGCCTCATCAGTCAGTAGTAGAAGATGGAGAGAATTACCGTGTAGTTTTTAATGGCGAAGAACTACAGTTCCTGCGCTCCGACACCTTATTGTTGCCGATCGTTAACGCCACAGTCGAAGAGTTTGCGCACTATCTGCTAGGACGTATGCTCGAAGAATCGGCTGGTGAGCTTATCGCAGAGCTTCAAGTGTGCGTCGCTTCTGGTCCGGGGCAAAAAGGCTGCGCCAGTTGGTCTGCCATGGACGACGCGATCGCTTGAAAGAACAGCAATCGTGCACGGAATTTTGTAGGGATTCCCGCGTGATTTGAACGCGTTGCGCCAAAAGACGAGGTTTAGCTAAATGGTTAAAGTAGTAGAGATTCAAGAGGTAGGTGGGCCCGAGGTTCTGAGATTTGTCGATAGTAAGCTCGACGCTCCTGGTCCAGGCCAGGTTCGCGTGGCTAACCGGGCCATCGGCCTCAATTACATCGACACTTATCACCGTAGCGGCCTTTACCCTTTGCCGCTTCCAACAGGGATCGGTCTCGAGGGCGCAGGTGTTGTTGAAAGCGTCGGGGAGGGCGTCGATCTTAGTGTAGGGGATCGAGTTGCTTACTGTGCGGCAGGGTTTGGAGCCTATAGCGAAGCTATTTTACTGCCTGCGGAGCGCCTGGTTCCTCTGCCCGACGGTATCGATTTTGATACCGCCGCCGCGGTACTTCTCAAGGGGGCTACCGTAGAGTATCTGCTTCAGCGTCTTTATCCATTGCAGTCAGGGCAGCTAACTCTGTTTCCCGCAGCTGCTGGTGGCGTTGGGCTGTTGTTCGGCCAATGGGCGTCGGCACTGGGTGCCGAGGTGATAGGTACGGTAAGCACTGAAGCTAAACGTGAGCTCGCCTTGGCCAACGGCTACGCACATTGCTTTTTGAGCGACGAGCCGGATCTGGTAGGCAAAGTTAGAGAGATTACGCGCGGCAAGATGCTTCCCGTTGTGTACGACGGCGTTGGCGCCGCTACGTTTACCGATTCCCTCGACTGCCTTGCACCAAGAGGGATGATGGTCAGCTTCGGCAACGCTTCAGGCAGCCCCCCGCCCTTTGATCTACAGCAACTATCGGCGCGCGGTTCGCTGTTTATCACGCGACCGAGTCTTATGGCCTATGTGGCAAGCAAAGAAGAAATGCGAGAGAGCGCGGCGGCTGTGTTTGATCGTGTGCTGGATGGACGGATTAAGGTCACGGTTGCTCAGCGTTACCCTCTGGCTGAGGTACAGCGTGCGCATGCGGAGCTGGAAGCGCGGCGCACGGTAGGATCCTCTTTGCTCATTCCCTGAGTTTTAAGAGGGCCCCAAGCTATGACCTCCTGTTACGCCGTGGCTTTCTGTAAGACCTGCTGCGTTCAACAGAGACGCTTCGGTTTGCGGCCCTATCAAAACTGCACTCAGCTCACCCTGGGGGTTGATAACCAGCGTTGTGGGTAAAACCTGAGGGCGTTCAATTTGATACCGTGCCGCAGGGTCTTCGGGGAGCGTGGGGAACTGCACATTCAGGTTTTCAAGTTGTGCCTGAAGCTCCTCTCCCACAGCGCCATCGTAGTTTACTCCGAGTACTCTGATGCCTTCTCGGGCATGTAATAGATTCAGTTCTGGTACTTCTTGGATACAGGGCTTACACCACTTCGCCCAGTAGTTCACGAAGGTCCAGTCGCCCTTGTGATCCAAGCTAATGGCATCCTGTGCGCCTTGCGGTCCGCAGGCGCCGAGGCCCACCAACATTAAGATGAGTGGTATGCCTTTAAGCAGGCCTTGCGTTCTAACAATTGTCATGACTTCAGTGCTCAGAATTTAGCGTTCAAAGAGTGTCGCGAGAGGGACATCCATATGTTCTCGAATACCCTGCTGCTGTTCATCGAGAAGTTTAATGGCGCGTTGTTCCCAGTCCGGCATGCTTTCTCTGGCCGCGATGGAAAGTTCTCCTTCGGTGTCCAACCATTGCTGAACCTGCCATAGGGGTACGCTGTGCAAGTCCCTGGCGAGGAGGTAATGCCCCCGTTCGTCTTTGGCGATGATGCGGTGTTTCAAAAAGCAATCACGTAGCTGTTGCCAACTCTCGGCGTCTACTGAGAGCTTCCTTCCGCTCAGCAGGTCCAGTTCTTTGAGGGGTAAGCCTTTGGATTGCCTTTGCCAGAGAGTCTCGAGCACCTCCAGTCCCTTGATAAGCAGTGGTCGTCGCGACTGAGCCTCGCTTTGATAGGCTGACAGGCTGTGCACAACGATTGCGGACACAAGGACGATGTTCCAGGAGATGTAAATCCAAAGGAGGAAGAGCGGTACAGCGGCAAACGCGCCATAGATAAACGTGATACTGGATCCTGAAACCAATTTGGTGAAGAGAGCTCGTGCGATGTTAAAGCTTGTCGCGGCGATGACTCCGCCCACAAAGGCATGCTTAACCGGTACGCGACAGTTAGGCACTGCCGCGTAGACCAGAGTAAAGCCCATGACCTGAAGGAAAAAAGGCAGCATGCGCAATAGGAGGGCGCCAATCCCTATGATGTCCCACTCTTCGAGCCGCCCCGCAAAGGAGGCCAAAAAAGTGCTCACACCAAGGCCCAAACCAATGGTTACCGGAGCGAGGGACAAAATCGCCCAATAGAGTAGGAAGCTCGAAACGGTACTGCGATTACCGCGAGTGCGCCAAATCAGGTTGAAAGCCTGCTCAATGTTTCGCAGCATTAAGATCGCAGTAACAATCAGGAAGGCGATACCGAATCCTGTGAGGTTCTTTGCTTGCCTCGAAAAATCTGAGAGGTATTCCTCGATACCTGCTGATGTCTCAGGTACCAGGTTGTCAAACATCAGCTCCTGAATATTAGATTCCAGCCCCTGAAACGCGGGAACCGCAGAAGCCATGGTGTAAAGCACTGTCAGAAGAGGGACGAGAGCAAAAAGCGACATGTAGGTCAGAGCGGCGGCGGAGTCGCGGCAGCGATCTGTTTTATAACGAGCGGCGAGATAGAGACCGCGCCGCTGCAGCTTCTGTAAACGATTAAGAGAAGTTTCCATAGGATGATTATCGCAGAAAGCTCGATCAGGAAGCACGGCCGAGAGTAGTAAGCCCATTTTGCTATACTCTGAGGCCTGTCTCACCCTTAGCAAAGCGCTTCTTTTTATGCCCGATTCTGCCTATATTTTAGTTCTTTACTACAGTCGGCAAGGTAGTACCGAGGCCATGGCACGCATGGTCGCACGGGGGGTGAGTAGCGTGGCAGGGTTCGAGGCTCGACTACGCACGGTTGCCCCCGTTTCTGCAGAGACTGAGCAGAGCGCTGACAGTGTGCCTGAAGATGGTCCACCCTATTGCAGTATGGATGATATGCGGAATTGCAGCGGACTGGTTATGGGATCGCCCACTCGCTTTGGCAACATGGCTGCGCCGCTCAAGTACTTTATCGATCAGTCCTCTGATCTTTGGCTCAGTGGTTCCATGATAAACAAGCCCGCTGCGGTCTTTACTTCCACGGCAAGTTTGCACGGCGGCCAGGAAAGCACCTTGTTGTCCATGCAGCTGCCTCTTTTGCACCACGGTATGCTGATTATGGGGTTGCCTTACAGTGAAGCCGGCTTGATGACTACGAGGTCTGGAGGTACACCTTATGGTGCAACGCATTGGTCCGGCGCTGATGGATCGCGGGCCATTGATGATACTGAGCTACAGCTCTGCCGGGCTCTGGGGCGACGAGTAGCGCTCACAGCAGAGCGCCTCGCGTGAGTACGGAGCAAGTGAGCTCAACTGCCAGAGGTTCAGTTGTGCTACGAATCTGGTTGGGAACGTGGCTAGGTTTACTGTTGCTTTTGGGTACTCAGCTCTTGGATGCGTGGCAGCGCTCTGTTCCCGCCGTTTTGCTGTTCTTTTGGTTCACGCCGCTGCTTATTCTGATACCTGGAATGCTTCGCGATCACTTAAGAAGCTATACCTGGCTTGCGTTTGTGAGCCTTCTTTATTTTGTATTTGCAACACTGCGACTTTTTGCTGAACCGGGTAGCCTTCGTGCGCAGGCCGAGCTCGGTGCGGTGATATTGTTGTTTCTTTGCTCAATGTTTTACGTGCGTCAGCGTTCTCGGGAGTTGCAGGCTCTGAGTGACGCTGGCGCGATATCCGAGGTTTAGAGTCTTTTGATTAAACGTATTTTTCTTTCGCTGTGGCGTGGACTGACGATTCTGCGTTTAGCGCTGGCTAACCTGATATTCATTTTGGTGTTGGTGGTCTTGTGGGTAACTTTCACGGGGAAGCCAGAGCCTCTTCCGGAGCGAGCAGCTCTGGTTCTTGATCCAACGGGCCGCGTAGTGGATGAGCGCAGCCAGATAGAGGCAGCCGCCCTCATTTTTGAACAGGATCCGACGAGCAGGGAAACGCTTCTCATGGATCTTATCGATAGCGTTGAACTTGCGCGAGAGGACGAGCGCATTTCTGCGCTGGTTCTTCAGTTGGGCGGTTTGGTGTCCATTGGTCAAAGTAAAACCACCGAGCTTGCGGAGGCCATAGCGCGCTTTCGGGAGAGCGGTAAACCAGTGGTGGCTGTCGGTGACTATTACACGCAGGACCAGTACCGTCTGGCCGTGGAGGCAGATACGCTTTTGTTGCATCCCTTTGGCGGGGTGGCGCTGGAGGGGTTTAGCGTTTACATCAACTACTTTGCTGATGCACTGGAGAAGCTCTCGGTCACGATGCATGTATTCAGAGCGGGTGAGTACAAAAGTATTGCAGAACCGTTTTTACGCAATGATATGTCGCCGGGAGAGCGAGACGTTACTCGGGCTTGGCTCAATGACCTCTGGGCTGCCTACGGCGAGGCGGTTGGATCTCGTCGAGACCTTGAGCCCGATGCCCTTAACGCGCTGCTGAATAACTTCCCTGAACGGCTTCGCGATGCTGGTGGAAATGCAGGACGTCTTGCTTTGGAAGCCGGTTTGGTAGATGAGCTTCTGGATCGCTCGCAACAGAATAAGTACGTAACCTCACTTGTGGGCGCGCAGGATAAAAACGGCAGGTATGCAGCTATACCCTTTGGACAGTACATAAGTCGGATGCGCCCGATTCTTGCCGAGCCCTCATTGCCCAAAGTGGCGATCGTTACCGCTCAGGGGAACATGCTTCCGGGCGATCAGCCTCCCGGGACTATCGGCTCGGAAACCCTGTCTCGGCTTCTTCGCGACACCGCGGCGCGAGATGGTGTTAGAGCACTCGTGCTGCGAGTAAACACCGGTGGTGGAAGCGTCTTTGCCTCGGAAATTATTCGATCGGAAATGGAGCGCATCCGTGAAACCGGCATGCCCGTAGTTGTGAGCATGGGGAGTATTGCGGCGTCCGGGGGGTACTACATTTCCACCGCCGCCGATCGTATTTTCGCTACGCCTACAACGATTACGGGAAGTATTGGCGTGTTCGCAGCCTTTCCTACCGTCGAGCGTCTTATGGCAAAGGGGGGAATTCAAACTGACGGTGTTGGTACTACAAAACTTGCAGGTGCTCTGCGTCCAGATCGTGCCTTGGATCCCGAACTGTCGGATGTGCTGCAGCAGTCCGTAGACGATCTTTACGGACAGTTTCTCACGCTCGTCTCAGAAAGCCGCTCTATCGACATGGACACTCTTGATGGCTTGGCACAGGGTAGGGTGTTGAGCGCTAGCGACGCTCTGGATGCGGGGCTAATCGACGGCCTGGGCAGTTTAGACTACGCCGCGGAGCAAGCGGCAGAGCTGGCGGGTCTTGGTGTTGACGAATACGGACTTATTAGCATTGGGCCCGCGTTTTCGCCTCGGGAATTGTTTCTGCAGCAGCTTAGCGACAGCATGCGAGGGACTCGTCTGCTAACTATGCCGGGTCTTGTCACGGGTATCGCAACGTTGTTGGAGCCGGTGCGGCAAAGCGTCGATTTTCTCGAGAGCTTTGCCGACCCGGGGCACCTCTACATGCGCTGTGAGGCCTGCCGAATACAGTAGGCAGGCTTCCGCTTTACTCTGCGGCGTGTGTCTCTTCAGGACGCTGCATATGCAGCTCCATTTGAGGAAACGGAATAGAGATACCCGCTTCGTCGAAGCGAAGTTTTACCGCTTCGGTTGTCTCCCAAAGAACCGCCCAATAGTCTGCGGCATTTACCCACGGACGCACGAGAAAATTTACACTTGAGTCCGCTAGTTCGCCCACGGTGATGACCGGAGCGGGCTCTGCAAGCACGCGGGAATCAGACTTGATGATGTCTTCAAGGATGGTTTTTGCATCGTGTAAATTGTCGCCATAGGAGATTCCAAAAACCATATCGACGCGGCGGGTATCTTTGGCCGAAAAGTTCGTAATGTTGCCGCCAATGATGCCACCGTTGGGCACGATGATTTCTTTGTTATCGGGTGTCGTCATAGTTGTTGTGAATATGCCGATGGTATCCACAACACCCATAGTCCCCGCAGCCTCAACAAAGTCGCCTTTTTTGAAGGGCTTGAAGATGATGAGCATAACCCCTGCCGCAAAATTGCCCAGAGAGCTTTGCAAGGAAAGGCCAATGGCCAAGCCGGCGGCACCCAGAAGCGCTACCAGAGACGAGGTATCAACGCCCAATCGGCTCAGTGCGGCAATGGTGACAAACAGCAAGCCAACCCAGCGCAATATGGAACACACGAAATTGACGAGTGTCTCATCGGTGCCGCGGCTAAGCATTACCCGATTGCATACGCTCACAACACGTCCAACTACCATGCGGCCGATGTAAAAAATGACGATGGCGAGCGCTAAAGCGGTGCCATATTCTATCGCCAGTGGTAGCCACTGTTCGGGATCTTGCAGGAATTCCATAATCATATCCTTCATTGCTGTGTAGTTTCGATGACGGTTTCGACATCGATGGTTCGCTCTGGATCCGCGGTGCCGTTGGGCATCAGGGGTCGTTCCGAGATAGCAGCTGCGAGTTCGTCAGCGAACTTCCACAGCAACTCGCTCATGACTTTGGCGATGTCTTCTCCATCACCCGAGCGTAGAGGTAGAGAGTCTTCGAATACCACAGACTCTACAATCTTTAGGTCGTCATTGTCTTGCTCCCAGCGTCCCTCTGCGACGATCTTTGCCGTTGCAGCTGTTGCTTCAAAATGTGTGACCGTGACGCTGAGCCACCAATCAACAGTTTCCGCGGTGGCGTCCGGGAAAAGTATTACCTGCTGGGTGTTCAGAGCACTTTCCAAGCGGCGGCCCAGCACACGTTGAACACCAAGGTCTAAAGGTTCGGCCCAACGCCTGGCAGCGTCGTAGCGCAAGGAGAAGCTGCTCTCGCGATGCAGCAGCTCGTCCCTCAAGAGATAGTCTGGAAGATCGATACGATCCAGGACGATGATCGGGCGGCTACCCTGCGCAAGCGGCGCTTCGCCTGCAGACAGTTGTAAGTGTTGTATTTGTATAGAGGTGGGTGCACAGGCGGCCAAGAAGGAGAGTGCGGCTGTTAATAAGATCTTGTGGATCATGACTCATCTCCCGGTCGGCCACGAAGCAGCGATTCCGGATGCTCCTCGAGGCTACGCGCGAGGGAACGCAAGGCTCTGGCAGCCAAGGTAACTTCCTGCATGGCCTGACTTAACTGACGGCGAGGCGCTGAGTCAGGTGCGGCTGCTTTTTCAAGACCTTGTAGGCTGTTGTTTGCTGACACCAGAGCCTCATCGAGGCGTTGTAATGAGCTCTCAATCGAGTTGGTGATCTCCGGTAGCTGCTTGTTAAGTGTGGCCACGGTGTTCGTGCCCTCGTCCAAAAATGCTTTGAGGGCGGGCGAATTCTCTTCCAGTGTCGATGTAAGACTGTTGCTGGCGGTCTCCAGTGCAGCGAGGCTGCTGCGCATAGAACCGGGTAAAGCCTGCATATCGCTGCTATTGAGAAGCTCGTCCAGGCCATTGGCTATGCGGTCGACGTTTTCTGCGATCGCTGCATAATCTATGGATTCCAGCGAGCGCCTCAGCTGTTCCAGCTCTGTTGGAATGGTGGGTATCTGGGGGTGGATCGAGTCGATCTTGCTAACGGCGGTTTCTTTGTCAGGATGGAAATCCAACTGGACGTATAAAAGACCGGTGAGGAGGCTTTGAGTATTTAGCTGTGCGGCGAGTCCTCGCTCGACAAGTTCTCCGAGCATAGATTCGGTAACGCTACCCACCAGTTTCATTGAGTCAGGATTAATCTCAGCTTCAACGATCATGGTGACGCTTGCGCGATCCGCGTCCAGGATGAGGTCAATGTCCGTGACTTGCCCGATAGTCACGCCGCGGAGGGCTACGGGAGCGCCGATAGTTAAGCCGCGGAGTGACCCATCAAAGACCATCACTACGCGACTTTTGGTGGTTCCAAGTCCGCCTCCAGCGAAGAACAATGCGCCTGCGGTGGCGATGATTAGAGCGCCCACGACAAAAGCACCGACGAGAATGCTGCTTCTGCGTTCGCTCATGAGGGTAAGCCTCCGTCAGCTTGTTGCGCCTCGCGGTTCAAAAATTGTCTCACCACCGCGTGTTCGCTGCGCTCACGCATCCAGGTTGGGTTGCCGGTTTCGATCATTCGTTTGCTGTCCGCGTCGAGATATATCGCATTGTTTGCGATGGCAAAGATGCTGGGCAATTCATGTGTCACCATGACAACCGATGCGCCGGTGGACTCCTTGAGCTGCAATATGAGGTCGTCCAGTCGGCGCGAACTTATGGGATCTAAGCCCGCAGACGGTTCGTCAAAGAAGAGAATATCAGGGTCGAGAGCAATTGCACGCGCCAGCGCTGCACGTTTTCGCATTCCACCGGAAATTTCGGCGGGCAAAAAGTCCTGGTACCCATCCAAACCCACCAGTGCCAGTTTGAGCGCTACAATCTCCTGAATATCATTTTTACTGTAGTTACTGTATTGCTCTAGCGGCAGCGCGACGTTGTCTGCCAGGGTCATAGCGCTAATCAAGCCGCCCGATTGATAGGTGATTCCCCAATGTTGGCGCAGTGCCTGACGTTCCGAGGGGCCCGCGAGAGTGAAGTTCTGATCACCGTAGGAAATACTGCCCTTGGCGGGCTCTAATAGCCCCAAGAGGTGCTTTAGCAGAGTGCTCTTGCCGCAGCCGGATCCGCCCATGATTACGAAAATATCGCCGCGCATGACATCAAAACTGACGTCTTGCTGGATGAGACGGCTGCCATAGGCCATGGTGAGATCTCGGATACTGATAACGGGATCACTCATGACTAAATACCCAAGAGCTGACAAAGGATGTTGATTCCCGCGTCAGCGACGATGAGATACACCACGGCGGTGACTACGGCTTCGGTGGTAGCTCGACCCACAGCTTCGGAGTTTCTGCCGGCGTTCATACCTGCTCGACAGCCCGCAGTAGCGATCAGCGCGGCGAAAATGAAGCCCTTAAAAATACCCACAAAAAAGTGCGTTAGCGTTATCGCTGTGCCTAGTTGGCTTACGTATTGTAGAGGTGTCACGCCCATACCGCCCGCGACCACAGCGCCTCCCAAAATGCCCAGTGCGTCTGCATAGACGACTAGCAGCGGCATCATCAAAATCAGCGCCAGGACTCTGGGAGCCACGAGAAACTCCATGGGATTGATGCCAAGCGTACTGATGGCATCGATTTCTTCATTACTCTGCATGGTGCTTAGCTGGGCCGCGTAGGCTGCCCCCGTTCGACCCGCCATAACCACGGCGGTCATGAGCGCTCCCATTTCCCTGAGCATGCCAATCGCTACCAGATCGGCGACAAAGACTGCGGCGCCAAACTGCTGAAGCTGAGCGGCTCCCAAGTACGCCAAGATCATGCCGACAAGTATGCTGGTGAGAGTAATAATCCCTATCGCTTGGGGGCCGGCCTGCGCCAGACTCTCGATGAGCTCCCGGCGGCGCATGCCAGAACGGCCGAGTAGCGCGCGGAAGAGGGCAATACCGATGGCCCCGAGAAACTCCAGCGACTCAATGAGATCGTCACCGATTCCCGCCAGACTCTGCCGCAGATGCTTCATGGATAGTAGGCCCGATGAAGTCTCCGGTGATCCTTTATAGGGCGCCACAGCGGTTGCCAGATTCATGAGTTGGGTTTGAGATTCGGGCGCGCCGATGTACTCAATGTCCCTATCGTTGGCCAGTGCAATACGTTGGAGTTGTAGTAGCTTCGCCTCAAGCCGTGGGCTCCAGGTGCTCACCGCGCTCACATCTATGCTCAGCACGCTCTCACTCCTAAGCATGTCCTCGAGCATTGAGGATAGATCGGGGAGCTCTGTGGTGTCCCAGTCACCGCCGAGTTGTAGTTGATTGCCTGCGGCGTTTACATTGGCTTGAGCAGATGAGCTCATTCGATGGGCAGCCGTGGGTACATAGAGTCGATTGAGGTTTCAGCAGTCATTGAAAGGGTAGGGGTGGACGCACGGACTCTATCGCTTCGTACGCTTGTTGGTAGACCTCCTCGACAGGCGTTCTGTCTCCGCCTTCGAATCTTCGGGCTATCATCGTGACCGGGAAGAGATAGTTCTCTGTTTCTCCTAAGCGCAGCGCTCGACTGCGTCCCTTGATGTCTTCATAGACGACCCACTGCATTTCCAGCTCCGAAGCCAGGAGATCTCCCAAAGCAACGCCCATCGCCTGCAACTCGCGAGTTTGGTCCGATCTAACGTGTCCGTCGTCGAGCAAACGCTGAAGGTAATCGAGTTCTGACTGACTCCGGCAGCATCGAGCACCGTAGTACCGAAGGGTCAGTTCATTGAGCGATTGCCTTTGCACATCCATGTATTGGCGATCCAGCGGGTTTAAGGCGGTAACTCGCTTATCAACCAGTTGGGCGAGCGCCCCTTGGGCGAGGAAAAGACCGCTGAGGAATGTGAAAACAATCGCCCTGCCGGATGCTGTAATCGGCGTTCTTGGGCTATGCGGGAGCAAAAGTCGCGTTTGAGCGGCCCCAAAGTGCTTCAGAATCGAAATCAAGATGTCTAATCCCCAATGCTTTGCTTGTGTTCGGCATATTGTCATGGATAATTGCGGGCCTTCAATGGCGCAGTAGCCACTAAATACCAGCGGTATTCGTAAGACTATGATCAAAGGAAGTATTGTCGCCCTCGTCACGCCTATGCATTCAGATGGCCATATTGACTATTTGTCGCTCGATAGTCTGCTCGAATGGCATGTAGCGTCGGGTACTTCGGCCATCGTTGCGGTGGGTACAACTGGCGAAAGCGCGACCTTGGACGTTCACGAGCACCTTGCGTTAATCGGACATTGCGTAAAGTACCTAGGGGGTAAAATCCCTGTGATAGCGGGCACTGGTGCTAATTCGACGCGAGAAGCCATCGAACTGACGCGAGGCGCGGCATCCGTGGGAGCCGACGCATGCCTTCTGGTGACGCCTTATTACAACAGGCCGTCGCAGCGCGGGCTCTATGCGCACTTTAAGGCTATCGCTGAGGCTGTACCTGTTCCTCAGATTCTGTATAACGTGCCGTCCCGCACGGCAGTCGACCTTAGTAACGAAACCACCAAGCGACTGTCCGACATTGACAATATTGTCGGTATCAAAGATGCCACCGGAGATTTACTCCGAGGCAAAGAGCTCCTTGCGATGGTGCCTGAAGGTTTCGCGGTCTATTCCGGAGACGACGGAACGGCGGCGAACTACATCCTCGCCGGTGCCGTTGGCAATATTTCCGTAACCGCTAATGTTGTCCCCGAGAGGGTCGCAGCGCTCTGCGCTGCAGCTTTGGAGGGTGATGAAGCCACGGTGGCCGAAATCGACGCCAGTCTGGAAGATTTAAATGCGGCCTTGTTTGTCGAGGCGAATCCTATGCCCGTGAAATACGCCCTTTCGCGCATGGGGAGGATGGAAGACGGCATACGTCTACCCTTAACTTTGCCTGAGGGAGACTGTGCGGCGGTAATTGATTCAGCCATAAAAGGGCTTGGTGTATGAAATACCTGAAGCTGTGTAGCCTGTTGCTGCTATTGGCACCTGTCACCGCATGTGGATATCTGTTTGGCGACAAGGGTTTCTTTCGTGACTCGGCTGGAGACTATCGAGAAGCTCAGGAGATGCCTCCCATAAGCCTGCCCAACGGAACGTCTTCTGATGAGTTTGTAGACATTTACCCCATTCCCAAGATCGAGAGTGACCCCCAGTTTGACGATCCTGACAAGGTTCCTCGTCCCGCACCCCTGGTTTCTGCAAGCGCTGATCAGTT